>CAZEEC010000006.1:0-46448 GCA_964511105.1 uncultured Mesorhizobium sp.
CGTATTTCAGCTTCGTCTGGAAACCGACCATATTGTAGAGCGTGCCGAGCGCGTTATCCTGCCGTAACTGGACCACGGCGTAGGGTTTCACCGCCGGATCATGCGCATTGGTCAGGCCCATCGGCTTCATCGGCCCATGGCGCAGCGTTTCGACGCCACGCTCGGCCATGACCTCGATCGGCAGGCAGCCGTCGAAATAGGGCGTGCCTTCCCATTCCTTGAATTCGGTCTTGCCGCCGTCGATCAGCGCCTGGACGAAGGCCAGATACTGCTCCTTGTCCATCGGGCAGTTGATGTAGTCTTTGCCGGTGCCGCCGGGACCGACCTTGTCGTAGCGGGACTGGAACCAGCAAACATCCATGTCGATGCTGTCGAAATAGACGATCGGCGCGATGGCGTCGAAAAAGGCGAGCGCATCCGCGCCCGTCGCCGTGGCAATGGCGTCGGCGAGCGATGGGGCGGTCAGCGGTCCCGTGGCTATGATCGCCTGGTCCCAGTCAGCGGGTGGCAACCCCTCGACCTCTTCGCGGACGATCGTGATCAGCGGATGGGCTTCGAGTTTCGAGGTCACGGCGTCGGAAAATCCGTCCCTGTCGACGGCAAGCGCGCCGCCGGCAGGCACCTGGTTAGCGTCGCCGGACGCCATGATCAGCGAATCGGCAAGCCGCATTTCGGCGTGCAGGAGCCCGACGGCATTGGTCTCGGCGTCGTCGGAGCGAAACGAATTCGAACAGACGAGTTCGGCAAGACCTTGCGTCTTGTGAGCATCGGTTCCGCGAACGGGCCGCATCTCGTGCAGGATGACGGGCACGCCGGCTGCAGCCAGTTGCCAGGAAGCTTCGGAGCCGGCCAGGCCGCCCCCGATGACATGGACGGGTTTGATGTTCATCGCACCGAGATAATCCGCGTCCGCCGGCTTTGCAAATCAAAGCTGGGTTGCGGTTGGCTTTCCCCGTGTTACGAAAGCGCATGACTGGCTTGGCACGACTTGCATCGCTAATCGCCCTGGCGGCACTGCTCGGCGGCTGCACTTCCGTTTCGTCGAACTACAATGACGCGATCGCAAACGTGTCGGACGGCCGCCTGACGGTTTGCCACGGCTTCGATTGCCGCAAGCAGACGGAGGTCACGTTCTCGTCTCGGGAAACGCAGCGCCTGACAACCCTTTTCGCCAGGAACCCGAGTGCCGCGGCCGAACGGGACGCTATCCGCAAGGCCGTGCAACTGTTCGAAAATGCCACCACCGCGGAGCTTGGTGTCGCCGACGAAGCGCGCTCGCATCTGTCGCAGACGGGGCAGCACGGCCAGATGGACTGCATCGACGAGTCGACGAATACCCGCACCTTCCTGCGCTACCTCAAATCCATCGGCTTCTTGAAGCACCATGACGTCCTGCCCAACGTCACGCGCGGCATGATCCTCGACGGCCGCTATTTCCACGCCACCGCGGTCATCCAGGAGAAATCCGGTCAGCGCTGGGCGGTCGATAGCTGGTATGAGCCGGCAGGCGGTCCGCCCGACATCATGCCATTGGAGGAGTGGCTTGGGCGGGGTGGCATGGCACGCAGATGAAAAAATGACGCCGCCGGGGGAGGAACCGGGGCGTCATTTTGAAGGCGACCGACGACGGGAGGAGGATGTCGCCGGTCTGTCTCGCTCAAGCCCAGGGAGGAGATGGGCGAGCGGAGATGCCGAGTTCTTTAGATGGCCTTGCGTGCAACGAACGGGATGTCGCCGCGGGCAATGCCGAGGTCGTTCAGTTCGCGGGTCGACAGGCGGTTCAATTCATTGACAGTGTCGCGGTAGCGGCGCCAATTGCGGTAATTGCGGATCAGGTTCATTTCGGTCTCACTTCATGCCAACGGTTATTCTTGCAGGGCACCAGTTCTGTTCCCCGGTGCAAGACGTAGATAGGCTCGGCCCGACGCGGTTGGTAGTGCGCTTTCTGCATGCCTCCATTGCGTTTGTGCATTGCAACATTGACGGCACTTAAGGCCTGTGGCGGAACAAGGGCGGCGACACGTTTCAGCCATCGTGTTCGCTCATTCGATGGCATAGGATACGGGGCTTTGAAGGGAACCGGCATGGCGAGACACACCCGCCTTGTGCAGCGCGAAATTGCAGAGTGGAAGCGGCGCGGTCTGATCGACCCTGAGACTGCCGAACGTCTGCGCGAGGACGTTGCCCAACAAGGTCGCCAATTCTCGGTCTCCGGCGTGCTGATTGTGATGTCGGCGCTGCTGTTTGCGGCCGCGCTCCTGATCTTTATCGCGTCCAATTGGGAAACGATGCCGCGCCTTGCGCGTGTTGGCCTGATCACGACCGTCTTGGTAGTTGCGAACGGGCTTGGCGGCTGGGCATCGACGCTTGGCCGACGCTACCTGGCCGATGCCTTGTGGTTGATCGGCTCGGCATCCTTCGCGGCCGGCATCGCATTGATCAGCCAGATGTACCATCTGTCGGGCAGCGAGAGCGGGCTTTATCTCATCTGGTGGTTGTCGGCGATCGTGTCGGCTGCCGCATTGCGCTCGCGCGCTTTGACGATGGCCTCGATGATTCTCGCGCTTGTCTGGCTTCTCGCTCTCCTTTCCGGTCGAAGCTGGGGAGATGCCGACTTGCCGCCGATCGGCCACCTGTTTCCGCTGATGCTCGCGGCAGGGTGGGCGGCTTCGCTTCATACCCGCGTGCCCGTCGCGCGAGATCTCGCCCTTCTGGCCTTCGGCGTCTATCTGATCGTCCTCTTCATGGTCTGGGGCGTCGCTGTTCCGATCATCGTCATGGCGCTGGCCGCATCCGGCTTCGCCGCGGCCAACCGCGTGGACTGGATGGAGCAAGGACGCCTGGCGCCCCGATCCGGTCCCGCATTGTCCATGCTCGGATACTTTCTGCTGGCCGGCGTTCTTCTCCATGTCGAATGGCATGAAGGATGGGGGCTGATCATGATCGCCAGCCTGATGATCGTCGGCCTGGCGGCGGCGCTGTTTCTCGGCGGCAAGGAGAGCGTTGGGGTAAGACGCCTCGTCTATGCCGCCTTCGCGGTCGAGCTGATCTTTATCTATGTGCAGACCGTCGGCACGATGCTCGGCACGTTTGGCTTCCTGACCATTGCCGCGATCGTGCTTGCTCTCTTCGCCCGCCTCGTGACCCACTTTGAACGCCAGCTCGCGCCCCGTCCGCAGGAAGGGCTGCCGACATGAAGCGACCAGCCCGCATTCTTGTCCTTGCCCTCGGCCTGGCAGCGCTGCAGGTCGGCTATTTCGGATCGTTGATCCTCGGCCGCGCGAACATCCTTCGCGACGGGACCGAAGTGCGACTTGCCGTCGAGCCGGTCGATCCGCGCGACCTCTTGCGTGGCGACTATGTGGTGCTCTCTTATCCGATTTCCCGCATCGATCGGTCGATGATTGCCGGTGCCGGCGACGGCGGCCTCAAGGACCGCTCGATCTATGTGCGCCTGGCACGCGGCGATGACGGCTCGTTCGCGCTCTCTACCGCCGCGCTCGACGAACCTCCTGTCGCAGAACGACTTGACGATGAGATCGACCTGCGCGGCATCGTGTTGCGAGAGCCGGGATCGGGGCAGACGATCCACGTCACTTACGGCATTGAGCGTTATTATGTTCCCGAGGGCGAAGGCAGGTCGATCGAGGAAGCCATGCGGCAGGACCGCTTCGAGATCGTGCTGGCCGTCGATGACGCGGGTTCGGCACAGATCAAGACGCTTCTCCATGACGGACGCGCCATCTATCGCGAACCGTGGTTCTGAGTTGCAAACTTTAGAGAAACCCGGAGCAGGGGCAAATTTCCTTTGATCGATGATAGGCTGGTGGTATAGACCACCCGCTTTCAAGGGCTCGTTGCTCGTGAAGCGGGTGTGGTGGAATTGGTAGACACGCGGGATTTAGGTTCCCGTGGCGCAAGTCGTGAAGGTTCAAGTCCTTTCACCCGCACCAGCGGCCACCTTGAGATTGTTTGTTCGAGCGTTGGTTGCCTCGGTCGGTTCGAATGTCGGGTCCGATGCTCAAAAGCACAAGAATTCAGCAGGCTGAGCGCGCCGTCGCGACAGCAGCATGCGATAAAGAAGGTTTAGTTTTGATGCAGGTTACTGAAACGCTCAATTCCGGGCTGAAGCGCCAGATCAAGGTGTCCGTGCCGGCCGAGGACATGGAAGCCAGGTTGATGGAGCGGCTGTCCGATGCGAAGGACAAAGTGCGCCTGAATGGGTTTCGCCCCGGCAAGGTGCCGCTTCAACACCTGCGCAAGATGTATGGCCGCTCCTTCATGGCCGAAGTCGTGAACGAGATCATTTCCTCCTCGCCGCGCAACATCCTGGCCGAGCGTGGCGAAAAGGCCGCCATGCAGCCGGAAGTCGTGATGACCGAGGATGAGAAGGAAGCCGAGAAGATTCTGTCCGGTGGCCAGGATTTCGAGTTCTCGATCGACTATGAGGTCATTCCGGCGATCGAGATGAAGGACCTGTCCGCCATCAAGATCACCCGGCAGGTCTACGACGTCCCGGAGGAGGAGATCGAGGAGCAGATCAAGAAGGTTGCCGAATCCGCCCGCACCTACGAGCCCAAGAAGGGCAAGGCTGCCGATGGCGACCGCGTGACGATCGACTTCGTCGGCAAGATCGATGGCGAGGCCTTTGACGGCGGTTCGGCGGAGGACGCCAATCTGGTTCTCGGCTCCAACCAATTCATCCCGGGCTTTGAAGAACAGGTCGTGGGCATGAAGGCCGGCGACACGAAGGCGGTCAACGTCACTTTCCCCGCCGACTATGGTGCGCAGCATCTGGCGGGCAAGGAGGCGATCTTCGACGTCACCGTCAAGGAAGTCGCCAAGCCCGGCGAACTGGAAGTGACAGACGAAGTCGCGCAGCAGCTTGGGCTGGAATCGGCGGAGAAACTGCGCGAGATCGTCGCTGGACAGATCGAAAGCCAGTTCGGATCGATCACGCGCCAAAAGGCCAAGCGCCAGCTTCTCGACGCGCTTGACGAGGAATTTAAGTTCGAAGCGCCCTCCAAGCTGATCGATGCCGAGTTCAACAATATCTGGACGCAGGTCACGCGTGAACTCGAGCAGGCTGGCCGCTCCTTTGCGGATGAAGAGACGACGGAGGATGAAGCCCGCGCCGAATATCAGCGTCTCGCCGAGCGCCGTGTTCGCCTCGGTCTGGTTTTGGCCGAGATCGGCGAAAATGCCGGCGTCCAGGTTTCCGACGACGAATTGCAGCGCGCGCTTTTCGACCAGATCCGCCGCGTGCCGCAGAACCAGCAGCAGGAAGTCTATGACTTCTACCGCAACAATCCGTCAGCGCTGGCCAATATCCGTGCGCCGCTGTTTGAGGAAAAGGTGGTCGATCACCTGTTGGCCGAGGTGAAGGTCGAGGACATCAAGGTGACGCGCGACGAGCTTCTGGCGGACGATGAGGACGAGTCCTCCGACAAGCCTGCCGCCGAGAAGAAGGCAGCGCCGAAAAAGAAGGCGGCAGCCGCGGACAAGGCGGAAGATGGCGAAAAGGCCGAGAAGAAGCCTGCGGCTAAGAAGAAGGCCGCCCCCAAGGACGAGACTTCCGAGTAAGCCTACTTCCGTACGCCGGAACGAACATGAAGGGGCCGTACGGCCCCTTCAGCGTTTCAAGATCAACGGCCTTCCATTTTGCACATTCCGGCACGACAGTCTGCCTCGGACTGACAAGGGATTCGCGATGCGTCGATCGATGTTGGGTTTGATGGCGGCCGCAATGGCGCTCACGGTGGGCCTCGTCCATGCGCAGGAGGGCGAAACGCGCAGCTTGCTCGACCTCTTCGGCCTGCGCGGCGGCCAGCAGGAGGAAGGACGGGCGCCTGCGCCGAAGCCGGCCTTGGAGCGCCGGCTGCCCTTCAGCCAGGGCGAAGTGCAATTGTCCTACGCACCGCTGGTGGCGCAAGCCGGCCCCGCCGTCGTCAATGTCTATGCCTCGCAACAGGTGAGGGCGCGCTCGCCCTTTATGGGCGACCCGTTCTTTGAACAGTTTTTCAACCGTCAGATGCCGCCGCGCATGCAATCCTCTTTGGGATCGGGCGTGATAGTCGACGGGTCGGGCATCGTCGTCACCAACAATCATGTCATACGCGACGCCGACCAGATACGGATCGCGCTGCCGGACGGACGTGAGTTTACCAGCGAGATCCTGCTCAAGGACGAATCGCTTGATCTTGCGGTCCTGAAGGTCGAGGCGGACGAATCGTTCCCGTCGATCGCGCTGGGCGATTCTGACGCGCTCGAAGTGGGGGATCTGGTCCTGGCGATCGGCAATCCGTTCGGCGTTGGTCAGACGACGACGGGCGGCATCGTCTCGGCGCTTGCGCGCAGCCATATCGGGATTTCGGATTTCGGATTCTTCATCCAGACGGATGCGGCGATCAATCCTGGCAATTCCGGCGGCGCGCTGATCAATATGAACGGCGAGGTTGTCGGCATCAACACGGCAATCTTCAGCCAGTCCGGCGGATCGATCGGCATCGGCTTCGCCATACCGTCCAACATGGTCCGCGCCGTCGTCGAGGCTGCGCAAGCCGGGGGTGATTATTTTGAGCGGCCTTATGTCGGCGCGACATTCGAATTGGTGACGCCGCAGATCGCCGAGGCGCTGGGTCTGGCGCGCGCGCGCGGCGCGATCGTTGCCGATGTTGTCCCTGACGGCCCGGCGGCCAGGGCCGGATTGCGCCCGGGCGACGTTGTGCTAGCGCTGGACGGGCGCCCGATCGAGCATCCCGACGCCCTCGGCTATCGCCTGGCGACGCTCACCATTGGCGCGGTAGCGACGTTCGAGGTTCTGAACCAGTCGGTGGAGCGAACGGTCGAGATCGAACTTGCGCGCGCTCCGGAAGGCGCCGATACGCGGCAAACGAGGATCACCGGGGCGAGCCCCTTCTCTGGGACGACCGTCGCCGGCCTGTCGCCGCGCCTTGCTCGTCAATTGCGCCTGGGCGAACGGGCGCAGGGCGTGGTGATCGTGGATGTCGATCGCGATTCGCATGCGGCAGGACTTGGCTTGCGTCGCGGCGACATCGTTCATGAAGTCAATGGGGAGCGGATCGACAATGCGGCGAAGCTCGAGGAAGTTGCCTCCTTGCAGACGCGCTGGTGGCGCTTCACGCTTGAACGCGACGGGCGTTTGCTGCGCCAGGCGCTGCGCTATTGAGGGACGGGAATCTTGGCCGATCTTTTCAGCAGCGATGAGGATTGCAAGCCGACCCGTCAGGTCGGCCAGCCGCTTGCGGATCGCCTGCGCCCGCAGCAACTTTCGGACGTGGTCGGCCAGGAGCATCTGACGGGCGAGGGAGGGGCGCTGACGCGCATGCTGCGCTCCGGTTCGCTGGGATCGATGGTCTTTTGGGGCCCGCCCGGAACCGGCAAGACGACGGTTGCCCGGCTGCTGGCCGGCGAGACGGGGCTCGCTTTCGAACAGATATCGGCGATCTTCTCGGGTGTCGCCGACCTCAAAAAGGTGTTTGAAGCCGCGCGTCTGCGGCGAAGTCAGTCGCGGCAGACATTGCTTTTCGTCGACGAGATCCATCGCTTCAATCGCGCCCAGCAGGATTCCTTCCTGCCGGTCATGGAGGACGGGACCATCGTGCTGGTCGGAGCGACCACCGAGAATCCGTCTTTCGAGTTGAACGCCGCGCTTCTGTCGCGCGCCCGGGTGCTTACCTTTCAGCCGCTCGATGCCGACAGCATCGCGCAGCTCCTGACGCGCGCCGAAGCGGCCGAAGGGCGTGCCTTGCCGCTTGACGACGAGGCGCGGGCGGTGCTCCTGCGGATGGCCGATGGAGATGGCCGCGCGGCGCTGACCTTGGCGGAGGAAATCTGGCGGGCGGCGGAAGGCGATGAAGTCTTCGACGCCACAGCATTGCAGCGTATCGTCCAGCGCCGCGCGCCGGTCTATGACAAGGGGCAGGACGGACACTACAATCTGATCTCGGCGCTCCATAAGTCGGTGCGCGGATCGGATCCCGACGCGGCTCTTTATTATCTCGCGCGCATGCTCGATGCCGGCGAAGACCCGCTTTATCTTGGCCGTCGCCTCGTGCGCATGGCTGCTGAAGACATCGGGCTTGCCGACCCGCAGGCGCTGGCGATCACGCTGGCTGCCAAGGATGCCTATGATTATCTGGGCTCGCCCGAAGGGGAACTGGCGCTGGCGCAAGCTTGCGTCTATCTCGCCACCGCACCGAAATCCAACGGCGTTTACGTGGCCTACAAGGCAGCGATGCGGGCCGCGAAGGAGCACGGCTCATTGCTGCCACCCAAGCACATCCTCAACGCGCCGACCAAGCTGATGAAGTCGGAAGGCTACGGTTCAGGCTATGCCTACGATCACGACGCGCCGGATGCGTTCTCCGGGCAGGACTACTTTCCCGAAGCTCTCGGTCGCCAGAACTTCTACGATCCGCCCGATCGCGGTTTCGAACGCGAGATCAGGAAAAGGCTCGATTACTGGCAGAAGCTCCGCGCCGAGCGCCAGAGCGGCCGCTGAACATATTACACGCTTGATCCTCGCGCCGACGTGTTTGCGGTGCTATGGGCCTCTTCATACGAAAAAAGAGAATGAGAATGGCAGGCGTTCAACAGATCGCAGTTGCAAAGGATGAGGCCGGCATGCGCCTCGACCGCTGGTTCAAGCTGCATTTTCCCGGGCTTGGCTTCGGCGCCTTGCAAAAGCTTCTGCGCTCCGGCCAGATTCGGGTCGATGGCGGCCGTGTGAAATCCGACACGCGCCTGGAGGAAGGTCAGCAGGTCCGCGTTCCGCCCCTGGCCGTCGACCGCACGGCCGGTCCCGTGACCGCGCGCACGATGCGCGGCGAGGACGATGGTGACGTTCTGGCGAAGATGACGCTTTATGAGGACAAGAAGGTCATTGTCTTCGACAAGCCGGCCGGTCTTGCGGTGCAAGGCGGCTCGGGCATCACGCGCAGCGTCGACTCCATGCTTGAGGCCTTGCGCAGCCGAAAAGGCGAGAAACCGCGTCTTGTCCATCGTCTCGACCGCGACACTTCCGGCGTCCTCGTCGTCGCGCGCACCCGGCTTGCTGCGATGAAGCTGGCCGAAGCCTTCCGCGCGCGGGAAACGAAAAAGACCTATTGGGCGCTTGTGAAAGGTGTTCCGGCCAAGCGCGAAGACAAGATCTCGACATGGCTTGTCAAGGAGCAGACGATCGATGGCGATCGCATGCGCGTTGCCGATCATGGGGAGAAGGGTGCTGATCACGCGGTTTCCTTCTACCGCGTGGTCGAGCAGGCCGCTCAGACGATGTCCTGGCTCGAAATGGAGCCCTATACCGGCCGCACACACCAGCTTCGCGTCCATGCGGCTCATATTGGATGCCCGATCCTCGGGGACCCGAAATATTTCGAGGCCGACAAGAACTACGATTTTCCAGGCGGCATGCAGAAGCGTTTGCACCTGCACGCGCGCCGCATCGTCATTCCGCACCCGGACGGCGGCAAGATTGACGTCACCGCGCAATTGCCGCCGCACATGAAGCAGAGTTGGAACCTCCTCGGTTTCGAAGAAAACGCGGCGGACGACTGACATGGCCGAGGCGACCGTCACCAACTATGAGCGGCGGGACGCGATCGACGGCTTTGCCGTCGTGGTCATGCTGATGCTCACCTTTTCGTGGGGGCTGAACCAGGTCGCCATCAAGGTTGCGAACACCGGCTACGGTCCCATCTTCCTCACGATGGCCCGGGCGGGCATCGGCGGCGTTCTCGTCTATGGCTGGTGCGTCTATCGCGGCATCAGGCTGTTCGAGCGGGACGGGACGCTGTGGGCGGGTCTGTTGGCGGGTGTCCTGTTTGCGCTCGAATTCGTGCTGATCTTCTTCGGGCTCGATTACACGACGGCCGCGCGTGGCGCGTTGATGATCAACACCATGCCGTTCTGGGTGCTGATCGGCGCCCATTTCCTGCTCGGCGAGCGGATCACGACAACGAAGTTCCTTGGCCTCGTGCTAGCCTTTATTGGCGTTGCCCTGGTCTTCTTCGATCAGCTCAGCCTGCCGAGCGCGGAGGCGCTGCGCGGGGATCTCATGTGTCTCGTTGCCGGCATCTTGTGGGCTGGCACCACGCTCGTCATCAAGAAGTCGAAGCTGTCGGACGCAAGCCCGGAAAAGACGCTGCTCTACCAACTCGTCGTCTCGGTCATCGTCGCGATTCCGCTGTTGCCGTTCGGCGGGCCGATCCTGCGTGAGGTGTCGGCGCTTGCCACCGGTGCCTTGCTCTTTCAGGCGATCTTCGTCGTAGCCTTCACCTATATTCTCTGGTTCTGGATGATCCGGACATATCCGGCCGCGGGCCTGTCCAGCTTTGCCTTCCTGACGCCGGCCTTCGGCGTTCTATGCGGCGGCGTTCTGTTGAACGAGCCGCTGTCCATCAGCATATTCGCGGCATTGGCGCTGATCGCGGTCGGCCTTTTCATCGTCAACCGGCCGGTGCGCCGCCGCATTCCCCCAGGCTAGCAATTTGAGGATCGACCATGCGCGACCGCCCAACCGATCTGGAAACACCATTTGTTTCGGACCTGAACCCGATGAAGCGGGCGCAAAAGCAGATGCGGATACCCTTGCCGAAGCGGTTCTACAAATCCGCTTCCGCGCGGCTCGACGCGGACAGCGGCCATTATGCCGTCGAACTCGATGGCAAGCCCGTGCGTACGCCGGGCCGCGGTTTGTTAGCATTGCCGACCGAAGCGGCAGCCCGGCTCGTCGTTGCCGAATTCGATGCACAGATCGACGAGATCGATCCGTTCACGATGCCGGTCCTGCGGATTTCGAACACCGCGATCGATGGCGTTGCGACTGATACCCAGGCGGTGCTTGAGGACATTCTGCGCTATTCGTCCACCGATCTCGTCTGTTACCGTGCCGGCGGGCCCGACCGGCTGGTCGAACGTCAGAACGAAGCCTGGGACCCGATCATCGATTGGGCGCGCATGCAGCTTGGCGCGCGATTCGTGCTTGCCGAGGGCATCATGCATGTCGACCAGCCGCGCGAGGCGATCGCCGCGATCGGTATCCACTTGAAGATGCGCGACGAGCCATTCCGCCTGTCGGCGCTTCACGTGTTGACGTCGTTGACTGGCTCCGCCCTGATCGCGCTGGCGATAGATGCCGGCCGGATGACGCCGGAGGAGGGGTGGATTGCAGCCCATGTTGACGAGGACTGGAACATTTCCCAATGGGGCGAGGATGCCGAGGCGGCTCAGATGCGGGCTGCCCGCAAGCGCGATCTTCTGGCGGCTGCTGCGCTGATCGACGCCCTCAAGAACTGAACTTGTGCTTCAGGCGGGATGGCCCTTGCGCCATCGCCGCCACGCCGCATTCACAAGATCGGCTCAGCGCTTGGCGATGGGGACGTAGTCGCGTTCGACCGGTCCGGTATATAGCTGCCGCGGGCGGCCGATCTTCTGGTTCGGATCCTCGATCATCTCCTTCCACTGCGCCACCCAGCCCACCGTGCGCGCCAGCGCGAACAAGACGGTGAACATGGTGGTCGGGAAGCCGAGTGCCTTCAGCGTGATGCCCGAGTAAAAGTCGATGTTCGGGTAGAGCTTCTTCTCGATGAAATACTCGTCTGTGAGCGCGATCTTTTCCAGTTCCATCGCCACGTCGAGCAGCGGATCGTCCTTGATGCCAAGTTCGCCCAGAACTTCATGCGTCGTCTTTTGCATGATCTTGGCGCGCGGATCGTAATTCTTGTAGACGCGGTGGCCGAAGCCCATCAGGCGGAACGGATCGTCTTTGTCCTTGGCGCGCGCGATGAATTCGGGAATCTTGTCCACCGAGCCGATTTCCGAAAGCATGTTGAGTGCGGCTTCATTGGCGCCGCCATGGGCCGGACCCCACAGGCAGGCGATGCCGGCCGCGATGCAGGCGAACGGATTGGCGCCTGAGGAGCCGGCAAGACGAACCGTCGAGGTCGAGGCATTTTGCTCGTGGTCGGCATGCAGGATGAAGATCCGCTCCATCGCACGCGCCAGGACCGGATTGACCTCGTAGTCTTCGCACGGAACCGCGAAGCACATGTGCAGGAAGTTGGCGGCGAAGGAGAGTTCGTTCTTCGGATAAACGAAGGGCTGCCCGATATGGTACTTGTACGCCATCGCCGCGATCGTCGGCATCTTGGCGATCAGGCGGATCGAGGCGACCATCCGGTGGTGCGGGTCCGAAATGTCGGTCGAGTCGTGGTAGAAGGCCGACAGCGCGCCGACAACGCCGCACATTACGGCCATCGGATGCGCATCGCGGCGGAAGCCGGTGAAAAAGCGCGACAATTGTTCGTGCACCATCGTGTGGTGCGTCACACGGTAGTCGAAATCATCCTTCTGCGCCTTGGTCGGCAACTCGCCGTAGAGAAGCAGGTAGCAGGTCTCGAGAAAGTCGCCGTGCTCGGCCAACTGGTCGATCGGGTAGCCGCGATGTAGCAAAACGCCCTCATCGCCATCGATATAGGTGATCTCCGATTCGCAGCTTGCCGTCGACGTGAACCCCGGGTCGTAGGTGAAGGCGCCCGTGTTCTTGTAGAGAGACGAGATATCGATGACGTCGGGGCCGACCGTGCCTTTGAGCACCTTGAATTCATGGGCTTGCTGGCCGAACTCGAATTTTGCCGTCCCTTCAGTCATCGTACACCTCATTCATGTAGGGTCTGTCCTGGCAGTGCCTGATATCATGACTGATCACAACCGCCGCCCGATGTGCGCCTTGCTATCGCATTTGGCGCGGCCTGCCAAGTTGCCGAACGCGTCATGATGCACCGCAGTAAGTGCTTCACTTTGCAAGCTGATCGCGCAGGCGGCCAAGGCTTTCCTCGCGCCCCAGAACCGCCAAGACGTCGAAGACGCCGGGCGAAACTGCACGGCCGGTCAGTGCGGCGCGCAGTGGCTGGGCAGCTTTTCCAAGCTTGATACCCGCCTCGTCGGCATAAGCACGCACCGCGCTTTCGGTCGCTTCCGCCGTCCAATCGTCGACAGCTTCGAGGCGCGGCAGCAGTCCGCCGATTGCCTGCCGGCCGCCATCGGCCAAAACCTGCTCGGCCTTTCCCTCCATCGGCAGCGGCCGTGCCGCGAACAGGAAGGCAGCACCGTCCTTCAGTTCGACCAATGTCTTGGCACGTTCCTTCAGCCCCGGCATGGCGGCGAGGAGTTGGGACCGTCGCTCATCCGTCAGCGCCTCGATCATCTTGTCGCCGCCGGCGAGATAAGGCAGCGTTGCCTCGAACTGTGCCAGAAGATCCGCATCGTCGCTTTGCCGCATATAGACGCCGTTCAGCGCCTCGAGCTTAGCGAAGTCGAACCGGGCGGCACCCTTGTTGATGTCCTCGATCTCGAACCATTCGATCATCTGGTCGAGCGACATGATCTCGTCGTCGCCATGGCTCCAGCCGAGACGGACGAGGTAGTTGCGCAGCGCGGCCGGCAGATAACCCATTTCGCGATAGGCCTCGACGCCGAGCGCGCCATGGCGCTTGGACAGCTTCGCGCCGTCGGCCCCATGGATCAGCGGAATATGCGCCATGACCGGCACATCCCATTCCATCGCCTGATAGATGATGGTTTGGCGCGCGGCGTTGGTCAAATGATCGTCGCCGCGAATGATGTGCGTGATGCCCATGTCGTGATCGTCGACAACGACGGCGTGCATATAGGTCGGGGTGCCGTCTGAGCGCAGGATGATGAAATCGTCCAGGTCTTTGTTGGGAAAGCGCACTTCGCCCTGCACCTTGTCGTCGACGATCGTGTGGCCGTCCTGGGGCGCCTTGATGCGGATCACGGGCTTGACACCGGCGGGCGCCTCGTCGGCGCTGCGGTCGCGCCAGCGCCCGTCATAACGAGGCGGCTTGCCTTCCGTGCGCGCCTTTTCGCGCATCTCGATCAGTTCATCCGGTGAGGCGTAGCAATGGTAAGCCTTGCCGAGCTTGACCAGTTCCTCGGCGACTTCGCGGTGGCGCTCGACGCGCGAGACCTGCGAGACTGGCTCGCCGTCCCAGTCGAGTCCCAGCCATTTCAGCCCGTCCAAAATCGCGGCCGTCGCCGCATCGGTCGAGCGCTCGCGGTCCGTATCCTCGATGCGCAACAGCATCACGCCACCGGTGTGTTTGGCGTAGAGCCAGTTGAAGAGCGCCGTGCGCGCGCCCCCGATATGCAGGTAGCCTGTGGGCGAGGGGGCAAAGCGTGTGACGATCTTTTGCGGCATGAGTTTTCCTGGAGAAAGCGTTGCGAGGCCGTTTCGGCACTGTGGCAATTTGTGGCCGTTCATGTAGCATAGGCGACTTGCGGCGCAAGTAGCGGGCAGGGATGGCCGAGCACACGCGTCAGGAGGAGGAATGGCATGCCTTCCTCCCGCCCGGTGCGGAAGCGCCGGCGGGCAGTCTGCCGTTTGCGTCCGACCTGCCGCCTGCTAAATCTTCTGTAGCACTCTCCAACTCGGCGCGGCGGCCGTTCCGGCTCGCCGAGGCGCTCGCCCATGAGCGGGATCGCGGCACGGGATTCGTCTTCCTGCCGGTATGGATGGCGATCGGCGTGCTCGGCTACGGCACCTGGCCGACCGAGCCGCCATTCGGCTGGCTGCTGTTGTCGACCGCTCTTGCCCTGGTGGGCTTGGTCGCCACGTCCCGATTCCATTGGCTGCGTGGAGTGCTGCTGGTGCTCATCGCGATCATGGCTGGCGCGACCTTCGCGGCGCTCGAAACCCGCCGCGCCGGAACTCAGGTCAGCGGATCGGAAATCGGCACGACGATCACCGGCCACGTCGTGCGTATCGAGCACCAGGCGACCGGGCGGACGCGGTTGACCATTGACGTGTTCGCGACTGAGCGTCCCGAACTGCGCTACGCGCCGGATCGGGTGCGGCTGTCGGCGCGCGAGGTTCCCGATGGCCTCGAAGTTGGAGATGTCGTTCGGGGCGCTGCCCGGCTGATGCCGCCATCGGGGCCGGTCCGCCCCGGCGGGTATGATTTCAGCTACAACAATTACTATGACGGCATTGGCGCGATCGGCTTTTTCTTTCGCACGCCCGAGCTGTCGCAGTCACCCATGCCTCTCAGCCTGCGGCAGTCCTTCACCCTTCAGGCAGAGCGGATTCGCGACGCCATCGCCGCACGCATCCGCGCGCATATCGAAGGGCCGTCGGCCGAGATCGCAGCAGCGCTGATCGCCGGAGTGCGCGCCGGCATTCCGGAGACGATCAACGAGGACCTGCGCAAGACGGGCCTCGCCCATATCCTTTCCATATCCGGACTCCATATGGTGCTCGTGGCGGGCACGGTTCTCTTTGCCATCCGAAGCACTTTTGCACTCTTTCCGATGTTTGCTTCCCGCTTGCCGGCCAAGAAATACGCCGCCATCGTCGCGCTGGTCGTCACCGCTCTTTATCTTGCGATCTCTGGCGGAGCGGTTGCCGCCCAGCGCAGCTTCATCATGCTGGCGGTGATGCTCGTCGCCGTCTTGTTCGACCGAGTGGCGCTGACCATGCGCAATCTGGCGATCTCGGCGCTTATTGTCATCGCCATTTCGCCGCATGAGGTGTTCGGCCCGAGCTTCCAGATGTCCTTTGCCGCGACCGCGGCGTTGATCGGCGCCTATGCCGCCTGGAGCGAGAGAAAGCGCCGCGAGGGCGAACACATCGCCCCGCGCAACTGGACCTTTCGTCTCGGCTTGATCGGCCTCAAATTCATTGTCGGCCTCGCACTGACCTCCATTGTTGCCGGCTTGGCGACGACGCTTTACGGCGTCTTCCATTTCCACCGGGTCTCGCCGCACTCGCTCTGGGTCAATCTGATCGCAATGCCGATCGTTTCCTTCGTGGTGATGCCGTTCGCCGTCGTCGCGACAGTCGCGATGCCCTTCGCTCTCGAAGGCCCGCTCCTGAAGATCATGGGCATCGGCATCGACATGGTGATCGTGATCGCGGCTTGGTTCGCCGCGCGTTCGCCGATCGATGCCGTCGGCGCGATTCCCTTAGGCGCCGTTCTGCTGCTCACCGTCGCGCTCATCGTCATGACGGCCTGTTCGGGTCGCCTGCGTCTTGCCGCCCTTCCGCTCGTCATCATCGGCGCGGGGTTGATGAGCGACCGTCAATTTCCCGATGCGCTTGTCTCCGAAGACGGACGCCTGGTGGCGGTCCCCGCCGAAGCGGGCGTCCTGTCCGTCAACCGCTCCCGGCCGAACGGGTTCACCATCCAGAATTGGCTGCATGGCATGAATGCCGAGCGCTACGTGCCTCCGACGAAAGCCGCAACCGTGGCTGACGCTCTTGCGGCCGCGACCCCCGGTCAGGACTTCATCTGTGCAGAAGATGTTTGCCTTGCGCGCGACAGTGCTGAGCGGCTTGTCGTGCATGTCCCCGATGCCCTGTCGGCATCCCGCTTCTGTCAGGCGGCGGCGCTGATCGTGATCGACGATGCGACGGCGCAGCGTCCTTGTGGGGACGAACAGGCGGCGACCCTAACCAAACGGGATCTGGCGCGCCGCGGCAGCGCGGAAGTCCATTTCGGCGAACATTCCGAGGCACCGCTCATTATCCATGCGATCAACGAGCCTTACCGCCCCTGGCACCGCCATCGCCAATACTCCCGCGAAGCCCGCGGCATGCCGCCCTGGAGCCGTGACTGACGATTTTCGCGGCGTTCAGTAGCTGCGGATCAGGCCGATCAGCTTGCCTTGAACCTTCACTCGCTCCGAGCCGTAGATCTTGGTCTCGTAAGCCGGATTGGCTGCCTCGAGCGCGATCGATGCGCCTTTGCGGCGGAAACGCTTCAACGTGGCTTCATTGTCGTCGATGAGGGCGACGACGATATCGCCCGGGGTCGCCGACTGACCGGAGCGAATGATGACCGTATCGCCGTCGAGGATGCCCGCCTCGATCATCGAATCGCCGCGCACTTCGAGCGCGAAATGGTCGCCCGCCGACAGCATGTTCGGCGGGACCTCGATCGTCCGTGTGGCATGCTGGATGGCATCGATTGGCACGCCGGCCGCAATGCGGCCCATGACCGGCACCTCGAAAGAGGTGCGCGAGGGCGAACTGCGCTGCGACGCTTCCGTCCGTGCCGAGCGCTTGTCGCTCAGATTGCCCTGGATGACATTGGGCTGGAAACGTTTCGGCGCTGGTGCCGCCGATTCCGGCAGCTTGACGACTTCAAGCGCGCGTGCCCGGTTGGGCATGCGGCGAAGGAAGCCGCGCTCTTCGAGCGCCGTGATCAGCCGATGGATTCCCGACTTCGACGCCAGCCCGAGCGCCTCCTTCATCTCGTCAAAGGAAGGGGAGACGCCGCTTTCCCGAACCCGTTGATGGATGAACGTCAGCAGTTCGTGTTGCTTGCGTGTCAGCATGATAGTTCCTACAAGGAATCGAGAAAACAGAACCAGAACAAATCTATCTGTTCCGGTTGTGTTCTGCAACAGCTTGATGAAAACTGATGGTTCGATTTGGTGACCGCATCCTGTTCGCGTTTGGGGCGCTGGCAGGCGCTTTGGGCGTCGGCCTGTCGGCGGCTGCCGCGCATGTGACGGGCGGCAATCTGGCGACGGCTGCAACCATGATTCTCGCCCACGCACCGGTGCTTCTGGTACTGGCCGGCCGGCACTTCGCGCCGGGGCGGACGACCGGCGCGTGGCTGCTGGTGGGCGGGCTTTGCTTGTTCTGCGGCGATCTTGCCGCGCGCGCCTTTATCGGCGGGCGCCTGTTTCCCATGGCGGCACCGCTCGGCGGGATGCTTCTGATTGGCGGCTGGCTCGTGATCGGGATCGCCGCGCTCGTCAGCCGGCGCGAATCAGCCTGATCGCATCGTCGCGTCCGAACAGATAAAGAAGGCTGCGGATCGCCTTTCCGCGCTCGGTCGCGAGGTCGGGATCGCGCTGCAGGAAAAGGCGCGCGTCGTCGCGTGCAATCGTTAGAAGATCGGCATGGTGTTCGAGCCGCACAAGCTGGAAGCCGGGCGTGCCCGACTGGCGCGTGCCCAGCAGTTCGCCTTCGCCGCGCAACCGCAGATCCTGCTCGGCGATCCGGAAGCCATCCTCAGTCTCACGCATGATCGACAGGCGCTGCTTGGCTACTTCGCCCAACGGGGATTGATAGAGAAGCACGCAGCTCGATGCCGTCTGGCCACGTCCGACACGCCCGCGCAACTGATGTAGCTGCGCCAGGCCGAAACGCTCGGCATGTTCGATGACGATGATCGTGGCATCCGGAACGTCGACGCCGACTTCGATCACCGTCGTCGCGACCAGGATGCGGGTGCGGCCCGATTGAAAATCGGCCATGGCCGCGTCCTTGGCCGCGCCCGACATGCGGCCATGCACGAGCCCGACGGCTGATTCGAAAATGCTCGCCAGTTCGCGGTGTCGGTCAGAGGCCGACATGACGTCCATACCTTCGGCTTCCTCGACCAAGGGACAGATCCAGTAGATCTTCTGCCCGTCATCGACGGCGCGCCGAATGCGGCCGATCAGATCGGACAGCCGTTCGAGCGGCAATGTCACCGTCTGGATCGGCTGCCGTCCGGCCGGCTTTTCGTCGAGCCGCGAGACGTCCATGTCGCCGAACGCGGTGAGTACCAATGTGCGCGGGATCGGCGTCGCCGTCATCACCAGAATGTCGGGCGCCGTGCCCTTGGCGCCGATGGCGAGCCGTTGGTGGACGCCGAACCGGTGTTGTTCGTCGATTACCGCGAACACCAGATCGCGGAAAAGAACAGTCTCTTGGAAGATCGCGTGGGTACCGATGACGATGTCGAGGGTACCATCTGCGATCGCGGCCGAAATCCCAGCCCGCTCGCGGCCCTTCTCGCGGCCGGTCAGGATCGCCGCCTGCAGCCCGGCTTTTTCGGCAAGCGGCGCGATCGTCGCATAATGCTGGCGCGCGAGGATTTCCGTGGGCGCGAGCAGGGCCGACTGGCCGCCGGCTTCGGCAGCGCGCGCCATTGCAAGAAGCGCCACCACTGTCTTGCCGGAGCCGACATCTCCTTGGAGGAGGCGCAGCATCCGTTCGGGCGACGCTAGGTCGGCTTCGATTTCCGCTACCGACCGCTCCTGGGCTTGCGTCAAGCGGTAGGGAAGGGCGGCGCGGATGGCCGCGCCCTTGCTCCCGTCGCCGCGCAGATCGCGGCCCGTCAGGCGGCGCATGCGCAGACGCACCAAGGCCAGTGCGATCTGTCCGGCCAGGAGTTCGTCGTAGGCGAGCCTGCGCCAGGCAGCGCCCGTGACGTCGCAATCGCTTGCAGTGCTGGGCTCGTGGAGTTGACGCAGTGCCGTGTTGAAATCGGAGAAATTCTGCCGCGCGCGGACGGAAGGGTCCTGCCACTCCGCAAGTTGGGGCAGGCGGTCGAGCGCGCCGACCGTCGCCTTGCGCACAAGCTTGGCCGACAGGCCCGCCGTCATGGGGTAGACGGGCTCGATCTGCGGCAGGGAAGCCGCCTGGTCCTTGGCCAGGATATGATCTGGGTGGACCATGGAGGGGCGGCCGTTGAACCACTCGACCTTGCCGCTGACGACGATCTCGGCGCCGACCGGCATCAGCTTATCGAGCCATTGGCCCTTGGCATGGAAGAAGGTGAGCGCGATCTCGCCTGTCTCGTCGAAGGCGAAGACACGGTAGGGAATCGTTCCCTTGCCGCGCGGCGGAGGCTGGTGACGATCGACCGTCAGGTCCAGCGTGACGATCGAACCTTCTCCAGAAAGCGCGACGCCCGGCCTGCGTGTCCGGTCGATCACGGCATAAGGCGGCATGAAGAGGAGATCGGCTGCGCGCGGGGCGCGCCCGGTCGTATCCGCGGCGACGATGCGGCGCATCAGGTCGGCTGTCTTCTCGCCGATGCCGGCAAGCGAGGTGACTGGAGCGAAAAGGGGATCGAGTTCGGTTGGACGCATAGCGGGATACTAGCGGGGCGGCTTGATCGCCGCAAAGGCTGACATCGCGTTCCGCAAACGCTATATGCGCGGTCCAACCGGACAATTCCCCTATGCCAGACCCTATTCTAGCCACCGATCCGCTGGAGACGCGCAGGCGCCGGGCCCGTTTCCGGGCCTGGCATCGCGGTATGAAAGAGGCCGATTTGGTGATCGGCGGGTTTGCCGACAGGCGGATGGCGGCCTTCACCGAGGCGCAACTCGTTCAATTCGAAGCGCTTCTGGTCGAGGCGGACACCGACATCATGAAATGGATCACCGGCGAAGTGCCTCTTCCTGCGCATCAGGACAATGACATCGTTCGCGGCATGATCGCCGAAGCGCGCAACTTCACGACCTGAAGCAAGAAGTTCATCAACAATGACCCTCCTCAATCCCATCCGCCTGTCCGGCAAGCGTCAGGACAAACCGGTCATCGTCGATGGCGTTGCCGACGGCTATGAAGCCTTTGCGCTGGCGGCGATCGCCGCTGATCAGGACGGTCCGGTCGTCTTCGTCGCGCGCGACGGCCAGAAGATGCCGGCGCTCGCTGAAATCTTGCAGTTCGCCAGCCCCGGCCTGCCGGTGCTGGAGTTGCCCGCCTGGGATTGCCTTCCTTATGATCGCGTCTCGCCCGGCAGCGACGCGGTCGCCCGCCGTCTCGATGCGATGGCGTCGATCGCCGCCTTACGCGACAAGCCGCATCGCGCCGTTATCCTCGTCAGCGCCAACGCGGTTTTGCAGCGCATGCCGCCGCTCGATTTCGTGGCCGCGCAGGTCCTGGCGGCCAAGCCCGGCAATCAGATCGACATGAAGGACCTCGTCAGCCGGCTCGAAACGAGCGGCTTTGAACGCGTGGCGACGGTGCGCGAGGTCGGCGAATATGCCGTTCGCGGCGGCATTCTGGACCTTCTTGCCCCGGGCGCCGAGGAAGCGCTCAGGCTCGACTTCTTCGGCGACACGCTGGAATCGATCCGCGCCTTCGACCCAGCCTCCCAGCGCACGACCGGACAGCGGCGCGAGTTGCGCCTGCAGCCGATGAGCGAGATCGCGCTGACGCCGGACACGATCAGCGCATTCCGCCGCAACTATATCGAACTGTTCGGCGCGCCTTCGCGTGATGATGCACTTTATGCGTCGATCAGCGAAGGTCGACGGTTCGCCGGCATGGAGCACTGGCTGCCGCTTTTTTTCGACACGGTCGAGACGATATTCGATTATCTGCCCGAAACGCCGGTCGTGTTCGACCATTTGTCGCGCGAGGCGATCGAGGAGCGCCACAAATTGGTCCTCGACCATTACCAGGCGCGCAAGCGCCAGTCGTCGGGCGCTTTGGGCGAGGCAGTGCCGTATAAGCCCGTTCCGCCTGACCGGCTTTATCTTTCCCCTGACGATTTGCGGCAGTCGACGCTTGCCCGGCACGTGCTTGAATTCACGCCCTTCGCAGCGCCCGACGTCGAAAGCCGGCGGATCATCCATGCCGGCGCGGAGGCTGGTCGAAGTTTCGCCGAGGAGCGGGCCGACCCGTCGATCAACGTCTTTGAGCGGGCATCGCACTATCTAGCGGATTTGCGGGCAGCCGGGCGTAAGATCGTCGTCGCCGGTTGGTCGGAAGGCTCGGCGGACCGTCTCGCGCAAATTCTGGGTGAGCACGAACTGGAAAAGCTGGCGCCTGTCCGCTCGCTCGCCGAGATCGAGAAGCTTGCCGCGAACACGATCGGCCTTGCCGTGCTGCCGCTCGAAAGCGGCTTCCAGAGCGAGAATCTCGTCGTTGTCGCCGAACAGGACATCCTCGGCGATCGCCTCGTCAGACGCTCGAAACGCCGCAAGAAAGCCTCGGAATTCATTGCTGAAGTTGGCGCATTGAATGCGGGCGATATTGTCGTTCACGCCGATCACGGCATTGGCCGCTTCGTTGGCCTGCAGACGATCGAGGCGGCCGGCGCGCCGCATGACTGCCTCGAGCTCCACTATGCTGGCGACGACCGTCTGTTCCTTCCGGTCGAGAATATCGAGCTTCTGTCGCGCTATGGCTCGGAGGCGTCCGAAGCTGTCCTCGACCGGCTTGGCGGCGGCGCATGGCAGGCGCGCAAGGCCAAGCTCAAGAAGCGCCTGCTCGAAATGGCCGGGCATCTGATCAGGATCGCCGCTGAACGAACCATGCGCCCGGCGCCTGTCATGGCGCCACCGGAGGGGGTCTACGGCGAATTCGCCGCCCGCTTCCCCTATGACGAGACGGATGACCAGCAGACCGCCATCGATGCGGTTTTGGACGACTTGGCGCGCGGCCGCCCGATGGATCGCCTGATTTGCGGTGATGTCGGGTTCGGTAAGACGGAGATCGCGCTTCGCGCCGCGTTCATCGCGGCGCTCGAAGGTTTCCAGGTGGCCGTTGTCGTGCCGACGACGCTCCTGTCGCGCCAGCATTTCAAAACATTCTCCGAGCGCTTTGCGGGTCTACCGGTCAAGGTCCGCCAGGCCTCGCGTCTGGTCGGCTCGAAGGAATTGGCCGAGACCAAGAAGGGCATCGCCGACGGCTCCATCGACATCGTCGTCGGCACCCACGCCCTGCTTGGCTCGACCGTCGATTTCAAGAATCTCGGCCTCTTGATCATCGACGAGGAGCAGCATTTCGGCGTCAAGCACAAGGAGCGGCTGAAGGAGTTGAAGAGCGACGTGCACGTCTTGACGCTGTCGGCGACGCCGATCCCGCGGACGCTGCAACTGGCGCTGACGGGTGTGCGCGAATTGTCGCTGATCACGACGCCGCCCGTCGATCGCATGGCGGTGCGCACGTTCATTTCTCCCTTCGACCCGCTCGTGATTCGCGAAACGCTGCTTCGCGAGCGGTACCGTGGCGGACAAAGCTTTTATGTTGTCCCCCGCATCTCCGATCTTGTCGAGGTTTCGCAGTTCCTTGCCGAACAGGTGCCGGAATTGAAAGTCGCCACGGCGCATGGGCAGATGCCTGCTGGGCAGCTCGACGACATCATGAACGCCTTTTATGACGGGCAGTACGATGTGCTCTTGTCGACAACGATCGTCGAATCGGGCCTCGACATTCCGACCGCCAACACGCTCATCGTGCACCGTGCGGACATGTTCGGCCTGGCGCAGCTCTATCAGTTGCGCGGCCGCGTCGGGCGCTCCAAATCGCGCGCCTACGCGCTGATGACGCTGCCGGCCAACCGGACGCTGACGCAAGGGGCCGAGCGGCGGCTGAAGGTGCTGCAATCGCTGGACACTCTCGGAGCGGGCTTCCAACTCGCCAGCCACGACCTCGATATACGCGGCGCCGGTAACCTGCTTGGCGAGGAGCAATCGGGTCATATCAAGGAGGTCGGTTTTGAACTTTACCAGCAGATGCTGGAAGAGGCGGTCGCCGAGGTTCAAGGGACGGCCGAGGCCGATAGCGGCGAATGGTCGCCGCAGATCGCCGTCGGAACGGCGGTGATGATTCCCGAGAGCTACGTGCCGGATCTGCAGTTGCGCATGGCGCTTTATCGCAGGATCGGCGAACTCGATACGCCTGGTGAAATCGACGGGTTCGGTGCGGAACTGATCGACCGGTTCGGCCCGCTGCCCGAAGAAGTCGAGCATCTGATGAAGATCGTCTTCATCAAGGCGCTGTGCAAACGAGCCAATGTCGAGAAACTGGATGCAGGGCCGAAGGGCGTCGTCATCCATTTCCGCAACAAGAGCTTTCCCGAACCTGCCGGGCTCGTCCGCTATATCGGCGAGCAGGGCGCCGCGGCGAAGATTCGTCCTGATCATTCGATCGTGTTGAGCCGCGACTGGCCGACGCCCGCCAAGCGCCTGCAGGGTGCGGCCGTCATCATGAGTCAGCTTGCAAAGATCGCTGCCCCGTCGGGTTGAGCCAGTTGCCCGGCCGCCTTGCCCCGTTCTCATCGACGTGATCGGCACCGTATTGTCACGGCCGCAAGAGGCCTTACAATGACTGGCGAACTACCTACATGACGCTCCTGAGGCGGGAGCGGATGGATTGGACGGCGAGTGACGAGCAACGGTTTTTTTGACATGATTGCGCCCAAGGCTCAGGCGGACGAAAATCGAAATGGCAATCCGGGCCGCGGAACGGCGGTTATTACCCGCACCAAGCCGAAGACCAAGAAGCCCAGTCTCTACCGCGTTCTGATCCTCAACGACGATTACACTCCCATGGAGTTCGTCGTGCATGTGCTGGAACGGTTCTTCCAGAAGGACCGCGACGCGGCGACCCGGATCATGCTCCACGTACACAATCACGGTGTAGGCGAATGCGGCGTCTATACTTTCGAGGTGGCCGAGACCAAAGTGACCCAGGTCATGGATTTCGCGCGCCAACATCAGCATCCGCTTCAATGCGTGCTGGAAAAGAAATGAAGAGAGGTTCCTGAATGCCGGCATTCTCCCAAGGCCTCGAGCGGGCGCTGCACCAGGCGCTTACATTTGCGAACGAACGGCATCATGAATATGCGACGCTCGAGCATCTTCTGCTGGCCTTGATCGATGATGGCGATGCATCCGCCGTCATGCGCGCCTGCAATGTCAATGTCGACGAACTCAAGCAGACCGTGCTGACCTATATCGACGCCGAGCTCGACAATCTGGTGACCGGCTATGACGAGGATTCCAAGCCTACCGCCGGTTTCCAGCGCGTCATCCAGCGCGCGGTGATTCACGTCCAGTCGTCCGGCCGCGAGGAAGTGTCGGGCGCGAACGTATTGGTCGCGATCTTCGCCGAGCGCGAAAGCCACGCGGCCTATTTCCTGCAAGAACAGCAGATGACGCGCTACGACGCTGTCAATTACATCAGCCATGGCATCGCCAAGCGGCCGGGCTCGTCCGAGGCCCGCTCGCCGCGCGGCGCGGAGGAAGAGGCGGCAAGCGCCGCGTCCGAAAATGACGAGGGCGCCAAGAAGAAGCAACAGCAGGACGCGCTGAGCGCCTATTGCGTCAATCTCAACGACAAGGCCAGGAACGGCAAGATCGATCCGCTGATCGGACGCGCCGACGAAATCAACCGTACGATCCAGGTCCTGTGCCGCCGGTCCAAGAACAATCCACTTTATGTGGGCGACCCGGGCGTCGGCAAGACGGCGATCGCGGAAGGTCTTGCCAAGCGGATCGTCGAAGGCGACGTTCCGGAAGTGCTGCTCGACGCGACCATCTTCTCCCTCGACATGGGCTCGCTCCTGGCGGGCACGCGCTACCGCGGCGATTTCGAGGAGCGTTTGAAGCAGGTCGTCAAGGAACTCGAGGACTATCCGGGCGCCGTGCTCTTCATCGACGAAATCCACACCGTCATCGGTGCGGGAGCGACGTCGGGCGGTGCGATGGACGCGTCTAACCTGTTGAAGCCAGCGCTGTCGTCGGGCGCCATCCGCTGCATCGGCTCGACCACCTATAAGGAGTTCCGCCAGTTCTTCGAGAAGGACCGCGCGCTGGTGCGCCGTTTCCAGAAGATCGATGTGAAGGAGCCAAGCATCGAGGATGCGATCTCGATCATGAAGGGCCTGAAGCCCTATTTCGAGGACTTCCACAAGGTCAAGTACACCAATGAGGCGATCAAGGCGGCGGTCGAGCTCTCGGCGCGCTATATCTCCGACCGCAAGCTGCCGGACAAGGCGATCGATGTCGTCGACGAGACCGGCGCCTCGCAGATGCTGTTGCCCGAGCGCAAGCGCAAGAAGACGATCAATGTGAAGGAAATCGAGCAGACGATCGCGACCATGGCGCGGATTCCGCCGAAAACGGTGTCGGTTGACGATGAAAAGGTGCTGGCAGGCCTCGAAGAGGAACTGAACCGCGTCGTCTATGGCCAGGATACGGCGATTACCGCTTTGGCGTCTTCGATCAAGCTTGCCCGTGCCGGCCTCCGCGAACCCGACAAACCGATCGGCTCCTATCTGTTCTCAGGTCCGACCGGCGTCGGCAAGACGGAAGTGGCCAAGCAACTGGCCGCCTCGCTCGGCGTCGAGCTCCTGCGCTTCGATATGTCGGAATATATGGAGCGTCACACGGTGTCGCGTCTGATCGGCGCACCGCCCGGCTATGTCGGCTTCGACCAGGGCGGGCTGTTGACCGATGGCGTCGACCAGCACCCGCACAGCGTGCTGCTCCTCGACGAGATCGAGAAGGCCCATCCGGACCTGTTCAACATCCTTCTGCAGGTCATGGACCACGGCTCCTTGACCGACCACAACGGCAAGAAGATCGACTTCCGCAATGTGATCTTGATCATGACCACCAATGCGGGTGCGGCCGACATGGCGAAGCCGGCCATTGGTTTTGGCTCGACCAAGCGGGAAGGCGATGATCTCGAAGCGATCAACCGTCTCTTTTCGCCGGAGTTCCGCAACCGGCTCGACGCGATCATTCCGTTCGGATCGCTGCCGGTTCCGGTTATTCATCAGGTCGTGCAGAAATTCGTGATGCAGCTCGAGGCGCAGTTGGCCGAACGCCGCGTCACCTTCGAACTGACGCCCGAGGCGCTCGAATGGCTCGCCGACAAGGGCTATGACGAGCAGATGGGGGCGCGTCCATTGGGCCGCGTCATCCAGGAGCACATCAAAAAGCCGCTCGCCGAAGAGGTGCTGTTCGGCAAGCTCAAGAAGGGCGGCACGGTGCGCGTCCTCGTTGCGCCCAAGGATGACGGTTCGCGAGGCATCGTCCTCGAATCGCTGGCCGACGATGCGCCGGTGAAGCCGAAAAAGGAGCAGCCGGACGAGGCCGCGCGGCCGAAGAAGGCGGCGCCCAAGAAGACGAGGACGAAGGTGGCCGCACCCGTTGGTGCCGAAGGCGGCGACGCCGCAAAAGGCGCCGGCAAGCGCTCCAGCGTCCCGCAACTGCCGCGTAAGAGCTAAGCGGCAGCAGGCGACACGTTTCGGCCGGCGTCCCTTGGGCGTCGGCCGTTTTACGTCGCAACATGTCCACGCGCATGGTAGTCACCGCGCCGATGTCTGACTTGACCGTATCCTCCTCCGAGCCTTTGCCCCAACCGCCTTCCGCCGCGGATTTACTGCGCTGGTATCTCCGAGGCTGTCGGGCGGTTCTCTCGGTGCCGGCCTTGATTCTAGCCAGCAGCTTCATTGGCTTTGGCGCGCTTGTGGTGGAGGCAGGCTTCACTATGGCCCAGGCCGTGTTCATGACCGGCATCGTGTGGGCGCTTCCCGCCAAGGTCGTTCTGGTCGGCGCGGTCCTCGCCGGAAACGGACTCGCCGCGACGGCTTTTGCGGTCACCTTGTCATCGGTGCGCCTCGCGCCGATGGTCGTCGTGCTCGTGCCCGAACTGCGCGGGCCGCGAACCCGGACCTGGGTTTTGTACCTTTTGTCGCATTTCGTCGCCGTCACCTCGTGGGTGATCGCACTGGAGCATGTGCGCAAGGTGCCCCGCGACCTGCGCACGAGTTGGTACGCCGGCGTCGGCTCCTCGCTGATCCTCATGAACATGCTGGTCGTCGCGATCGTCTTCGTGATCGCCGAGGACCTTCCGCCGATCGTCTCTGCGGCGCTCTTCATGCTGACGCCGATCTATTTCCTGACCTCACTTTGGGCTTCCTCGCGCGAAAGGGCCGGTCACGTCGCGATGGTCCTGGGGCTCGTTCTCGGGCCGATCTTCCACCTGCTGATTCCGGAGTTCAGCCTGCTCGCAACCGGTCTGGTCGGCGGCACGCTTGCCTATCTGATCCACCTCGCGAGCAAGCGCCGGAAGCTGTCATGACGTTCGATGCGCTCGACGCGTGGTGGTGGCCCTATCTCTTCATTCTGATCGCAGGGTGGCTGGTGACCGATGCTTGGCGCTTTCTCGGCGTCTATCTGGGCGGCCGGCTGTCCGAGCAGTCCGATCTTCTGGTGCTGGTGCGCTGCATCGCAACGGCCCTGGTGGCCGCGGTCATTGCCAGTTTGATCGTGTTCCCGGCCGGGCCGCTGGCCCAGGCGTCGCTCTTCCTGCGCATATTTTCAGCCGCGATCGGTTTTGCCGTGTTCCTGTGGTTCCGGAAGAACGTCCTTCTCGGCATTGCCGTGACGGAAATCGTGCTGCTCGCCGGCATGCTCTTGGAGGGCGGTGTTTAGGCTTTCTTCGTAATTTGAGGGTAAGATTCCTACTCGAACGAGGCCATCTCAATGTTGCTCCACCCGGCTGAAAAAGTTGCACTGGCGGTGATCGCGGTGCTCTTCACGGCGAATCTCCTGCTCGACGTTTCCTCGGGCGCGATCGATTGGGCGAGCTACGCTTCGAGAATATCATTCGCGTTGATAATGCTCATGATCGGGCTGACGTACCGCGTGCTGGGCCGGTCCGAACCTATTGCTCTGGTTACTATAGCAACAGCCCTTTTTATCCTTTTTACGCTTTTCGGATCGATCTTCAACTATCTACTTTTTCCGCTGGCCAACATGATCATCGATGAGCAACTGGCCCGGATTGATGCTTATGTCGGTTATTCGTGGCCGGGTCTCGTAGCTGGTTTGGCCGAATTTCCTCTCCTTGGAGCTCTCCTCGGTCAGGTCTATTTGAGTTCGCTTTTCCAGTTTGTGCTGATTATCCTGCTTCTGGGATTCACAAACAAAGCCGTATCGCTGCATCGCTTCCTGTTGACTGGCATGTTCGGCGCGCTGGCTGCGATTGGGATTTGGTGGCTGGTACCAAGCTTCGGACCGTCTGCGATGTATGAGATTCCCGACGACCTGATGGAGCGCGTCTCATTGGTCGTGCAACCATCCTATGGTGCCGAATTGTTGCGCCTCGCGGCCAACGGGCCAATTCGTATTACACCTGAGGATGTCCTCGGCGTGATTGCGTTTCCATCATTCCATACGGTCATGGCTTGCATGGCCGTATGGTTTACGTTCAAGACTTTTGCCGGGCCCGGATTTCTTCTCGTCAATGTCCTGATGTTGCCGGCGATTCTCGCCCACGGCGGGCATCACCTTGTTGATGTGCTAGGCGGCATGATCGTTTTCGCGTTGGCGCTTTATGTCGCGTCGTTGATCGTGCCCCAGGGAGCAGCCAAAACAGCAGCCGTTGCTCCCGTCAAAGCCGGTACGTAATTAGGAACGGGCAAGCGCTGCCTTGATCTTATCGGCATTCGCCGCCAGCAGGTCGGGTTTTTCCATGTCGCCGCTGTGCGGTTTCAGATCCACGCCGGCGAACCGCGGGATGACATGGAAATGCAGGTGAAACACGACCTGTCCGCCGGCGGCTTCGTTGAACTGATGGACCGAGACGCCATCGGCATCGAACGCCTTGACCACGGCGCGCGCCAGTTTTTGCACCGTTGCTGCGACTGCCGCCAGGCTGGCAGCATCGACATCGAGAATGTTGCGCGCCGGCTCCTTGGGAATGACGAGGCAATGGCCGTCGCCGCGTGGCATGATGTCCATGAAAGCAAAGGTCGCGTCGTCCTCGTAAAGCTTCTCAGCCGGCAATTCGCCGCGCAGGATCTTGGCGAAGACGTTGGCGGGATCGTAGGAGGTGGTCATGATGTCTCATCGGCAGTTGGGATTTCGGCAATCGGTCACAGACCGCACCGTTATTGGATTGCACCGCTCGCCACGGGTCAAGGGCGTTGTGATGGCAAGACTGCCTATTGCCGATCTGCCGACTATCCCTTCCTAAACGGCGCCAACTCCTGAAGATATTCCCCGACCGCTTCGACCTCGTGACGCTCGCGGGTCAGATAGTCGCCAACCGCGTTACGCAGGCTCGGATGCGCGATCCAGTGCGCTGAATGCGTCAGCACCGGGACATAGCCGCGCGCCAGTTTGTGCTCGCCTTGCGCGCCGGCCTCGACGACCTTGAGCTTGCGCTCGATCGCGAAGTCGATCGCCTGATGGTAGCAGACTTCGAAATGCAAATAGGGATGATGCTCGATCGAGCCCCAATTGCGTCCGAACAGCCGGTCGCCGCCGATAAAGTTGATGGCGCCGGCGACATAGCGACCGTTCCGTTTGGCCATGACCAGCAATATGTCGTCGGCCATGCGTTCGCCGATCAGCGAGAAGAACTGCCGGTTGAGATAGGGACGTCCCCATTTGCGGCTGCCCGTATCCATATAGAAATGGTAGAAATCGTCCCAGATGGCTTCGGTCAGGTCGCTTCCCGTCAGCCAGTCGATCGAGATCGAGTCTCCGAGCGCCTCGCGCCGTTCCTTGCGCAGGGCCTTGCGCTTGCGAGACGCGAGCGTTACAAGAAAATCGTCATAGCTCGCATAGCCCTCATTGAGGAAATGGAACTGCGTGTCGGTGCGGTGCAGATAGCCGGCTTGCTCGAGCACCTGAACTTCGTCTGCCGGCGAAAAGGTCACGTGCACGGACGATGTACCCAGCCGCTCGTTCAGTGTCTTCAAGGCTTCAGCGAGCGCCCTATGCACGGAGCCGGGCTCGATCTGCCCTGCCGCCAAGAGACGGGGGCCGGTCGCCGGCGTGAATGGCACGCAGACCTGCAGCTTGGGATAGTAGTGTCCGCCGGCGCGCTCGAACGCATTGGCCCAGCCGTGATCGAAGACATATTCGCCCTGGCTGTGCGACTTCACGTAACAAGGGGCGGCGCCGAGCAACTGGCCGTCCACGCTTTCGAGCACGACGTGCTGCGGCAGCCAGCCGGCGCGCGCGCCGACGCAGCCGCTGTCTTCAAGTGCCGATAAAAAGGCGTGCGACAGGAACGGGTTGTAGGGAAGGGCGGATGTGGAGCGAGAAGTTCCGCCGAGCCGGTTCCAGTCGTCGACCGCGACACCAGCCATCCCGTCGATCACCCGGATGACGACCCGCGTTGCGTCCTCGCTCATTCACCTGTCCCGGCATCCATACTTTATCCGTTAGATACGGGTCCGGCCAGCGGTTGCAAGCCCGACCCCGGTATCGGGGTCGAAACCCTCGAAAGTCATCTGGTCGGCATGGGCGTGCGTCGCTTCTATCGCCTGCTCATCGCGAACCGTCCAGGTGATGACGGGCATGGAGAGCTTTTTCCGCGCAAAGGAGACGAAGGGGCTCGGCAGATGATGGACACCCCACGACACGAACGAGATCGGATGGCTCAGCATCGAGAAATGCGCTTCGAGCTCGTCAGGCTTGTTGCCTTGCGCGGTGAGCCCCGTCGGAATGCCGGCTGCCTGAACGCCGAACTGGCGGATCAGCCAATGGTCGAAGGACATGATGGCCGCCAGGCCGTCATAGGATCGAAGAAGGGCGGCGACCGCCGCCACCAGACCCTCATCCTTGCCCGCGATTCCCTTCAACTCGATGATCAGGGGCACGCGCCCGGCAACTAGGTCGAGCACTTCCGTCAAGGACGGCGCATGGTCTCCGGTGCCGCCGATCCGCGACGCCGCCATCTGCGCTGCGGTCCGCTCGAAGATTGCGCCTTCCACGCCCGTCAGTCGCTGCAGGTCCCGGTCGTGAAACACAATGGGAACGCCGTCGGCCGACAGGTGCACGTCGCATTCGATGGAATAGTTCCGGTCGATCGCGGCCTGGAACGCGGAGAGCGTGTTCTCCCACCGCGTCTGGTTCATGTCGTGCAGGCCGCGATGCGCGATCGGCCGGGCTGTCAGCCAGGAAAGATCGGCCATCCGGCTCAGCCCTTGGCAATCTCGAAAATGGCCTCGACCTCGACCGAAGCGTCGAGCGGCAGGCGCGGCACGCCGATCGCAGCCCGCGCATGCGTGCCGGCCTCGCCCAGAACCTCGGCGAATAGATCCGACGCGCCATTGGCGACGAGATGCTGCTCCGTGAAGTCGGCGTCAGAGGAGACGAAAACGGTGATCTTGACCAGGCGGCCGACGCGTTCAAGATCGCCCAGCGCTGCCTTGGCCTGCGCCAGGACGTTGATGGCGCACTGACGCGCTGCCTTCTGAGCGGCTGCGACGTCAAGTTCACGGCCGACGCGACCCTTGCTGGTCAAGGCGCCGTCGGCCATCGGCAACTGGCCGGAGGTAAACAGCAGATCCCCCGTGATCATGAACGGAAGATAGTTGGCGGCAGGTGCCGCGGCTGCCGGGATCGTGATCCCCAGTCGGTCGAGTCGGCTATTGATTGAATCGGTCATCCTGTGGTCCTTGTCGGTAAGGAAGCTGCGGCTCGCCGCCTCGCTTCTGCCATGAGAACGCACCAGATGCCGGAAAAAGGACTGACCGGCAACCTTTCGGGAGAAGTGAATGTCCCTGCCACGTCTTGCAATCCTGGCGAGTGTCGCTGCGCCGTTCCTGCAGGGCCAGGCCGCGGCCACGCCGCTCCTCCCGCACCGCGCCGTTTATGATCTGGCGCTCGATCAGGCGACGGAGACTTCCGGCATCACCGGACTTTCCGGCCGCATGGTCTATCAGTTCGAAGGCTCCGCCTGCGAAGGCTACACCGTGTCGTTCCGCTTCGTCACCGAGATCTCGGCCAACGAGACCTCGCGTCTGACCGATCAGCAGACCACGACCTTTGAAGCCGGTGACGGGTCGGCGTTCTCCTTCGAGACACGCTCTTTCGTCGAGCAAAATCTTGACAAGGAAATCCGCGGCTCCGCGGAACTGACCGACGCCGCGATCGAGGCCTTTCTCGAGATGCCGGAACCGCGGCAACATTCGCTCGAGCGGTCCCAATTTCCGACCCAGCACCTCCTTGAAGTGATCGAGAAGGCCAATGCCGGCGACAACTTCTATGAGACCACGATCTATGACGGTTCCGAGGAAGGCGACAAGGTGATGACCACGACTGTCATTCTCGGCCGGAAGACCGATCTGGCGGAGGATGATCCTGAAGGCGCGGCCCTCGATGCGCTTGCGGAACAGCAATTTTGGCCGGTCGACATCGCGTATTTCGATCTCTCCGACGTTTCCGGCGAGGAGACGCCGACCTATCGCATCGCCATGAAGCTCTACGAGAGCGGCGTCACGCGCGACCTGACCATGGATTATGGCGACTTTGCCATTTCCGGGCAGCTCGTCGATCTCGAGCTTTTCGATCGGCCCGCGAACTGCGCACCGTGACGTGGCTTGCATGGATCGCGCATTGCCGCTATATGCGCGGCCATTCCACACACGGGTGATGGGTTGGCGCCGGGAGAAATCCGGCCTCGACCTCCGGTGGCGGCTTTGCCGCCTGACGCCCGTGGAGGCCAACCGGAAAGGAAATGACGATGGCTACGCCTGATTTCAGCATGCGCCAGCTTCTTGAAGCTGGTGTTCACTTCGGCCACCAGACGCACCGCTGGAACCCGAAAATGGCGCCCTATATCTTTGGCGCCCGCAACAATATTCATATTATCGATCTGTCGCAGACGGTCCCGCTCCTCAACCAGGCGCTCAAGGTCGTCTCGGATACGGTTGCCCGCGGCGGCCGCGTGCTCTTTGTCGGCACCAAGCGTCAGGCTTCGGAGATCGTTGCCGATGCTGCCGGCCGCTCCGCCCAGTATTACGTCAACGCCCGGTGGCTGGGCGGCATGCTCACCAACTGGAAGACGATCTCGATTTCGATCTCGCGGCTGCGCAAGCTCGATGAACTGCTCGCTGGCGAGGCTCAAGGCTTCACCAAGAAGGAGCGTCTCAACCTCGAGCGCGAGCGCGAGAAGCTCAACCGCGCGCTGGGCGGCATCAAGGATATGGGCTCGACGCCGGACCTGATGTTCGTGATCGATACCAACAAGGAAGCGATCGCGATCCAGGAAGCGCGCCGTCTGGGCATTCCGGTCGTCGCGATCCTCGATTCCAATTGCGACCCGGATCAGGTCGACCATCCGATCCCGGGCAATGACGACGCCGCGCGGGCGATTTCGTTCTACTGCGACCTGGTCGCCAAGGCTGCCATTGACGGTATCGCACGCCAGCAGGGCGCTCTGGGCATGGATATTGGCGCGTCGGCCGAGGCTCCGATCGAGCCTGCTTTGGACGATGTGCCCGCCGAAGAAGGCAAGTCCGGCTGAGCATGTGCCGCGTAAGCGGCGCTGGAACTGATGAGGCGCCAGGCGCACCTGGGAAATCCACGGTGCGCCGCGTCATTTGCTATTGACGAGATGAAGAGGCGACGATGAGCATTTCTGCAGCACAGGTCAAACAGCTCCGCGACATGACGGGCGCGGGCATGATGGATTGCAAGGCGGCCCTGGCCGAAACGAATGGCGATCTCGAAGCGGCCGTCGACTGGCTGCGCGCCAAGGGTATCGCCAAGGCTGACAAGAAGGCGGGACGCACTGCGGCCGAAGGCTTGATCGGCGTTGCCACCGACGGCCCGGGCGCCGTCGTGGTCGAGGTCAATTCCGAAACCGACTTCGTGGCCCGCAATGAGGCGTTCCAGACCATTGTGCGCAATGTCGCGGCCGCAGCGCTGACGACCGATGGCTCGATCGATGCGGTTGGTGCGGCAACCTATCCGTCAGGCGAGAAGTCGGTCACCGACACGATCAAGGACGCGATCGGCACGATCGGCGAGAACCTGAATCTGCGGCGCTCCGCCAAGCTTTCGGTCGAGAACGGGGCGGTTGCCACCTATGTGCACAATGCCGTTGCCGACAATCTCGGCAAGCTCGGCGTGCTCGTGGCGATCGAGACCGGCGGAGATGCAGATGCCGCGCGCGCCTTTGCACGCCAGGTCGCGATGCATGTGGCGGCGACCAATCCGCTCGCCTTGTCCGTCGAGGATGTCGATCCGGCTGCCGTTGAGCGGGAGAAGTCCGTGTTTTCCGAACAGGCCCGCCAGTCCGGTAAGCCCGAAAACATCATCGAAAAGATGGTCGAAGGCCGTCTGCGCAAGTTCTATGAGGAAGTCGTGCTCTTGAAGCAGGCTTTCGTGATGAACCCGGACGTGACCGTCGAGAAGGCCTTGGCTGACGCCGAGAAGGAAATCGGCGCACCGGCAAAGCTTACCGGTTTCGTCCGCTTCGCGCTTGGCGAAGGCGTCGAACGGGAAGAGACGGACTTTGCGGCCGAAGTCGCCGCCGCGGTAAAGAAGTAGCATTTTCCGGAGCGCTCGTGCCAAAGACGGCCGGGTGACGCAGAACGGGATAAAGGGCATCGCTGGGTGACACGGCGATGCCCTTTGATGTATCTGGCAGGCGCTTCAGCTTTGACCAGAATGGAATGAGAGCCTCATGAGCGAACCCGTCCGATACAAGCGCGTCCTTCTCAAGGCATCGGGCGAGGCTCTGATGGGATCGCAAGGTTTCGGCATCGACGTGTCGGTTGTCGATCAGATTGCGGCCGACATCGCCGAGGCTCGGCGCATCGGCGTTGAAGTCGGCGTTGTCATTGGCGGCGGAAACATTTTTCGAGGCGTCGCCGTCGCCTCCAAGGGAGGGGATCGGGTAACCGGTGACCACATGGGCATGCTCGCCACCGTCATCAATTCACTGGCCTTGCGCACGTCGCTGATTAAGCTTGGCGTCGATGCCGTCGTGCTGTCGGCGATCGCCATGCCGGAGCTTTGCGAAAGCTTTTCGCAGCGGCAGGCCACGGCCTATATGGACGAGGGCAAGGTGGTGATCTTTGCCGGCGGCACAGGCAACCCGTTCTTCACGACCGATTCGGCCGCTGCGTTGCGCGCCGCCGAGATCGGCGCCGACGCGCTCTTGAAGGGCACGCAGGTCGACGGCGTCTATTCCGCCGATCCCAAGACGGACCCGACGGCGACGCGGTTCGAGGCGATCACCCATGACGAAGTGCTGGTCAAGGGCCTGGCAATCATGGATACCGCCGCGATTGCGCTTGCACGGGAGAACCACATTCCGATAATCGTCTACTCGATTCATGAGCAGGGGGGCCTCAGTGCCATTTTGCGCGGAGAGGGGCGTTGCACGATCGTGGATGACGCCAGATCGCCAAAGACCCTTGCCTGAACAAGGCGGGGCCGGCAGTTTCGGATTGAGGAGACGATGATGAGCGAAGGCGTGGACTTCAAGGATCTGCAGCGCCGTATGGATGGCGCGATCTCGGCGTTCAAGAATGATTTGGCGTCGTTGCGGACGGGTCGGGCATCGAGCAACCTTCTCGATCCCATCGTCGTGCAGGCCTATGGCTCGCCCATGCCGATCAATCAGGTGGCGACGGTGACCGTGCCTGAATCGCGCATGTTGGCGGTGTCGGTATGGGACAAGCAACTGGTCGGTGCGGTTGATCGCGCGATCCGCGAATCGAATCTGGGGCTGAACCCCATCGTCGACGGCACCAATCTTCGCATTCCGCTTCCCGAGCTCAACGAGCAGCGCCGCCGCGAGTTGGCCAAGATCGCGCATCAATACACCGAACAGGCCAAGGTTGCGGTGCGCCATGTCCGTCGGGATGGTATGGAAGGCGCCAAGAAGGCTGAAAAGGACGGCGATATCAGCCAGGACGATTCCAAGGTCCAGTCCGACCGCGTCCAGAAATTGACCGACGAGACGATCAAGCAGATCGACGCGCTGCTGGCGGACAAGGAAGCGGAGATCATGCAGGTCTAGTGGAGTTTGCTCGCCTGCACGTTGGGCCTCGGACTGGAGATGTGGTGACCGCTCCCGCGCATATCGCGATTATCATGGACGGCAATGGCCGCTGGGCGCAGGCCCGCGGGCTTCCTCGGACGGCCGGCCATCGCGCGGGCGTGGAAGCCTTGCGCCAAGCCGTGCGCAATGCAGCGGACATCGGGACCAAATGGCTGACCGTCTATGCCTTTTCGTCGGAGAACTGGTCGCGGCCGGCGTCCGAGATCAGCGATCTGATGGGTCTGCTGCGCCTTTTTATTCGCCGCGATCTGGCCGAGCTGCACAAGAACGGCGTGCGCGTACGCATGATCGGCGGGCGTGAGGCGCTCGACCGCGACATCCTGCAGCTGATCCGCGATGCCGAGGCTCTCACTCGCGACAATGTGGCGATGAACCTCGTTATCGCCTTCAATTACGGCTCGCGCGACGAGATCGTGAGGGCGACGCGCCATCTGGCGCAACAGGCAGCCGAGGGCCGGCTTGATCCGGCGACGATCACGCCCGCGACGATCTCGCAGGTGCTGGATACTGCCGACATTCCCGATCCCGACATCGTCATCAGGACGAGCGGCGAGCAGCGTCTATCCAACTTCCTGATGTGGCAGGCGGCCTATTCCGAGTTTGTTTTTCTGCCCTGCTTCTGGCCCGATTTCGATCGTGCGGAACTCGACCGTGCCGTGGCGATCTACGCTGCCCGCGATCGTCGCTTCGGTGCCGTCGCTGCGCGAGAGGCATCGTCTTGAGCGCGGGCAGGCGGCTTCCGACCAGCGAGCTTCAATTGCGCGTAGCCTCCGCGATCGTCTTGATCGCCGTCACGCTCCTGCTGACCTGGATCGGCGGCGTTTGGTTCCGCTTTCTTTGCGCCCTGATCGCAGCGGCGGTCTTTTATGAATGGCTGCACATCGCGAAGGAGCGCAGCACGCCTTCCGAGCGCGGCTTGACGGCGCTGTTGATGGTGGTTGTCAGCATCGTGATCGTCACCGGTCCGGGCACGGGTGTCGGCTTCGCGACGATCTTTGCGCTCACCGCCATTGCGATCATGAGCGCGCCCTTGCTTCAGTCAAGTCGCTGGAACGCCGCGGGATTGGCCTATGCGGGCGCGACGATGCTGGCGCTGGCGCTCTTGCGTGGCAGCGACATCGAGGGGTTGAAGACCGTCATCTTCCTTTTCGTCGTCGTCTGGTCGACGGACATCATGGCCTATTTCGTCGGACGGTTCATCGGCGGGCCGAAGCTGGCGCCGGCGATCTCGCCAGGCAAGACGTGGAGCGGCGCGCTTGGCGGCACTGGTTCGGCCGTCCTGCTTGGGATGGTGGTTGCGCTTGCCATGGAAACGACACTGTCGGCGGCTGCGCTGTTCGCCTTGATCGTTGTCTTGTCGGCAGCGTCGCAGATGGGGGACCTGTTCGAATCCTGGTTGAAGCGCCGCTTTCAGGTCAAGGATTCCGGGCACCTCATCCCGGGGCATGGCGGGGTGATGGACCGCGTGGACGGCTTGGTCGCCGCAAGTCTTTTGCTTTTTGTGATCGGCGCGGTTTTTGCCGTTCCGGACCGGCCGGCGCTCGCGTTCTTTTGAGCGGGATCGGATCCGGAACACCGAAACGCCGCGATTCGAGGTCAGTCGTTGGCCGCGCATTTGAAGGAATTTTATAGTGGACTTGCTGACGGGCATAACCGGGTTGTTCGGGCCGATCCTCGGTACGCTCATTCCCTTCATCCTGGTTCTTGCCGTCGTGATTTTCGTCCACGAGATGGGCCACTATCTGGTCGGTCGCTGGTGTGGCATCGGGGTCCAGACCTTCTCGATCGGCTTCGGACCGGAACTCGTCGGGTTCAACGACCGACGCGGCACGCGGTGGAAGCTTTCCTCGATACCGCTGGGCGGCTACGTCAAGTTCGTCGGCGACATGAGCGTCACCAGCGAGCCGGACGCGGAGCACCTCGCGGAACTGAGCGAGGCCGAGAAGCGGCAGGCTTTCCATTTGCAGCCCGTCTGGAAACGGGCGGCGACCGTCGCCGCCGGACCGATCTTCAACTTTCTCCTGACGATCGCCGTCTTCGCCGTCATGTTTTCGCTTTACGGACGGTTCGTCTCGGAACCGACTGTGGCCGAGGTCAGGCCGGACAGCCCCGCGGCGGAGGCCGGATTCGAGCCCGGAGACAGGTTCGTGTCGGTCAACGGCACCTTGATCTCGACCTTCAGCGACGTCCAGCGGGTGGTTTCGGCTAGAGCAGGCGACTCGTTGACCTTCGTGATGTTGCGCGGTGACGACGAAATCGAGCTTCAGGCGACGCCCGAACTTTCCGAGCAGACCGATCCGCTCGGCAACACGATCCGGATCGGCGTGATCGGCGTGGTCAACAATGAGGAACTCGGCCAGCCGCGCCAGATCGCCTACGGTCCCGTCGAGGCTTTGAGCGAAGCGGTGCGCGAAACCGGCCACATCATCGCCCGCACGGGACATTTCCTCCAGCGTTTCGCGGTCGGACGCGAGGACAGGTGCCAGCTGGGCGGGCCCGTCAAGATCGCCGAAATGTCGGGGCAGGCGGCTTCGCTTGGCACGGTGTGGCTCGTGCAGCTGATCGCGCTCTTGTCGGTGGGGATAGGTTTCCTCAACCTTTTGCCGATCCCCCCACTGGACGGCGGCCACCTCGTCTTCTATGCCGCTGAGGCCATTCGCGGCCGACCGGTGTCGGAGCGTGTTATGGAGGGTTTCTACAGGCTGGGGATGCTGTTCGTGCTGGCCTTCATGGCGTTCGTTTTCTGGAACGACATCTTCGGCTGCTGACGGTGGACGCCGCTAAAAAATTCAATCTCCGTTTACCATGGCTGGGGATTTCGTGTCGGGAATGCCACGCTTCTCGACTTAGTAAATGCAAATTAACCGGCAGCCTTGCGTGTAGGGGAAATCCGGTTAATACCGTATGGCGTTTGCGGCTCAGTCCGTCCTTCTCGCCACGGGGACAACGAGAACAAAAGGTTTGGAAGCCAAATGAAGGCAGCTTCGAGTTTTAAAAGCGCCGCGTCGGCGATCGCACTTTCCACCGCCCTGGCTGCCGTCGGATCGCTTGCCATCCAGGTCGTGGGGACGACTTCGGTCTACGCTGCGGTCGTGAGCAATATCGAAGTGCGCGGCAACCAACGTGTCGGCAACGAGACCATTATAGGCAATCTGGGCATCCGGCCTGGCGAGCAGTTCGACAGTTCGGATATCAATGCTGCCGTGGTTCGGTTGTTCGAGACCCGTCTGTTCTCCGATGTCCGCATCAATCAGGTCGGGTCGACCCTGGTGGTCGAAGTCTCGGAATATTCGATCGTCAATCAGGTCCTGTTCCAGGGCAATACGCGCCTGAAGGATGATGCCTTGACCGGTGTCGTCCAGATGCGCGCCCGCGGCGCCTATTCGGCCGACGCGTTGAATTCGGATGTCGAGGCGATTCGGCAGGCCTATGCCCGCGTCGGCCGCGAGGACACGACCGTGACGGCGCAGACCGTCGATCTCGGTGAGAATCGCGTCAACGTCGTCTACCAGATTCAGGAAGGCGGCCGTACCAAGATCGGATCGATCACCTTTGAGGGCAATCAGGCGTTCAGCGATGGCCGGCTGCGCGAGGTGATCGGCACCAAGCAGTCGAACTTCCTGTCCTGGCTGTCGCGAAATGACATTTACGATGCCGACCGCCTGCGCGCCGACGAGGAGGCACTACGCCGCTTCTATTACAATCGCGGCTATGCGGATTTCCGCATTCTGTCGACCGACGGCCAATTGAACGAGGCCACCAACGAGTATTCGATCGTCTTCACGATCGACGAAGGCCAGCTCTATACGTTCGGCACCATTGGCGTCGAAAGCACGGTCGCGGGCGTCGACACCGAGGCCTATCGCGGCTCGATCGATACCCGTGAAGGTCGCCGGTACAGTGCGGAGGATGTCGAGAGCTCGATCGTTGGGTTGACCGAAGAGGTCGCCGGCTCGGGCTATGCATTTGCCCAGGTCACCCCACGCGGCAACCGCAATTTCGAGACCGCCACCATCGACGTGGTCTATTCGATCGACGAAGGGCCACGCGCCTATATTGAACGCATCGAAATTCGGGGCAACGAGCGCACCCGCGACTATGTCATCCGCCGCGAGTTCGATCTGAGCGAGGGCGACGCCTTCAACCAGGTGCTCGTGCAGCGCGCCCGTCGCCGCCTCGAGCGGCTCGACTTCTTCGAATCGATCAATATCGCGACCGCTCCCGGCTCGCAGCCCGATCAGGTCGTGCTGGTGGTCGAGGTTGTCGAAAAGCCCACTGGCGAATTTTCTATCGGTGCCGGATATGCAACCGGCGAAACGGCCAATCGCGGCGCCGGCTTCTCGCTGGAAGGCTCTGTGCAGGAGCGCAATTTCCTCGGGCGCGGCCAGTTCATTCGTCTGTCTGCCGCCGGCGGCAAGGACTCGCGCGACTTCGCCCTGTCCTTCACCGAGCCGTACTTCCTCGGGCGCCGGATTTCGGCCGGCTTCGACATCTACCGCAACACGCGGCGCTTTGATCGCTATGAGAGCGAAACTGACGGTGCGACCGTTCGTTTCGGCCTGCCAATCACGGAAGCGTTGACCACCCAATTCGCCTATAACTACTCCCAGGAACGCTATAATTACCGCGACGAATGTCTTGACGATTTTGGGAACCTGGTCCCCGAATGTTCGGGGCTCATTTCGCCGATCCTGCAGGACGCGATCGAAAACCACAGCCCCTGGAAAAAGTCGTCGATCAGCAACTCCATCGTGTTCAATACGATGGACGACATGCGCAACCCGCGTGACGGCATCTACTCGACCTTCACCACCGAAGTGGCGGGTCTGGGCGGCGACGCCAAATGGGTGAAGTTCACGGCGCGCGGCAGCTATTACCAGACGCTTTCGGAAGAGCTTGACCTCGTCGGCGTGTTGACCGCCGGCGCGGGCCATGTCGAAGGCTATGGCGATGACGGGCTGCGGGTGTTCGATCTTTTCCGGTCGAGCGACCGCATCATTCGCGGCTTCGATTTCAACGGCATCGGACCTTACTCCGTGGCAGGCGACGGCCGGACCATCGATCACATTGGCGGCACGACCTATTTCCACGCCTCGGCCGAAGCGCAGTTCCCGATCCCGGCGCTGCCGCAGAGCCTCGGCTTCCGCGGAGCGATTTTCGCAGATGCGGCGACGCTCTACGGAACGCCGAGCGACATCAGCAGCCGCTTTGATGTGCACGGCAACGCATCGTCGCTACGGGCTTCCGTCGGTGCCGGCCTGCTCTGGGCTTCGCCGTTCGGCCCGATCCGGGTTGACTATGCCGTGCCGGTCGCCAAGGAAGATACCGACGACGTCCAGAACTTCAGCTTCGGCATGTCGACGCGGTTCTAGAGCATCGGGCCGAAAAGTGGGAACCGGTTTTCGGATCAATCCGATGCGCCAATCAAAGTGTTAGAGCGTTCCTTGTGCTTCCGTAAGGACGCACGGCGCTCTAATCCCGGTCGGAAAAGTGGACACTTATCGGGGCGGGGGCTCGTCCCGAAAGTGCAGGCATGAATGACAGATCCGCTCTTCTTTGAGCCGGTACGGACCTTTACGGTTGGCGAGATTGCCGCGTTGACGGGCGCCGATCTCGCCAATGCCGCTTATGCGGAAACGCCGGTGACCAGGATTGCGCCCGTGGCCGAAGCGGGTGACGGCGCGCTGGTCTTCGTCGACGGCAAGCGAAATGCCCATCATCTGACCGGGCTCAGTGCCACCGCCGTCTTATGCACAGCGGACGTGGCCGACCAGGTGCCCGCTGGCATCGCGGTCCTGGTCTCGGCGAAGCCGCAATATGCGTTCGCGACCGTCGGCCGACTGCTCTTTCCCACATCGGTCAAGCCGACTGCCTTGACGTCGGAGGCAGGCATCTCCGAGCACGCTTATGTCGATCCTTCGGCGAAGGTCGAGGCAGGCGCTATTATCGAGCCGGGCGCTGTCGTGGGAGCCGGTGCCGAGATCGGCGCCGGAACCATCGTCGCGCCGAACGCTGTGATCGGACGCCACTGCCGGGTCGGCCGCGATAGCTATATCGGCCCCAATGTCTCCATTCAAAATGCGCTGGTTGGCAATCGCGTGCTGATCTATGGCGGCGCGCAGATTGGGCAGGATGGTTTTGGCTTCGTGTCTGGCCCGCGCGGTCCTGAAAAAATGCCGCAGATCGGCCGCGTCATCATTCAGGACGATGTTGAGATCGGAGGCAACACGACCGTCGATCGCGGGGCGATGTCGGACACGGTGATTGGCGAAGGCACCAAGATCGATAATCTCGTGCAGATCGGCCACAATGTGCGCATCGGCCGCGGCTGTGTCATTGCGGGCCAGTGCGGATTGTCGGGTTCGGTAACAATTGGGGATTTTGTGATGCTGGGCGGTCGGGTCGGGCTTGCCGACCACGTCACGATCGGGGCGGGCGCGGCGGTCGCCGCCGCAAGCGGCGTCATGCACGATATTCCTGATGGCGGCCGCTGGGGCGGGATGCCGGCGCAGCCGATGAAGGACTTCTTCCGCGAAGTCACCTATATCCGCAAACTCGTTTCCGGTTCTCGAAAGCCCAAGGAAGACGGCAATGACTGACTCAAGCAGCACGGTTCTGGACATTTTGACCATTCAGGATTTGCTGAAGCTTCTGCCGCATCGCTACCCCTTCCTGCTCATCGACAAGATCATCGAGGTCAATGGCGACGAATCGGCCATCGGCATCAAGAATGTCACGATGAACGAGCCGCACTTCATGGGTCATTTCCCCGAGCACCCGGTGATGCCGGGCGTTCTGATCATCGAGGCGATGGCCCAGACTGCGGGCGCGATCTGCATTCACAAGACCGCCTCGGCCACTCCGTCGCTCGTCTATTTCATGACCATCGACGGCGCCAAGTTCCGCAAACCCGTCGTTCCCGGCGACCGGCTGGAGATGCACGTCAGGAAACTCAAGCAGCGCGGCAATATCTGGCGGTTTGGCTGCGAGGCGATCGTCGACGGCGCCAAGGTCGCCGAAGCGGAAATTTCGGCAATGATGTCGCCAGCGCAGGCCTGAGCGTCATGGCGAACGCAACGGTCGTCCATCCTTCGGCTGTCGTCGAATCCGGCGCCCAGTTGGGTGAAGGCGTGCAGGTTGGACCGTTTTGCCAAATCGGCCCCGATGCCGTGGTCGGCGACCGGGTGCGTCTGGTTGGCCATGTCAGCATCCTTGGAGCGACGACCATCGGCCCCGATTGCCGGGTCTGGCCGAATGCGGTGCTCGGCGGAGCGCCGCAAAGCGTGCGCCACAAGGGCGGCCGGACGACATTGACCGTCGGCTCGAATTGCGAAATCCGTGAGGGCGTGACCTTCAATGTCGGCACCGACACTTCGCGCGGTGCAACCACCGTCGGATCTCATGGCTACTTCATGGCCCAATCGCATGTCGCCCATGATTGCATCGTCGGCGACAATGTCACTATGGCCAATTCGGCCGCGCTTGGCGGACACAGCGAGATCGGCGATTTCGTGACGATCGGCGGCTTGGCTGCGGTTCATCAGTTCGTCCGCGTCGGTCACCATGCCTTTATCGGCGGCTATGCCGCCGTTGTCGGCGACGTCATTCCCTACGGCATGGCAGTTGGCGACCGGGCGAGGCTGCGCGGCCTGAACGTGATCGGGATCAAGCGATCGGGCCTTTCCCGCGCCGAGCTGTTGGAGTTGCGCGCCGCCTACAGGATGCTGTTTGCGCCCGAGCACACTTTGGCCGAGGCCATTCCCCTGGTCGAAGCGGAGTTCGGGCAGCGGCCGGCGGTCGCCGACATCCTCTCGTTCCTCAAGGCGCGAGGAAAGCGGTACTTCACGGTGCCCGCTCTCAATGATCGTGCCGGAAACGATGACGACGATGAGCGATGACAAGCGGATCGGCATCATTGTCGGCAGCGGCCGTTTGCCGATCGAGGTCATCGAAAGCCTCAATGTGCGCGGCATCAAGCCATATCTGATCCTGATCGAAGGCGAGGCCCTGCCGTCGGCGCTGTTCGCCGCGCATGATCATGCTTGGCTGCGGCCTGAAGATTTCGGCAAGCTCGTTCCGCTGCTCAAGGCCGCCGGCGTTGGCCGCGTCGTCATGGCTGGAGGGGTAGCCCGTCGGCCTGCGTTGAAGGCCATCCGCTGGACCTGGTCATTGGTTGCCATGCTGCCGCGCCTCATCAGGGCGCTGGCGTCGGGAGACGATGTTCTCCTGCGCACGATCATCGGGCATCTCGAAGCCCATGGTATGACGGTGCTGGGCGCACATGAACTTGCGCCGGATCTCTTGGCGACGTCCGGCATGATTGCCGGGCGCGCCCCGACCACAGCCGAACGGCGCGACATCGAGGCGGCCGTGACCGCGGCGCGCGTGATCGGTGCGCTCGACATCGGACAGGCGGCGATCTCGATCGGCGGCCGCGCCATTGCCCTTGAGGGCATCGAAGGTACGGCGGGCTTGCTCGAGCGCGTCGCGGGCATGCGCGGACATGGCCGGCTTGCCGGGCGCACCGGCGGGGTTCTGGCCAAATGCGCCAAGCCGAACCAGGACCTGCGTGCCGATCTTCCGTCCATCGGCCCCGATACGATCGACGCCGCATTAGCGGCCGGATTGACCGGTATCGCGCTCGATGCCGAACGCGCTTTCGTGCTCGATTTTGCAGTCACCGCGCGGCGCGCCGAGGCCCACAACATGTTCATCTATGGCCTGAAGGACAAGGGCTGATGCAGGCATTGCGCATTGCTGTCGTCGCGGGTGAGGAATCCGGCGACCTTCTGGGCGCTGATCTTGTCGATTGCATCGCGGCGGCGACCGGCCGGCCGATCGACCTGGTCGGAGTCGGCGGGCGCCATCTCGAAGAACGCGGTCTGGACTCGCTTTTCGACGGATCGCAGATCGCCTTGATGGGGGTGACCGCCGTCGTTCGCGATCTGCCGCGCTTGATCGGACGATTGAACCAGACGGCCAAATCGATCGCCGCCGCTCGGCCCGACTGCCTGATCACCGTCGACACGCCTGAATTTTCGCTGCGAGTGGCGCGCAAGGTACGCGCTTTGGTGCCGCATCTGCCGACGATCCATTATGTTTGCCCAAGCGTCTGGGCCTGGCGGCCGGGCAGGGCCGCCGAGATGAAGCCCTATATCGACCACATCCTGTGCCTTTTGCCGTTCGAGCCGGCGGAGCTTCAACGTCTCGGCGGGCCGCCCGGCACCTTTGTCGGTCACAAGCTCAGCCAGGATTCTGGCCTGCGTCATGCCGCGGCGGCACAGATCACGCGCGGCGATCCCTCCTGGGGGACCAAGACCTTGCTCGTGCTGCCGGGTTCACGCCGCTCCGAGGTGTCGAGCCTGATCGGGCCGTTCGGTGAAACGATCAAGGAACTGGTTGCTCGCGGCCACCGCTTCGAGGTCGAGATCCCGACACTGCCGAAGGTCTCGGCGCTCGTCCATGCGGCGATCGCCGATTGGCCCGTGCCCACACGCATCATCGACGATGCCGATGGCAAGTACGAAGCCTTTGCCCGCGCCGACGCGGCGCTCGCGGCGTCCGGCACCGTTTCGCTCGAATTGGCGCTGGCCCGCGTGCCGCTGGTCGCCTGCTACAAAACCGACCGGATCTGGCGCGCCCTGATGAGCCTGGTGACGGTCTGGTCCGCCTCGCTGCCAAATCTCATCGCCGACGCCCCGGTGGTGCCCGAGTTTTACAATGAATATGTCCGCCCGGCGCATCTTGCGCGCATGATCGAGCAGATCTGGGCGGCGACACCGTCGAGGGCCGTCCAGCTTCACGGTTTTGACATCGTCGCGCAGCGCCTGCATACGGAACGACCGGCCGGCGAAATTGGCGCCGAAACCATGCTGGCGACAATCGAAGCCCGCCATCGCGATTGGCAGTAGGGCGGCCCGCAGGCCGCCCTGATGCCTCTAAACCGAATAATACATGTCGAACTCGATCGGATGCGGCGTCATCTCATAGCGCAGCACCTCGGCCATCTTCAGTTCGATATAGGCGTCGATCTGGTCGTCGTCGAAAACGCCGCCCG
>CAZEEC010000007.1:0-36332 GCA_964511105.1 uncultured Mesorhizobium sp.
GGCGGGTTGATGATTTTCCGGGCTGTCACGGCACGTAGCCCACTATGGCTGCGAGATCGTCTATAGCGGTCTTACGCCATTTAACGACGTGAACAGCGCATATGTTCGATCAGCGCCTGAATGTCATCCATAACCTGTTCGTGGGGCACAGCGGGACGACCATCATCCAGCGCTTCACGTACCTTGGCGCGAAACCCTCTGGATCGACTGTCGGTGCGGTCGGCATCTCAGCTACCTCAATGTCCCTCGAATGCGACCAGCGTCCTGACCGGCACGTCGAGCGCCTCGAGCTTGGCGCGGCCGCCCAGGTCGGGCAGGTCGATGACAAAGCAGGCGGCGACGATCTCGGCTCCCATCTGGCGCAGAAGCTTCACCGCCCCTTCGGCTGTGCCGCCGGTGGCGATCAGATCATCGACCAGAATCACCTTTTCCCCGCGCTGGACCGCATCCTTGTGCATCTCCATCTCGTCGAGCCCATATTCCAGGCTATAGGCGACCCGCACGGTCTCGTGCGGCAGCTTGCCCTTCTTGCGGATCGGGATGAAACCGGCCGACATCTGGTGCGCGATGGCGCCCCCGAGAATGAATCCGCGCGCCTCGATGCCGGCGATCTTGTCGATTTTCGATCCGGCGTAGGGATGCACCAGCTCGTCGATCGCCCGCCGAAAGGCGCGCGCATCGCCGAGCAGCGTGGTGATGTCGCGAAAGATGATCCCAGGCTTTGGATAGTCGGGAATATTGCGGATCGCCGAGACGAGCGTGTCCTGCAGATTGGTCATCGTCGGCTGCCTCGGTTGGACACGAAAAGAGCGCCCGAAAGCGCTCTTGGATAGCCATGGTCGGTTCGGGGATTAGTGGTCGACCTCGCGCCAGACCTTGCGCTTTGTCAGATAGACCAGTGCTGCGAACCCGATCAGGAACAGCATCACGACAAACCCCATGCGCTTGCGCTGCTCCAGATGCGGCTCGGCCGCCCACATCAAGAATGCGGTCACGTCGTGCGAGTACTGCTCGATCGTTTCCGGCGCGCCGTCTTCGTAGGCGACGCTGCCTTCATAGAGCGGTTGCGGCATGGACAGCGAGGTGCCGGCCATGAAATGCGGGTTGTAATAGGTGCCGGGCTGCAGATCATAACCTTCCGGCTCCTCCTGATACCCGATCAGCAGGCTGTAGAGATAGTCCGGGCCGCTTTCGGCATATTGCGTGAAGATGTCAAAGACGAAGGTCGGGAAGCCGCGCTCGACAGCGCGCGCCTTGGTGATGAGCGACAGGTCGGGCGGAGCGGCGCCATTATTGGATGCCGCCGCCATTTCGACATTGGGAAACGGGTTCGGGAAGTAATCGGACGGAATGGCGGTGCGCATGAACATCTCGCCATTGGCATCCGGGCCGTCCTCGATCTCGTATTCCGCTGCCAGCGCACGCACCTGATCTTCACTGTAGCCAAGATCCTCCAGCGTTCGGAACGCGACCCGCTCGAGACCGTGACAGGCCGCGCAAGCTTCGCGATACACCTTCAAGCCCCGCTGCAATTCACCCCGGTCATAGGTGCCGAACGGGCCCGAAAAGCTCCAGTTCTGCTCGACCGGTTTAACAAGCGGGTACTCTGCCGCCCCTGCCGTGGCCGTTGCACCGATCACGAAACCGAGCGCGGCAATCCCCTTGAGAACAGTCTTCATATCGTGTCAGTCCTTTCGAGCCGGCGCGCCGGTCAGCCTTTGGTTTCCGGCGACGCATTGGCGCCGGTGGGCTGGACGGTGGCCGCCCCCTTGTTCTTCTTGGCAAGCACCGCTTCGGTGATCGAATTTGGCAGGCGTTTCGGCGTCTCGACCAGACCCAAAATGGGCATGATGATCAGGAAGAAGCCGAAATAGTAGAACGTGCCGATCTGCGACATGATCACGTAGGCGCCCTCTGCTGGACGCGAACCAAGCCAGCCAAGAAAGATCGAATTGATCACGAACAGCCAGAAGAACAGCTTGTACCACGGGCGGTAGACGGCCGAGCGGACGCGTGATGTGTCGAGCCAGGGCACGAAGAACAACACGACGATGGCGCCGAACATCGCGATCACGCCGCCAAGCTTGGAGTCGATCGGGCCGATATTGAAGGTGATCGCCCGCAGGATCGCATAGAAGGGCAGGAAGTACCATTCGGGCACGATATGCGATGGTGTGACCAGGGGATCGGCCATGATGTAATTGTCGGCATGACCGAGATAATTCGGGATGTAGAAGACGAAATAGGCGAAGACGAGCAGGAAGACGACCATCGCGAAGCCGTCCTTGATCGTCGCATAGGGCGTGAAGGCGACGGTGTCTGTCTTGTGCTTGACCTCGATCCCGGTTGGATTGGTCTGGCCGGTGATGTGGAACGCCCAGACATGCAGGATGACCACGCCGGCGATCATGAACGGCAGCAGATAGTGGAGCGAATAGAAACGGTTGAGCGTCGGGTTGTCGACGGAAAAGCCGCCGAGCAGCAATTGCTGGATCCAGTCGCCGACGAGCGGAATGGCTGTGAAGAAGCCGGTGATCACCGTCGCGCCCCAAAATGACATCTGGCCCCACGGCAACACGTAACCCATGAACGCGGTAGCCATCATCAGGAGATAGATGATGACCCCGAGTATCCAGATGATCTCGCGCGGTGCCTTGTAGGACCCGTAATAGAGACCGCGTGCGATGTGCAGGTAGACGGCGATGAAGAAGAAGGATGCGCCGTTGGCGTGCATATATCTCAGCAGCCAGCCGGAATTGACGTCGCGCATGATCTTCTCGACCGAATCGAACGCCATATCGACATGCGCCGTATAATGCATGGCGAGCACGACGCCGGTCAGGATCTGGACGACGAGCATGAGAGACAAAATGCCGCCGAACGTATACATATAGTTCAAATTGCGCGGCACCGGATAGGCGATGAAGGAGCCGTGGACGAGCCGCGGCACCGGCAAGCGCGAGTCGAACCAGCGGCCGATGCCGGATGTAGGCGTGTAGGTAGAGGGTCCACCGCTCATTTTTGTAAGCTCTCTTTTGACTTAGCCGATTCTGATGACCGTATCGGAAATGAATTCGAAAACCGGGACGGGCAGGTTCGTCGGCGCCGGACCCGAACGCACACGGCCTGCGGTGTCATAATGCGAGCCATGGCAGGGGCAGAACCAGCCCCCGAAATCGCCCGCCTCGCCGAGCGGCACGCAACCCAGATGCGTGCACACGCCCACCATGACGATCCAGTTTTCCAGCCCCTCTCCGGCCGAGCGCGCGAGGTCCGTCGCCGGCTCCCCATCGCCCAGATTCTCGTTTCGCGCGACCGGATCCTTGAGTTCGGAAAGATCGACGCCGCTCGCCGCTTCGATTTCCTCCTCGGTCCGGTTGCGGATGAAAATCGGCTGGCCGCGCCATTTGGCCGTGACCGACATGCCTGGCTCGATGGCTGAGACATCCACATCGACCGTCGCCAGCGCCAGCGTCGAGGCATCGGGCCGCATCTGGTCGATGAAGGGCCACACGAAGGCCCCGGCACCCACGACGCCGGCCATGCCTGTGGCGATATAGAGGAAGTCGCGGCGGGTCGGGTCGGTCGTATCGTTCACGCTCACGGGACTATGATCCTTATTGCCTCAGTTCGACCACAGGAAACCGTTATGCTTGAACGCTACGGGCGCCGCAAGCAAACGGGTGGCGCGCAGCCGCAATTTCCCCAGTCGTTTGGCGAAGGTTTCTATGCCCGCCTTCGGCGCTTGTCCAGCGGTTACCACCCCGTGAGGGCAGATTGTCGCGGGGCGCGCAAAGCACGGGCGCTACTCGGCCGCCAGCGTTTCGGCGAGAAAGCCGCCCGACTGGCGCTTCCACAATTGCGCGTAAAGCCCGTCCTTGGCGATCAGCGCCTCATGCGTGCCCTCCTCCACGATCCGGCCTTCATCGATCACCACGAGCCGGTCGAGCGCGGCAATGGTCGACAGGCGGTGGGCGACGGCGACCACGGTCTTGCCCTCCATCAGCCGGAAGAGATTGTCCTGGATCGCCGCTTCCACTTCCGAATCGAGCGCCGAGGTCGCTTCGTCGAGCATCAGGACCGGCGCGTCCTTCAGCATCATCCGGGCAATGGCGATGCGCTGGCGCTGACCACCTGAAAGCTTGACGCCGCGTTCGCCGACATGAGCGTCATAGCCGGTGCGGCCCTTCGGATCAGAGACGTCGGCGATGAAGCCATGCGCCGCGGCGCGCGTCGCCGCCTCGACCACGGCCGCCTGCGGAACGTCGTCCCGCCCATAGGCGATATTGTCGCGGATCGAGCGGTGCATCAGCATCGGGTCCTGGCTGACGACCCCGAACTGGGCGCGCAGCGAGACTTGCGTCAGCGTGCGGATGTCGTGCCCGTCGAGCAGGATGCGCCCACCTTCCACGTCGAAGAGCCGCAGCGCCAGATTGACGATCGTCGTCTTGCCGGCGCCCGACGGGCCAACCAGCGCGACCTTTTCCCCGGGGCGTATATGCAGGTTCAGATTCTCGATGATGCCGCCGCCGTCCTTGCCGTAATGGAAGGAGACATTCTCGAAGCGCAGGTCGCCTTTTGCCATTGGCATCGCGATGGCGTCCGGGCGGTCCTTCAGCGTCGGCTCGACCGAGATCGTGCCGGTCGCGTCCTGCACGGTCGCGTAGTTGCGGATCAGGCCGTTGATGTTGAACATCATGTAGCCCGACATCTGGTTCAGCCGGTAGGCCAGCCCCATCGCCGCCGCGATCGCCCCGGTCGTCGCCTGGCCCGCCATCCAGCTTTGCAGCGCAAGCAGGAACACGGCCGCCATCATGAAACCGTTGATGATGGCGACGGCCGCGCGCACCCGAGTGATCGAGCGCGTCAGCCGCTTCACCGCCATCAGGTAATTGTGCATGCCCTCGCGCACATAGGAATGCTCGCGCCCGCCCGAATCGAACAGCTTGACAGCGAGGATGTTGGTGAAGGCATCGACCAGGCGACCATTGACGATGGAACGTTCGTCGGCGGTGCGACGGCCGGCCGCGCGCAGCGGCGGCAGCAGCTTCCATCCGGCAATACCATAGGCGGCAAGCCACACGCCCAGCACCGCCAGCATCCACGGGTCGACCGAGAACATGATGGTCGCCGAGAGCACCAGGAAGGTCGCAAAACCCCAGACGGTCTGCAGCGAGGAGATGATGAAATCGCCCGTCGCCTCGGCCCCTTGCGTGATCTTGGTCGCGATGCGCCCGGCGAAATCGTTCTGAAAGAAAGTGTAGGGCTGCTCGATCACGCGCCGAAACGTCTGCCAGCGCACCCGCTGGTAGAAGTTGGGCGCGATGGTCTGCTCCTCGACCACCGTCTGGAAGATCATCGCGGTGGCCCGCGCCACGAGGATCAGGACGAGATACGCGAGAATCGCCCATCCGTAATCGACAAGCAGCGCCGTCGGCGTCGTCGTCTCCAGCATATCAATGATCTTGCCCAGCGCCCAGTAAAGCGCCGCATCGACGGCGCCGGTAAGCCCGCCGGCGATGAGCAGCAACACGAACGGGCCCGGCGCCTGGCGGGCGAAGAACAAGATGAAGGCGAACGCTGTTTTCGGCAGCACGGGACGGTCCGTATCGGCGAACGGATCGATGACATTCTCCACCCGCCGCCAGGCGCGTTCGGCAACGCCCGTCCTGTCGCTTCGATCAGACATCACGCCACCAGGCGCGTTGTCGATATGAAATCTTGTGTTTCGAACAAAAATGTGCGACACTTCTGTTCAGGATGCGGGGGGCCGCGTGAAACAGGAAGCGTTGATCCGGCAGTTGCGGAAGCTGGCCCGCGAGAGCGGGAAGGATTTTCGCGTCGTTTCGGATCGTGGCAAGGGCGGGCATTGGCGTGTCCATTTCGGCGATCGGTTCACGATCATCAAATCCGGCGGCTTACGCCGATCTATATCAAGCTGGTACGCAGGCAACTGGGCATCAAGTGAGATAACGCCGATGGAAGAAGGGAGCTCTGATGGATTACATCTACCATGCGGCTTTGATTGACGATCCCGACGGGGGATTTCTGGTAACTTTTGCGGACGTCCCGGAGGCCATCACTGCCGGGGGCGACCGCAATGAAGCATTGTTGAATGCCGCCGACGCGCTGGGGGTCGCTTTGCGCGGCTATCTGGCAGAAGGCCTGCCTCTGCCGCAGCCCCGCTCTCCTGGCATTCCGGTAGCACTCGATGTCGAGGACGCGATGAAGCTGGCGCTGATTGAGGCCTTTGCCGCGAGCGGCATCACGAAATCGGAGTTGGCTAAAAGGATAGGCAAGGCCGAGACCGAGGCGCGGCGTATCCTCGACCCCGACCATCCGACCAAAGCCGCGACCATGCAGGCCGCCCTGGCAGTGTTGGGAAAGTCGGTTGTCGTCACCGTTCGCAACGCCGCCTGATCTCCCGCCAATACGCCTCATTCCGCTGCAACATCCCTGCTCGCGGGCTTGGACTCATCGGGCAAAAGGAATCCGCCCGACTGCCGGTTCCACAGTTGCGCGTAAAGGCCGGCCTTTGCGATCAGTTCGTCATGCGTGCCGTCCTCGATCACATGGCCCTTGTCCATGACGATCAGCCGGTCCATCGCCGCGATGGTCGACAGGCGATGCGCGATCGCGATCACCGTCTTGCCTTCCATCAGCCGGTAGAGATTTTCCTGGATCGCCGCCTCGACTTCCGAATCGAGCGCCGACGTCGCCTCGTCGAGGATCAGGATCGGCGCATCCTTGAGCATGACACGGGCGATTGCGATCCGCTGGCGTTGGCCGCCGGAGAGCTTCACGCCGCGTTCGCCGACATGGGAGTCGAAGCCTTTGCGCCCTTCCGGATCCGACAGCCCGGCGATGAAATCGAGCGTCTCGGCCCGCCGCGCCGCCTCGCGCATCATCTCTTCGGTCGCATCCGGGCGGCCATAGAGAATGTTGTCGCGCACCGACCGGTGCAGCAGGGACGTATCCTGCGTCACGACGCCGATATGGGCGCGCAGGCTGTCTTGGCTGACATCGGCAATGTCCTGACCGTCGATCATCAACCGGCCGCCCTCGATGTCGTAGAAGCGCAACAGCAGATTGACGAGCGTCGATTTGCCGGCGCCCGAACGGCCGACAACGCCGACCTTCTCGCCGGGCCGGATCCTGAGGTTCAACTCCTCGATCACGCCCTTCTTCTTGCCGTAGTGGAAACGCACCTGATCGAAAACGATCTCCCCTTTGGACACGACGAGATCGCGCGCGTTCGGCTTGTCCTCGATCAGATGCGGCAGCGAGATCGAGTTGATCCCGTCGCGCACGGTACCGATATTCTCGAAAAGCTGCGACAGTTCCCACATGATCCATTGCGACATGCCGCTGAGACGCAGCACCAGTGCGAGCGCCACGGCAACTGCGCCGACCGAAGCGGCATCGCTCATCCACAGCCAGATGCCGATCCCGCCGACCAGCACGAGCAGGACCGAGTTCAGCAGGTAGAGCAGGCCGTAAAGGCTCGTGATCATGCGCATCTGCCGGTAGACCGTGTCGAGAAACGCGCCCATGCCTTCTTTCGCATAGGCGGCTTCGCGGCGGGCATGGGAAAACAGCTTCACCGTTTGGATGTTGCTATAGCTGTCGACCACGCGCCCGGTCATGATGGAGCGCGCATCGGCCTGCTTCTCGGCCACATGGCCAAGGCGTGGAACATAGTAGTGCATCAAGGCGACATAGCCGACGAGCCACGCCACCAAAGGCAGCGCCAGCCGCCAGTCCGACAGTCCGATCAACACCAGCATGCCGATGAAATAGACGACCACGTAGTTCAGGATGTCGATCAGCTTGATGACGCATTCGCGCACGGCAAGCGCGGTCTGCATCAGCTTCGTCGCGATGCGGCCGGCGAATTCGTCCTGATAGAAGGTCATCGATTGCTTGAGCAAATAGCGATGCACTTGCCAGCGTATGCGCATCGGATAGTTGCCCATCAGCGTCTGCTGGCTGACGAGCGACTCGAAGAAGACGATGCCCGGCAAGGCGATGAGTGCCACGAAGGCCATCCCGGCCAATGTCCAGCCTTCGTCGGCAAGGAAGGTCGAGCGGTCGCGCTCGGCCAGCCAGTCGACGATATTGCCCATGAAGCCGAAGAGCCAGACCTCGATAGCGGCCATCGCCGTCACCAATACGGCCATCAGAGTCAGATGCGGCCACGAGCCCTTCGTATAATGCAGGCAAAAGCCCAGCAGCGTCCTCGGCGGCTCGACCGGTTCTTCGGCGGGAAAGGGATCGAGGCGGGATTCGAACCAGCGGAACATGTCGGTCTCGTTTCAATCTGTAAGTCCCGCCATGGTGGCATTTTGCGCAGCAAGGCGGCGGGCTTCGCGTTTCGCCCCATCTAGGATAGGACGGCGGGGACTGCCACGTGACGACATCGATTCCAAGGTTTTCGGCCGTCACGCTCGGTTAATATGAGACATCCTCATGGTGCATATCGCACTTTATCAGCCCGACATCGCAGGAAATACCGGCGCGATCCTGCGCCTTGCCGCCTGCCTTGGCCTTGAGGTGCACATCATCGAGCCGGTCGGCTTTGACATGAGCGACCGCGCGCTGAAGCGCGCCGGCATGGATTATCTGGAAATGGCCGCGCTGGCGCGGCACGTTTCCTGGCAGGCGTTCGAGACGTGGCGGAAGACGGAAGGCCGCAGGCTGCTGCTGTTCACCACCAAAGCCGTCCTGCCCTATACGCAATTCGCCTTCCGCGATGGCGACGTGCTTCTGTTCGGCCGCGAATCGGCCGGCGTGCCGGACCAAGTGCACGACGCGTCCGACGCCGCCCTGCTGATTCCGATGCGCACCGGCGCGCGCAGTCTCAACTTGGGCATGAGCGCCGCCATGGCCGCCGGAGAAGCGATACGGCAGACCGGCGGGTTCGCCGACCTCTGACGCCGTCATCCCGGAAGCCGGCATCAATCCGCTGTGGGGAGCCGCCGGATCGTGAACTCGATGATGTCGTCCGGCCGCTCGGCCCAGCTTTCGATCTCGGTCCAATAGGCCTGCTTGGGCCAGCGGTCGAACCATTCGCGCGCCTTTTGTCGCGCATCGACACGCGGCAGTCGGAAAGTTTCCCGCACGAAACCGTCGCGCGGATGCGAATTGCCCTCGGCGCGATGCTTTTCGAGGCTACGCCTCAAACCTTCCAGCGGTGGCCTGGCCGGAACCCGCACGAAAGAACTCCTTGACCCCAACAGCCAACAGATTAGGGATCGCTGCAGAAAATTACGAGTCAATTGTTCACCGTCGAAAAAGCGGCTGACGTCCGCCGCTTTCCCCATGGAGAATTGAATGGAACGTCCTGAAATCCCTGCCGGACTGCCCGACGATATTGAGGCGAAGAAGGCGGCAGCGAAATCCTGGTTCGAGGAATTGCGCGACAGGATCTGCGCCGGTCTGGAGGCGATTGAGGACGACCTGACAGGACCGCACGCCTCCTGGGCTCCGGGACGCTTCGACCGGACGGAATGGCTGCGCGAGGATGGGCGCGGCGGCGGCGGCGTCATGTCGATGATGCGCGGGCGCGTCTTCGAGAAGGCCGGCGTCCACACCTCCACCGTTCACGGCGAGTTCTCGCCCGAATTCCGCAAGCAGATCCCGGGCGCGGAAGACGATCCGACGTTCTGGGCAAGCGGCATTTCACTGATCGTGCACCCGCAAAATCCGAACGTGCCGGCCGTTCACATGAATACGCGCATGATCGTGACCTCGCGGCAATGGTTCGGCGGCGGCGCCGATCTGACGCCGGTGCTCGACCGCCGGCGCACGCAGGACGATCCGGATACGGTCGCCTTCCACAAGGCGATGAAGTTTGTCTGCGACAAGCACAAGGCGGTTGTCGACTACGACCGGTTGAAAGCCTGGTGCGATGAGTACTTCTTCCTGCCCCATCGCAACGAGGCGCGCGGCATTGGCGGCATATTCTACGACTGGCTGAAATCCTCCGAGGAGGCCGGAGGCTGGGATGCCGACTTCCGCTTCACGCAGGATGTCGGCCGCGCCTTCCTGGTGACCTACAACCACCTCGTGCGCAAGAATTTCAACGACAACTGGACCGACGCCGACCGCGAGGAACAGTTGATCCGCCGCGGCCGCTATGTCGAATTCAACCTGCTTTACGATCGCGGCACGATCTTCGGCCTCAAGACGGGCGGCAACGTGAATTCGATCCTGTCGTCCATGCCGCCCGAGGTGAAGTGGCCTTAGGGGTGAACGCGCTGGAGCGCGATGGACCTTGGCCGATACTCGTGCTAGCAGCATTCGGCCCTTGGGAGAATTCAATGCTTGCAATCCGCATCGAGCGACGACGAAAGAGCACCCGCGCCTGAGCGCGCGGAAGACGGCTGCCCCATATGCGCCAGCAGGGTGCGCCGTCCGAACCTTCTCGTCCGTCCCGATCCGGAATTTTCGCCATGATCCCTGCCGACGTTCTCTACGCGCCGGAACTGCCCGCCCACGATCCCGAAATCGAAGACATCAACGCCGAAGCCTTCGGCCCCGGGCGCTTCACGCGCGCGGCCCACAAGATCCGCGAGGGCGGTCCGCATAGCCGCGATCTCTCTTTCGTGGCGACGGCCGATGGCGTCGTCGTCGCATCGGTGCGCCTGACGCCGATCGCGGTCGGCCAGGACCGCGCCATGCTGCTTGGGCCGCTTGCCGTGCGCCCCTCCTGGAAGAATCTCGGCATCGGCCGCAAGCTTGCCAGGATCGCCGCCGAGGCCGCCGGCGACAAGGGCGTGACCGCCATCCTTCTGGTCGGCGATGCGCCCTATTACGGCCCGCTCGGCTATCAGCACATCAAGGCCGGCAGCGTGACCATGCCATGGCCGGTCGATCCGGCGCGTCTCCTGGTTCTGGAACTCGTTCCCGGCGCCGCTGCAACGCTTCATGGCGCTGTTGTCCACGCGGACCTGGCCAAGAGCTAGCTCACCGCCCCTCGCGATACCAGGTCGCGCCGAAGGCCAGGAGCAGCAACGCCAGCCCGAAGAAGCCGGCGAAAAGCGGCACCCGGCTGACCGAGCGCAGGATGCTGTCATTGGTCGTTTGAAGCCCAAGCCAGCCGCGGCCGGAGGCATCCGCTCCCTGGCGGATCGGCACGATATTGGGCAGGCTGAGCGCACCGGTCATGCCGGTCTCGATCCGCCGCGCGGTTCCCGAACTCGCCTGCGCGAGCGGCGCGAGCCGGTCCGTCGTCGAGACGGTGTCGGTGAATTCGGGCGCATTGACCGGCCCGACATGGGCGAGCGTTTCGACATCGCCATGGGCGATGCGATAAAGCCCGATCTCGTCGGTTTCCAGGCTGCCGGCGAAGACGCCCGGCGCGCCGGGGCCGAGCGGCACGGTCAGCGTCTCGCCGCTTGGTGTCGTCACGGTCGCGTCGCCCACTTCATCGGCCATCGTCTGGCGCTCGATCTCGAGCACCATGCCGCGCGCATTGCCGGTCAGGCGCTCCTCGTCGAGTTCCGGCTCCTTCATCAGCCAGTGCGCCATGCGCCGGTAGAGCGACACATGCGGGCCGCCGCCCTCGAAGCCGCGCGCCCACAGCCAGCCATGGTCGGACAAGAGCATGCCGACCCGGCCCTCGCCCTGGCGCTCGAGCAGCAGCAGCGGCATGTCGTCTGCGCCCTCCATCACGACCGCGCCCTGCGGGCGTTCGACGCCGATCTGGCGGAACCAGCGGCTCCATTGCGGCGGCTCCTCGCCCGAGCCTTCGAGCCCGCGCGTCACTGGATGGCGCTGCCCGGTCTCCGTCAGCCGCGGGAAAAAGGCCTGCTCGACCACCTCGCCCGTCGGCATCGCGGGCAGCGCCGCCATCAGCGGCGTGCGCGAGATCGACTGGTTGCCGGCATATTCAGGCCCCGCCGCGATCAACAGCGCGCCGCCATTTTCCACATACTCAGCGATGTAGTCGTAATAGAGAATCGGCAGCACGTCGCGGTGCTGGTACCGGTCGAAGATGATCAGGTCGAAATCGTTGATCCGGTCGACGAACAATTCGCGCGTCGGAAAGGCGATCAGCGACAATTCGTGGATCGGCGTGCCGTCCTGCTTCTCGGGCGGCCGCAAGATCGTGAAATGCACCAGATCGACCGACGCGTCCGATTTCAGGAGGTTGCGCCAGGTCCGCTCGCCCGCATGCGGCTCGCCCGAGACGAGCAGCACGCGCAAGTTCTCGCGGATGCCGTCGAGGACGGCGATCGTCGTGTTGTTGGTTTCTGTCAGTTCCCCTTCGGCGACCGGAAATTCCAGCTCGACGATGTTGCGGCCGGCATTGGGGATGACGATCTCGACATGCGTCTCCTCGCCGATCATGGCCGTCTGGCGCCCGACATGCTCGCCATTGACGCGCACCGTGACCTCGACTGGACCGGAAGCGCCATCGGTGGACAGCACCCGGTAGCTCATCGCGGCCGGTCGGTCGACGATGCCGAAGCGCGGCGCCCGCTCAAAGCGGATGCGCCGGTCGAACTCGTCTTCCTCGCCGGTGACGAGCGCATGCAGCGGCCCCGAAAAGCCGAGACTTTCGGGCACGTCGTGCACCTGGCCGTCGGTGATCATGATCGCCCCGCCGACCCGCGACGGCGCCACGTCGCGCAGCGCCGAATCGAGCGCGCTGAACAGCCGCGTCTCGGTCCGGTCGTCGGCCGCGTCGGCTTGGCCTGTCTCGACCACGCGCACCTCGAACTGGTTGAACCGCGCCAGCCGCGCCTGCATTTCCTCGAGCGCCCGGTCGCTCGTCTCGCGCCGCTCGCCGATCTCCTGGCTCTGGCTGCGGTCGACGATCAGCGCGACGACGCTTTTCAGCGGATCGCGTTCCTCGTCGAGCAGGACGGGATTGATCAGCGCCAGCGCGAGCGCGGCCATCGCCGCCAGCCGCAGCCACGCGCCGCGCTGGCGGGAAACCAGCCCCCACGCGACAAGCACCGCCACCGGCACCAGCAGCGCCGCCAGCCAGGCCCAACTCAACAGCGGCTCGATGGCAATCGACCAGTTCATTGCCCCAGCCTTTCCAGAATGGAGGGCACATGCACCTGGTCGGACTTGTAGTTCCCGGTCAGCATATACATCATGATGTTGACGCCGGCCCGATAGGCAAGGACCCGCTGCATCGGATCGGCGGGCACGGTCGGCAGCATCGGTGCGCCGTTTTGGGAAAGAGCCCAGGCACCGGCGAAATCATTCGCGGTGATCATGATCGGCGTCACGCCGTCGCCCACCCGCACCGGCCGGTCGGCCATCTCCTCCAGCGTCTGCGAGGCCTCGACCCAAAGCGGGCTGCCATTGAAGCGGCCCGGAAAGTCGGGAAGCATGTAGAACGCCTTGGTCAGCACATGGTCTTCCGGCACCGGCTCGAGCGGCGGCACGTTCATGCCGGCCAGGATGTCGCGCAGGCGCTGGGTCGCGCCGCTCGCCGCGCCCGCATCGAAGCCGGTCGAGAACTGGTCGCGCGTGTCGAACAGAACCGTCCCGCCTTCCTGCATATAGGCGTCGACGCGCGCGAGCGCCGCGTCGGACGGCATCGCCGCGCCCTCGTCGATCGGCCAGTAGATCAGCGGATAGAAGGCCAACTCGTCATCGGCAATATCGACGCCGACTGGCTCGCCCGGCTCCAGCGCCGTCTTGTCGATCAGGAAGCGGCTCAGCCCCGCGAGCCCGGCATCGCTGATTGCGTCGATGGATGCGTCCCCGGTCAGCACATAGGCGATGCGTGTTTCGCTGACCGCGGCGATCGCGGCTTCGTCGCCGGGCCGCATGTCGTTTTCCTGCGCCCGCGCATCCGGCATGCCGAATGCCGCGACCATGGCGAGGGCGAGTGCCGCCGGAGCCGCGCGCATGGCCCCTGGCCGCAATCTGCCGCCCAGCCACAGCACGGCGAGCGTGTCGAGCACCATCAAGGCGAGCGCCAGCGCCAGAAGCGGCCCGCGCAGATCGACCTGCTCGTCGAAGCCATAGGAAAGATCGGTCGCCGGCAAGACCGTCTGCGGCCGCTCGATCGGCTCCAAAACCGCATCCTCGGCCAGAAGATTGTGCGCGACGACGCCCTCTTCGCTTCCGTAAAGGCCCGGCGGGTTTTCAAGCGTGACGGGTAGCGCGGCATTGGCCATCTGCAAGGGTCGTGTTCCGGGCGTCGGCGTGACGAGGTCGCCGTCGGCGGCGATCAGCCGGTAGGGCGGCAGCGCCGCCTCGCCACCACTCATGGCACCTGCTAGCGGCCCCTGATTGCGCGACAATTGCACGAGCCGGCGCAGCAACTCGACGAAGGAGCCGGAGATCGGCAGGTTCGACCACGTCGCTTGCGGCGTGATGTGGAAGAGCGCGATCGTGCCCTCGCCGCGTTCCGCGCCGGTCACCAAGGGCGTGCCGTCGGCAAGGTTGACCCAGCTTCGCTCGACGATGTCGGCGGTCGGCTCGGCCAGCACCTGTCGCGATACGGTTACGTCGTCCGGCGGCGTCAGATCGGCAAAGGGCGATCCCGCCGGATAGTCGGCGATCGCCTGCGGCTCGGTCCAGGACAATGTGCCGCCCAGCGCGCGCTCGCCTGTTCGCAGGCGCACCGGAAGCAGATCGGGGTCCGGCTCGGCGGCGGCGAGGCGCGGGCCGGCAAAGCGCACCAGCGTGCCGCCGCCCTCGACCCATTCGACCAAAGCCTCATGCGCCACATCCGGCAGCGTCCCGATATCGGCCATCACGATCAACGCCGGCCGCTGTTCCAAAAGCCGCGGGATGGCGATCGAAAGGTCGGCCTGTGTCGGCTCGATCAGATCGGCGAACGGATCGAGTGCGCGGCTGATATAGTGGAGTGGCGACAGGAGCGGCTGCGCATTATCGCCATCGCCCTGCGCGATCAGGCCGACCCGGCGGCGGCGCGAATTCTCGTCGAGCACGCGCACCGCGCCCGCCTGCGCCTCGCCGTCGACGGCAACTGAATTGAAGTCGTTCCTGAGTTCGAACGGGACGGCGATCTCGGCGGTTGCCGACGCTTCGCCCGTCGCGAAGGACAGCATCCCCTCCGCGATCCGTCTGCCGCGATCGTCGAAGGCGCCAATGGCGGCCTGGTAGGGTCCGGTCTCGCTCGTCGCCCGCACGGCATTGACCAGGAACGCGTCCGGCTCGTTCGCGGTCGCCGTCAGGCCGATTTGGGGCAGGCGTTGCGGCGCGGCCCAGATCAATCGGTCGGCATTGGCCAGAAGCCGGTCGAAGGCCGCGTCGTCGTCCGATGTTGCCAGCCCGTCCGACAACACGGCCACGGATGCGTTGGGCAGGTCGGCCAGCGCCGCGGCCATGCGCTCGAAAGTCGCCGGCCGGTCGACCGGCACCGGGCGCGCCTCCATGGCATTCAGGCGCTCGCGCGCTTCCTGGCCATCGAAGGGACCGATCGCGGCATTGGGTTCGTCGACCGTGAAGGCAAGCAGAACCGGCGCGTCCTCGGCTTCGGCGTCGGCGATCAGCCGCTCGGCGGTTGCCGCGCGCACCGCCCAGTCGGGCGCTGATGCCCAGCCATTGTCGACGACGATCGCCACGGCAGCCCCGCCCGTCGGCACGCGCTCGCGCGGGTTCAGCACCGGATCGGCCAGCGCGACGATGATCAAGGCCGCCATCAGCAGCCTGAGGAGCGTCAGCCACCATGGGCTTTGGTGCGGGGTTTCTTCCTTGCGCAACACCTGCGCCAGGATCCGCAATGGCGGAAAGGTTTCCGCTTGCGGCCGCGGCGGCGTCAGGCGCAAAAGCCACCAGATGACCGGCAGAACGATCAGCGCGCCGAGCACCGCCGGCAGGCCGAACGAGAGCGGGAGAAAGCCCATCACCGGCCTCCCGCGCTCATCGCCAGATGAACGCGCACCAGCGCGTCGGAGGCAAGCTTGTCGGTATGGTTGACCGTGTAGCTCCAGCCGAGCTTGCGAGCCCATGACGACAGTTCGGCCCGCCGCGCGTTATAGAGATTGCGATAGTCCTGGCGCAGCACCTCGGCGCGGCCGGCCGTCAATTTAGCACCGGTCTCGGGATCGTGGAATTCCGTCCGGCCGGTATAGGGAAAATCTTCCTCCGCCGGGTCGGCGACCTCGATCAGATGCGCGCGCACCCCGCGCCGGGCAAGGCCGTCGAGCCCCGCCTTGGTCTCGTCCACGGGGTCGAGAAAATCCGAGATCAGCACGACGTCGGAAAACCGCTTTGCCTGCGACAGGTCGGGTTGGCTATGCGGATTGGGGCCATGCAGCATCAGCGCCGCCAGCCGCTCCGCGCCGTTTCGCGCCGAAAACGGATCGGCCAAGCCGGGCCAGGCGATCCGTTCGCCCGAACGCGACAAAAGTTCCGCGAGCGCGAGCGCCAGGACCAGCGCTCGCATATCCTTGGACACTTCGGCGGCCTTGGACTGGTAGAGCATCGACGCCGATGGATCGGCCCACAGCCAGACCGTGTGGGCGGCCTCCCATTCGCGGTCGCGCACATAGGTATGGTCGTCGCGTGCCGAGCGCCGCCAGTCGATGCGGGCAATCGCCTCGCCCTCGACATAGGGGCGGAACTGCCAGAAATTCTCCCCGATGCCGCGTTTGCGCCGTCCATGCCAGCCGGCGATGACGGTGTTGACGACGCGGCGCGCCTCGACCAGCAAATCGGGGACGAGCGCGGCCCGTTGTCGTGCGCGCGCCAGCGCGTCGCGGGGTGCGACTGCGTCTGAAACCGCGCCGATCGTTGCCATCAGATCGCCTTTGCGAGCCGTGCAATCACGTCGCGCACCGTCATGCCCTCCGCGCGGGCGGCAAAGGTCATCGCCATCCGGTGCTGAAGCACCGGTTCGGCCAGCTCGCGCACGTCGTCGATCGACGGCGCCAGCCGCCCATCATAAAGCGCGCGGGCACGCGCGCACAGCGTCAGCGCCTGGCTGGCGCGCGGTCCAGGACCCCAGGCAATATGGCGCTCGGTCTCGGCGTCGCCCGAACCGGGACGCGCGGAACGCACCAGCTTGAGAATCGCATCGACCACGCTTTCGGGCACCGGCATGCGCCGGATCAATGCCTGGACAATCTTCAACCGCTGCGCGTCAAGCACGTTTTCCGCGCGCTGGTCGCTCAAGCCCGTCGTCTCGATCAGGATGCGCCGTTCCGCCGCAAGTTCGGGATAGTCGATGTCGATCTGCATCAGGAACCGGTCGAGTTGGGCCTCCGGCAGCGGATAGGTGCCTTCCTGCTCGAGCGGGTTCTGCGTCGCCAGCACGTGGAACGGCGAGGGCAGGTCGTGCCGCTCTCCAGCAACCGTCACGTGATACTCCTGCATCGACTGGAGAAGCGCGGACTGCGTGCGCGGCGACGCGCGGTTGATCTCATCCGCCATCAGCAATTGGGCGAAGATCGGCCCCTTGATGAACCGGAAGGAGCGCCGGCCGGTCTCGTTCTGCTCCATCACCTCGGAGCCCAGAATGTCGGAGGGCATCAGGTCCGGGGTGAACTGGATGCGCCGGCCATCGAGACCGAGAACAGTGCCGAGCGTCTCGACCAGCTTGGTCTTTGCCAGCCCTGGCACGCCGACGAGCAAGCCATGGCCGCCGGCGAGGATCGCCACCAAAGTGCGCTCCACAACCGCTTCCTGACCGAAAATGACCTTGCCGACCGCCTCCCGCACCTTGCCGATTTCAGCCAAGGCACGTTCGGCCTCGGCGACCATCTCGGTGTCGCTCATGGCTGGTTCCTTGACGGTCAGACTCATTCACTTTCCCTTTGATGGCCTGTGGAGCCGATCCCTTGGCGCAAGCGTCACGCTCAACTTAAATGGTGCCTTGATGCTGACAAGCGCGACAACAGTGACTATTTCGTGACGATGACCCATACCCCAAACGATGCCGGTCCTCCCGGGACAAGGGACGAGCCGGGCCTTGCCAGGGCCACCGACAGCGCCGGATTGGAAGCCTTGATTTCACGGGCCGCCCGCGCTGGCAAGGGCGCGCCGCCGGTCGAACGCTGGAATCCGGAATTCTGCGGCGACCTGGACATGGAGATCAAACGGGACGGGACCTGGTTCTATCTGGGGACGCCGATCGGCCGCATGCCCTTGGTCCAACTCTTCTCTTCCGTCTTGCGCAAGGACGAGGACGGCCGGACCTATCTCGTCACGCCGGTCGAGAAGGTCGGCATCCGGATCGAGGATGCGCCTTTTGTCGCGGTGGAGATGGATGTGGCGGGAGAAGGAGAGCGCCAGGTGCTGACCTTCCGCACCAATGTCGGTGATGTCGTCGAGGCAGGTCCCGACCATCCGCTTCGATTCGTCGACGAAGAAGAGACCGGTGGCTTGAAGCCCTATCTGCACGTGCGGGGCCGGCTTGAGGCGCTTGTCGCCCGGCCGGTCATGTACCAATTGGCCGATATCGGCGAGGAAATGGAGGTGGATGGCCGCGCGATGTTCTGTGTGCGCTCGCATGGCGAAGTCTTCCCGGTCATGCCGATGGCGGAGTTGAATCGCCTTGCCGGCTGAAACGCTTGATACGGGCCTGTTTTCGGCCGAGGATTTTCGCCGCCGCGCCCGGCGCGAGCAGGCGCCTCATGTCGATGCCGACTATGGCGACCACAGCCTCAATCCGGATCTACGCGATAGGATCGTCCATGGTCGCCTGCACGACGCGGCGGTGATGATCGCCGCCGTCGACCATCCTAACGGTGCGACGCTGATCTTGACCAAGCGCGCCGAACGGCTGCGCAGCCATTCGGGCCAGATCGCCTTTCCGGGCGGGCGGATCGATGCCACCGATCCGACGCCTGAATTCGCCGCGATCCGCGAGACCGAGGAGGAGGTCGGCATCGGCGCAGAAACGATCGAGATCGTCGGCCGCATGCCCGACTACGTGTCGGGTTCTGGATTCCGGATTTCACCGGTCCTCGGCATCGCCCGGCCAGGCTTCATCCTGACATTGAACGAGGACGAGGTGGACGATGCCTTCGAGGTCCCGCTCGCCTTCCTGATGAACCCCGCCAACCACACCCGCGACAGCCGCATCTGGGAGGAGCATGAGCGCTTCTTCTATACGATGCCCTTTGGCGACCGGTACATCTGGGGCGTGACGGCCGGCATCATCCGCACGCTTTATGAAAGGCTCTACGCGTGACGGCATCGATCGCCGGCGCAACATGGCTGAAGGACCCTGCCCTGCAAAAGCTGCTCGCCGTCCTGACGGCGGACGGCGAGGAGGCGCGCATTGCCGGCGGCGCCGTGCGCAACACGCTGCTGGGCGAGAACGTCACCGACGTCGACATCGCCACGACCTGCCTGCCGGACGAGACGGAACAGCGCGCACAGGCGGCCGGGTTCAAGCCTGTCGCTACCGGCAAGGCGCATGGCACCATCACCGTCATCATCGCGGGGAAGCCGTTCGAGGTCACGACCTTGCGCGCCGATATCGAAACGCATGGCCGGCACGCCACCGTCGCATTCGGGCGTGAGTGGCAAGCGGACGCCGAACGCCGCGATTTCACGATCAACGCCCTCTATGCCACGGCAGACGGCACGGTCATCGACCTTGTCGGCGGGTTGGCGGATCTCGCACGGCGCTATATCCGCTTCATCGGCAATGCCGAGGATCGCATCCGCGAGGATTATCTGCGCGTCCTGCGCTTCTACCGCTTCTTTGCCTGGTACGGCGAAGGAAGGCCCGATGCCGAAGGCATCAAGGCGACGGCCCGGCTGAAATCGGGTCTTGCCACCCTGTCAGCCGAGCGGGTCTGGTCGGAACTGAAAAAGATCCTATCCGCACCCGACCCGTCGCGCGCGCTCTTGTGGATGCGTCAGGCAGGCGTCCTGACCGCCGTTCTGCCGGAGAGCGAAAAATGGGGCATCGATGCCATCCCCGGTCTGATCGCCGCCGAGCGTGATCTGGGCTGGCCCATCGACCCCCTCCTCCGTCTCCAGGCGATCGTTCCGCCCGACGACGAACGCGGGGATAAATTGGCCGACCGTCTGAAATTCTCGAAAAATGAAGCCAGAAAAGTAAAGAACTGGGCCGGTTTCGGCGCAATTTCTGCGGAAACCAGCGAGTTCTCGCTGAAAAAGCGGATGTTTTCGGCGGAAAAAGAGAAGAAGGAAGGGGCAGTGGATAAGTTGCGGCTGGCTTTGGCCGCCGCCCGCGCCAAAGCCAAGACAAGCGATGCCACCCTCATCGACGCCGGCCGCTACGCCCGCCTCCTCGCCTTCGCGGAAGAATGGAGCCCGCCAACATTCCCGCTCCAGGGCCGCGATCTCGTCGCGCTGGGCGCGCAACCTGGCGAGCGCCTCGGCCGGGCGCTCGCAACGCTGAAGGACGAGTGGCTGGAGTCCGGCTTCGCGCTCAACCGCGACACGCTGGTTGATCGAGCGAAGAACCTGTTGGACCTCAATGGCTAAGCGGCATCCTGAACGCGGCTGATGCGCGACCGAATGGCCTCGACCATCGTCTCGCGAATCGTGTCCTCGCCATGCGCCTGGCGCAGATGCTCAACGGCGCGGCGCATCACTTCGGCCTCCTGGTCGTGGCGCGTATGCCAATCACAGCCTGGAACGAGCGAACCGCAATGATATTCCTTCATCGGTCTTCTCCTGTTCTGCCAAGACCATCGACCATAGACCTTGCCGGCAGCGGCGTCGATACGGAACAAATCGTCGCGACATATGTTTGTGTTTGACCGTCGGGAAGAGATCGTTAACCGTCTAGGTTTACGAAGCTGACGGTAGGGGATTTGAAGTCAAGGGCAACATCCATGTCGATCTCGCGTCGCGGCTTTCTGGCCGGCTTTCCGCTATTTCTCGCCGGCTGCACGGCCGTGGGCACCGACTACCGCACCGCGACGCTGAATTACGCGGCGCGCCCGGACGAACCCTACCCGCTGCGCGCCGTCCCGCTGGACAAGATCAAGCCGGAACTGCGCCGCCAGGAAGTGCCCTATGACGGCAGGCACAAGGCGGGAACCGTCGTCGTCAACACGCCGGAACGCCGGCTCTATTATGTGCTCGGCGACGGCCGGGCGATGCGGTACGGCATCGGCGTCGGCCGCGAAGGGTTGGCGCTGCGCGGCAGCGCGACGGTCGGACGCAAGGCGAAGTGGCCAAGCTGGACCCCAACCGCCAATATGATCCGGCGCGATCCGCGCAACCGCGAATTCGCCGGCGGCGTCCCGGGCGGGCCGACCAATCCGCTCGGTGCCCGCGCGCTTTATCTTTATCGGGGCGGTCGCGACACGATGTTCCGCATCCACGGGACCAACCAGCCGCAGACGATCGGCCTGGCGGTATCGTCGGGCTGCGTTCGCATGCTCAATCATGATGTGATCGACCTTTACGAGCGCGTACCGGTTGGCGCCAACGTCGTGGTGATTCAGGCCTGACGCGCTATCCGCAAGTCATGTCCTGACGGCGCTGGACGATCTGTTCAGCCGGCGCCGCCTGGCGCGCAGCCGCATCCGTCCTATGTTTCCTTCAGCAAGAGGAGCTTGGCATGGGACTTCTGGTCGACGGCAAATGGCACGATCAATGGTACGACACATCCAAAACGGGCGGCCGCTTCGAGCGGTCGCAGTCGCAATGGCGCGATTGGGTGACGACCGACGGTGCGCCGGCCGAAGGCCGGCAACGCGGCTTCGAGGCGGAACCGGATCGGTATCATCTTTATGTCTCGCTCGCCTGTCCCTGGGCGCATCGCACACTGATCGTCCGCAAGCTGAAGAAGCTCGACGACGTCATCTCGGTCGACGCCGTCCACCCTTTCATGGGCGAAAATGGCTGGACCTTCGACACCGACGCGGCGGCGACCGGCGATCGGCTTAACGGCTTCGACTATCTGCACCAGCTCTACACCAAGGCGGACCCGAACTATTCGGGACGGGTCACCGTGCCGGTTCTGTGGGACAAGAAGAACGGGACCATCGTGTCGAACGAGAGCTCCGAGATCATCCGGATGCTCAATTCTGCCTTCGACGAATGGGGCGATCGGAGCATCGACCTTTACCCGCAAGACCTGCGCGGTGAGATCGACCGCATCAACGACCTCGTCTATGACGCGATCAACAATGGCGTCTACAAGGCGGGCTTCGCAACGAGCCAGGACGCTTATGAGGAAGCTTTCAACGAGTTGTTCGCGGCGCTCGACGAGATGGAAGCGCGGCTTACGACCCGTCGCTATCTCACCGGGGCCACGATAACGGAGGCCGACTGGCGGCTGTTCACGACGCTCGTGCGTTTCGACGCCGTCTATGTCGGGCACTTCAAATGCAATCTGCGCCGGATCGAGGACTATCCGAACCTGTCGAACTATCTGCGCGAACTCTATCAGGTGCCGGGCGTGGCCGAGACGGTCAACATGCATCACATCAAGGCGCACTATTACGGCAGCCACGCCTCGATCAATCCCACCCGCATCGTGCCGGCCGGCCCAGCACTCGACTTCACCCGGCCACACGACCGCGACAAACGTCGGGCCGATTGAGGAACATCGGGCGTTGCTGCGTCTTGGAAGCGCGAGGCCGCCCGATCCCCCGGCAGTGGCCTCACAGCCATTCATCCGATACAGCCAGGGAGACAGATATGGCCGCTTCCTCCGGAAAGTTCCCCGCATGCGCCATCGCCGCAGCGCTTGCTTTCACCGCCGTACCGCTTCATGCGCAAGAATCCACGGCCCTCTCACAAGAAGAGGTCACCAGCTTCTTCGAAGATATGACACAAGAGATCACCACCATGGTGGGGGCCAACGATTTCGAGGGCATGCTCGAACTGACGGAACGGGTCATCGCCGATGAGGCACATTTTTACGTCAGCATCGATTCCTATGTCGGCGACGACCGTAAGACATTCAGCGTCATGAGTCTGAGTAAGCAGGAAGTCACCGAACTCGGACGCCTTGCGCTCGGCGTCATGGCTGGCGCGCAGGGACAACAAGGAGCGATCGAGGATTTCACCCTCAGCTTCGACATCCGCGACGTCACGCCAGCGGGGGCCGACGCCGCGACCGTCGTCTCCCACATTACCGAGACGGCGACCTTGTCATTCTCGGCAGGCTCTGCGGATGGTGAAGATGCCGAATCCGCGACGGCACAGCCTGCTGCCGGCGATGGTTCGATCGCGATCGAGGCGGTTACCGATTGTCACATGCTCGTTCGCCGCGCCGAGGCCGAAGGTGAGCTCCTGCTCGGTCTCTCGGCCTGCAACGCCAGCCTCCGGCATTAGCGCCGCGGCGAAGCCGTCTGGTCGCGCGCCGATGGGATCTTTTTGGGAAAGGGTTCGTTTCATTCCCGCCAGGGATCGATCACAATCATGCCGGCAGCCGTGAAAGGCGAGGTGTCGCGAGTTGCGACCGCAAATCCATTCGCAGCGGCAATGGCCGCGATGAACCCATCGGTCTTGCCGATGGCCTCACCCTTTGCACGTGCCGCAGCCATGAGGGTGGCGAAGGCTTCGGACGCCGCGAGGTCGAAGGGCAAGACGCGACCTTCAAACAGAGGTAGAACCTCCTCTTCCAGACGGCTGCGCAGCCTGTCCCTGCGCCTGCCGGGCGGCAAAACCGCGATTCCGAAGCGCAGTTCGGCCACAGTGATGGCGGACAGATAGAGCGTATCGACGGCCTGCGCATCGATCCACTGGACAACCAGCGCATTGGGTGCCGGCTGCATCGGCTCCGAGATGACATTTGTATCGATGAGGATCATCTATCGAAGCTGACTGGCTCGGCAGGCGCACGATCGCGTTCAAGACCGATATTGAAGGCACGCGCTTCTTCCTCCGTCAACTCGACTTCGCGGCCGATCTCGGCGAGCAGCGTGCCGAGCCTGATGCGGGTTTCCGGTCGTGCTGCTTTTTCGAGAATATCCCGAACCTCCGCCTCGGTGCTGCGCCCGTGCCGGGCAGCGCGTAGCTTGAGGGCCCGGTGAGTCTCAACGGAAAGATTGCGGATCGTTATTGCCGGCACCGTGTTCACGACTCCAAACGAGGACAGCTTCATTCGATATCAGAACATATAAAATGATGTCAATTCGACACGTCGTTCATCCGGGCGACCATGACGGCCATGAGGCGTTCGAGGGTCAGCGCGCCCAGGCTCGATCCATCCGCGTCCGTGACGAGCAGTCGTTCGGCGCGGGCGGAAATCAGGTGCCGCGCCGCATCCTCAAGCAATGTGCCGGCCGGAACTTCAGGGCCGCCTACCTGCGTGTCCGCCGGGTCAAGCTGCGTCATGATCGTTTCGACTTGGATGACGCGGCCGCGATTGACGTGCTCGACGAAGCTCATGATGTAGTCGTCGGCGGGTTTCAGCACGATCTCCTGGCCGGTGCCCTGCTGGACCACCTCGCCGTCGCGCAGGATCGCGATGCGGTCGCCGAGCCTCAGCGCCTCGTCGAGGTCATGGGTGATGAAGACGACCGTCTTCTTGATCTCCTTTTGCAGGTCGAGAAGGATCGTCTGCATGTCGACGCGGATCAGCGGATCGAGCGCCGAAAACGCCTCGTCCATCAAAAGGATCGGCGCGTCATTGGTCAGTGCCCGGGCAAGGCCGACGCGCTGCTGCATGCCGCCCGAAAGCTGGTTGGGGTATTTGGTCTCGAAGCCCTTCAACCCGACGCGATCGAGCCAGCGCATGGCAGACTCGACCTGCCGGTCCCGGGGCACACCTTGCACCTCGAGCCCGTAGACGGTGTTCTCCAGCACATTCCGATGCGGCAAGAGCGCGAATTTCTGGAACACCATCGCCGTGCGGTGGCGCCTGAACGCGCGCAATTCGCGCCCGCTCATCTTCACCACATCCTCGCCGCCGACGACGATCTCGCCGGCGGTCGGATCGACCAGCCGGTTGATGTGGCGGATCAGCGTCGACTTGCCCGAGCCCGACAGCCCCATGATCACCTGGATGCAGCCGGCCTGCATGGAGATGTTGATGTCCTTCAGGCCCAGCACATGGCCGTAGCGCTCGTTCAGTTCCGTCTTGGTGATGCCCTGATCGAGCAGTTCGACGAGACCTGCCGCATTGGGCCCGAAGATCTTCGACAGGTTCCTGATCTCGATCCCGTAGGCGTCTTGCAAGGCTTCAGCCATGAACGATTTCCCGGTGCTTCTGGAGGCGGTGCCCAAAGGCCTGGCTGACCCGGTCGAAGATGATGGCGATGCCGACGATGGCGAGGCCGTTGAAGATCCCGAGCGTGAAATACTGGTTGTTGATCGCCCGCAGCACTGGTTGCCCCAGCCCCTGGACGCCGATCATCGATGCGATGACGACCATGGCGAGCGCCATCATGATGGTCTGGTTGATGCCGGCCATGATGGTCGGCAGCGCAAGCGGCAATTGGACGTTCTTCAGCTTTTGCCAGTTCGACGAGCCGAAAGCGTCGGCGGCCTCCAGCACGTCCTTGTCGACGAGCCGGATGCCCAGATTGGTCAGCCGGATGATCGGCGGAACGGCATAGATGACGACCGCGATCAGACCCGGCACCCGGCCGATGCCGAGCAGCATGACCACCGGGATGAGGTAGACGAAGCTCGGCATGGTCTGCATCACGTCAAGGATCGGGTTGATGATGTTGCGCAAGCGGTCGGAGCGCGACATCAAGATGCCGATCGGAATGCCGAAGGCGATCGCCAGGACGGCACACACGAAGATCATCGCGATGGTGCGCATCGTATCTTCCCACATGTCGAAGAAGCCGATGACCAAAAGCGTGGCGACGCTGCCCAGGACGATGGTCCAACTGCGGCTGCCGAACCAGGCGATCGCGGCGATGATCAGCAGGATCACCGGCCAGGGCGTATTGAGCATGAACCGCTCGGAATGGATGAGGAACAGGCGCAGCGGATCGAAGAAGGCTTCGATCATATCGCCATAGGCACGGGTGAAGGTCCGGAAATTGTCGTCGATGGTGACGCGCAAATTGCGCAGCGTATCATCGCTCAAATGCGGAAATGACCAGAACCAGTCCATTTCTTCCCCCCTGCCCTGCTCGGACGACCGCATTCTTGGCGGCGGTGTTTTGTGTGTAACGGATGAACGGCCAAGCTTGCACCTGGCCGCCCACCGATGCTGTCCATTGGTTTAGAGCGCTGCCCTGATCCGCTCCGCAGCCTCGGGCGAGACCCACTCGGTCCAAAGATCCTCATTGTTCTGGAGGAAATGTCTGGCGCCGTCCTCGCCGGTCGCCTGGTTGTCCGTCATCCAGGCCATGAGCGCGTTGACCGTGGCGTTCGACCAGGAGCGCTTGTTGAGGTAGTCCATGACTTCCTCGCCGGCCCGCTCGGCGAAATCGGCCGTCGTCAGCGTCTGGACGGTGTCGACCGGCCAATCGTTGCGCTGCGGGTCCGGACAATCCGCAACGGTGTTGCAGCGCTGCCATTCCTCCTCGTCCAAGGGCACGCCATGGTCGAGCTTGACCATTTCGTAGCGGCCGAGGAGCGCTGTCGGCGACCAGTAATAGCCGACCCAGCCTTCCTCGCGCTCATAGGCCCGGGCGATCGATCCGTCGAGGCCGGCCGACGAGCCGGTATCGACCAGGCGAAAACCGGCCTCTTCGGCTTCATAGGCCTTATAGAGTTGCGCCGTCACCACCGTTCCGCCCCAACCCGCTGGGCCGTTGTGGACCGCGCCCCTGCTCGCATCCTCTGGATCGGGGAAAAGCTCGGGATGCTGCAGCGCGTCGTCGATGGTCTCGATGTCGGGATTGGCATCGGCGATATATTTCGGGATCCACCAGCCCTGCACGGCGCCGTCGGAAATCGAAATGGCGGCGCCGACGATCCGGCCTTCCTCAAGACCACGGTTGACGACTTCCGGAATCAGGTCGATCCAGCCTTCCGGCGCAATGTCGGGATTGCCCCGTTCGACCATGGAGGTAATCGTCGGAACAGTGTCGCCACTGATCACCGCCGCGTTGCAGCCATAGCCCTCGTTCAAGATGAACTGGTCGAGGCTTGCCAGCACTTCGGCGCTTTGCCAGTTCATGCTGGCGATCGTCACGTCCCCACATTCGGCCGCCGCGGAGGCGGTGCCCAGGGCGCCGATCACGGCGGCCAGGCATGTCGTGGCCACAAGATGCTTCATTTCCTTTCACTCCCCTTTGCGGTGTCGGATCGCCGGCTGCCAGCAGCACCGCGTCGGCCGGCAGCGATTCCTGGTTCCCCGTCCGGTTCGGCCGGACCTGTTCGTTCATAGCCTCGTGCGCTCGGCTTTCGGGTCGTACATCGGCTTCAGCGAGACTAGAGCCGGAAACCGCTCGCCCGCAACCTCAATCTCATAGCTCGAAGACAAGATGTCGGCTTCGCTTTGCCCGGCGCAGGGAACGTAGCCAAGGCCGACGGCGGCGCCCAGATGGTGGCCGTAATTGCCGGAGGTGATGATGGAAACGATCTTGTCGTCGCGCACGATCGCCTCGTTATGGAAAAGCAAGGGCTCGGGATCCTGCAGGCGGAACTGGACAAGCCTGCGGCTCAGCCCCTGCTCGCGCTTCTTGAGCACGGCGTCGCGGCCGATGAACTCGCCCTTCGCCGTCTTGACGGCAAAGCCCAGGCCCGCTTCGAGAACGTGGTCCTCATCGGTGATGTCATGGCCGAAATGCCGGAACGCCTTTTCAATGCGGCAGGAATCGAGCGCGTGCAGGCCGCACAGCTTCAGGCCGAAGGCAAAGCCTGCTTCCTCGATCGTCTCGAACACATGCGCCGTCTGATCGGACGCGACGTAAAGTTCCCAGCCGAGTTCGCCGACATAGGTGACGCGGTGGGCGCGGGCGAGGCCCATGCCCAGCTCGATCTCCTGAGCGGTGCCGAAGGGAAAGGCCTCGTTGGAAAAGTCGTGTGGGCTGATGGCGCTGATCAGGTCGCGCGATCTCGGACCCATCAGGACCAGAACCGATTCCGATGCGGTCACGTCGGTGATGACGACGAATTCCTCCGCTGCCAGATGCTTTCTCAGCCAGGCAAGGTCGCGTTGCAGCGTCGCACCCGGCACCACCGCCAGGAAGGCCGTCTCCGACAGGCGCGTGATCGTCAGGTCGCTTTCGATGCCACCGCTTCTGTTGAGCATTTGCGTATAGACAATGCGGCCCGGCGCGACGTCGATCTGATTGGCGCACATCCGTTGCAGGAAGGCGAGCGCGTCGCGGCCTTCGACGCGGATCTTGCCGAACGACGTCATGTCGAAGAGGCCGACGCCGTTGCGCACGGCCAGATGCTCCTGCCTCTGATTGTCGAACCAGTTCTGGCGCTTCCAGCTATAGCGGTAGTCGCGCTCTTGACCTTCGCGCGCGAACCAGTTGGCCCGCTCCCAGCCTGCCACTTCACCGAAGACCGCGCAGCGCGCCTTCAGATGCTCGTGAAGCGGCGAGCGGCGGATGCCGCGCGAGGTTTCCATCTGGCGGTAGGGAAAATGATCCGCGTAAAGAAGACCGAGTGTCTCGCTGACACGCTCCTTCAAATAGCGCCGGTTCTTCTGGAACGGCTGGGCGCGGCGGATGTCGACTTCCCAAAGGTCGAAGGGCGGCTCGCCATCGTGCATCCATTGGGCGAGCGCGAAGCCGGCGCCGCCCGACGAGACGATGCCGATCGAGTTGTAGCCCGCCGCGACCCAATAGCCTTTCAGTTCGGGCGCCTCACCGAGATAATAGCGGTCGTCGGGGGTGAAGCTTTCCGGCCCGTTGAAGAAGGTATGGATGCCGGCGGTCTCGAGCATCGGCATGCGCCGCACCGCCTTTTCCAGGATCGGCTCGAAATGGTCGAAATCCTCCGGCAGCTGGTCGAAGCAGAAATCCTCCGGGATGCCGTCCATTCCCCAAGGCTTGGCCTTCGGCTCGAAGGCGCCAAGCAGCATCTTGCCGGCATCCTCCTTGTAGTAGGCGCATTCGTCGGGGACGCGAAGGACGGGCAGGCGCGACAGGTTCTCGATCGCTTCCGTCACGATATAGAAGTGCTCGCAGGCATGAAGCGGCAGCGTCACGCCGGATCGGGCGGCGAGGTCGCGGCCCCACATGCCGCCGCAATTGACCACCAGATCGGTGGCGATCGTGCCCTGCTCTTGGCCGCTCGCCCAGGAGACGCCGGTGACGCGGCCGTCACGGTCATGCACCGCCGTCACCTTGACGTTTTCCACGATCCGGGTGCCCAGTTGCCGCGCGCCCTTGGCGAGCGCCATGGCGATATTGGCAGGGTCGCACTGTCCGTCGAGCGGCAGATGAACGGCGCCGACCACATCTGAGACGTTGAGGTGGGGATAAAGCTCCTTGACCTCGCGCGGCGAGATTTCCTGCACATCCACGTCGAAGGCGCGGGCGAGCGTCGCCTGGCGGTAGATTTCCTCCTTGCGCTCCTCGCTCAGCGCGACCGTGATCGAGCCATTCTGGCGCATGCCGGTGGCGATGCCGGTCTCGGCTTCGAGCTTCGTGTAGAGATCGGCCGAATATTTCGCCAGACGCGTCATGTTCTGGGAGGCGCGCAACTGGCCGATCAGCCCAGCGGCGTGCCACGTCGTCCCCGAGGTCAATTGCTTGCGCTCGAGGAGCACGATATCCGTCCAGCCGAGCTTCGCCAGATGATAGGCGACGGAGCATCCGGATATGCCGCCGCCGATGATGACGACGCGCGCTCTGTCGGGAATCTGGCTCATGCCCGGATTCTTTCGTTTTGGGGATCCCAAAGCGCCTGGGCCGGCGCGACCGTCGCATTGTGACGGCGACCGAAAATCTCGATCTCGAGAGTTGTTCCCGGCTCGGCGAGATCGGCCCGCACCATGCCGAGCGCGATCGATTGGTCGGTTCGGTATCCATAGCCGCCGGAAGTCGTTTCGCCAACGATCTCGCCGCTGTGCCAGAGCGTCGACATGTAGGGCGCGTCGTAAACCCCGGCATCGACGGTGAGCGTGACGAAGCGCTTCGATACGCCTCGCTCCTTCTCGGCGGTAAGCGCCGGCTTGCCGCGGAAATCCGGCTTGTCCCATTTGACGAAGCGCTCGAGCCCGCCCTCGAAGATCGTGTAATCGGTTGATAGATCGCCCTTCCAGACGCGGTAGCCCTTTTCGAGACGCAGCGAATCGAGCGCGTACATTCCGAATGGCTTCAAGCCGTGCCTTCGCCCGGCGTCCCAGACCACGTCGAAGATGGCGGCGGTGTCGTCCGCCTTGCTGTGCAATTCCCAGCCGAGTTCACCCGCGAAGGAAACGCGCACCAATTGCAGCCAGCGATCCGCGATACGGCAGGACTGGTGGGTGAGCCACGGCTTGGAGAGATCAGCGTCGCAGATTTCAGCGAGAATTGCGCGTGACGCTGGGCCGGTGAGTATCTGGCAGGAGAAGCGATCCGTCACATCCTCGATGGCGATCTCTGCTCCAGCGGGCAAATGCCGCTCCAGCCACTCCCGATCGTGCCATTGGGCGACCGCCGCGGTGATGAGGAAGAAGATTTCGTCCTCGATCGCCATGATCGACATCTCGGTGACGATCCGTCCATCCTCGTCGGCGAAATAGCCGAGCCCGATGCGGCCGGCCTTTGGCACCAGGCCGGTGATCAGCGAGGAAAGCCATGCGCGGCTACCCGGCCCGGCGATGCGAAAACGGGCGAAGCCGGGCAAGTCGAGGATGCCGGCGGCGTCGCGGACCGCGAGGCATTCCTCGCGCACGCGCTCTTGCCACGGGCCGTCGCGGCGGAATGTCAGCGTCGAGTCTTCGGATGTGTCGTCGCCTGGCTGCGCGAACCAGTTGGCCCGCTCCCAGCCATTATAAGGGCCGAACTGCCCGCCAAGCGCTTCGATCTGGTCGTGAATGGGCGACAGTTTCCGGTTGCGGCCGGCCGGCCAGACATGACGGGGAAACTGGATGGCATATTCGTTGCCATAGACCTCCATGCCCTTGTCGACGCAGTACTGGTGATCCGTGAAACCGGTCAACCGGCGCGGATCGCACGACCACATGTCCCATTCGGTACGGCCTTCGATCACCCATTCAGCGAGGACCTTCCCTGCTCCTCCGGCCTGGGCGATACCGAACGTGAAAACGCAGGCTTCGAACGCGTTCGGAACGCCTGGCATCGGCCCGATCAGCGGATTGCCGTCCGGCGCGTAGGGAATCGGGCCGTTGATGATCCGCGACAGCCCGGCGGTCCCGAGGATCGGCACGCGCGCAACGGCATCGTTCAAATGCCACTCGAGCCGGTCGAGATCGTCCGGATAAAGCTGAAAGGAGAAATCCGCCGGCATGGGATCGTCGGGCGTTGCCCAATGCGCGCGGCAATTGCGCTCATAGGGGCCGAGATTCATGCCCGCCTTTTCTTGCCTGAGATAATAAGAGCTGTCGACGTCGCGCAGCAGCGGCAACTTCTGACCGTGCTCCCGCGTCCATGCCGCAAGTTCGGGAATCTCCTCGAAAAGGATATATTGATGGCTCATCACCATCATCGGCACATCGCGCCCGAAGAAGCGGCCGACTTCCTGCGCGCGATAGCCTGCCGCGTTGACCACATAGTCGCAGCGGATCTCGCCCCTGTCGGTCTCGATCACCCATTCGTCGCTCTCCCGCCGCGCGCCGGTCACGGTACAGAAGCGGACGATCTTCGCACCCATGTCCCTCGCACCCTTAGCCAGCGCCTGGGTCAGTTGCGCCGGATCGATATCGCCGTCGTTCGGATCGTAAAGCGCGCCCTTCAGGTCATGCGTTTCGAGGAACGGGTAACGGTCCTTGATCTCGTTCAGGCCGAGGATGTCGATATCCATCCCCTGATAGCGGCCCATGCCCTTGACGCGCTCGAATTCGAGCATGCGCTCATCGGAATGACCAAGGCGCAAGGACCCGGTGACGTGGTAGTTCATCGGGTAATCCACCTCAGCACCCAAGCGCTTGTAGAGTTCGGTGGAATAACGCTGCATGTGCATGATCGACCACGACGCCGAGAAGGTCGGCACATTGCCGGCAGCGTGCCAGGTCGAGCCCGAGGTCAGTTCGTTCTTTTCGAGGAGAACGCAATCGGTCCAGCCAGCCTTGGCCAAATGATAAAGGCTCGACACGCCGACGGCGCCGCCGCCGATGATGACCACGCGCGCGCTCGATGGCAGATCAGACATTATGTACCTCCCGGATCAGGCCGGACTTTTCGCGAATGTGCCGTCGGTAAGATTTCTTCCGATCGTACCGGCCCCTCCCGTTCGCGTTGCAAGCCGTTGCTGTGAAGCGTATTTTTGTGAAGATGCTTTTGCAAGCATGAAAAATTCTGTCCCAAATTTCATAGAGTGGTGATCCAACCATGACGATCCCGGCCAAAGCCATGAGCAGCGACACGGAGGGGGCTGTCGAGGAGACGGCAGTCGGCAGGCAGATCCGCGAATTGCGCCGCGTGAAGCGCATGACGCTTCAGGAACTGGCCGATGCCGCCGGCATATCGATCGGCTATCTCAGCCAGATCGAGCGCAATCAATCGAAGCTGCCGATCGGCGTCCTGAAGAAGATCAGCGACATCCTCGGCGTTCACATGAACTGGTTCTTCCATGTGAACGACGGTCCCGTTCAGGAAAAGGACGTCGTTGTCCGCGCAAGCAACCGCCGCAAGCTCACCTTCACCGGCCTCGGCATCCAGGAAGAACTGCTTTCGCCCAATCTGAGCGGCCCGCTTGAAATGCTGTTGAGCACCATCGAACCCGGCGCCGACAGCGGCGACTACAGCCATGACGGCGCCGAGGCGGGTTTCGTCGTCGCGGGACAGCTGGACCTTTGGGTTGCGGGACAATTTTTTCGGCTACAGGAAGGAGACAGCTTCTCGTTCAACAGCGCCGAGATCCATCGTTGCGCGAACGCGGGCGACGTTCCCGCGAAAGTCGTCTGGGTGATCACCCCACCCCATTATTGATGGGGCCGATCAAGCGACGGGTGGTCACGCCGCATGTCATATCGTAAGGAGGAGCATGCTCAGGCTCGCCCACCTCTCCGACGTCCACCTCGGGCCGCTACCTGCCGTTTCCTACCGTGAACTCGCCTCCAAGCGCATCACCGGCTACATCAACTGGCAGCGCAACCGCAAAGCGAACCTGCACGATCAGGTGATCGGTCTCATCCTGGACGACCTCAAGGCGCAGACGCCGGACCACATCGCGGTGACCGGTGATCTCGTCAATTTGGCCCTCGATGCCGAACTCGATTTCGCCCGGCAATGGCTTGATGGCTTGGGCCCGGGTGAAGACGTCTCGGTCGTTCCCGGCAATCACGACGCTTACGTGCCTGGCGCGCTCAACAAGGCATGCAAAGCCTGGGGCAGATGGATGTGGGGCGACAATGCCGTGCGCCCCGTCCTTCCCGGCGGTTTTCCCTATCTGCGCGTGCGCGGCACCACGGCGATCATCGGCGTCTCATCGGCACGCGCCACCGCGCCCTTCATGGCATCGGGCTATTTCGGAAGGACGCAAGCGCAAAGGCTCGGGACGATGCTGGACGAAGCAAGGTCTCGCGGCCTGTGCCGCGTCATCCTGATCCACCACCCGCCCGTGCGCGGCGCGGCCGCCCAGCACAAGCGCCTCTACGGCATCGGGCGCTTCGCCAAGGTGATGAGGCGGCATGGCGCCGAACTCGTGCTGCACGGCCATACACATCTGCCTAGCCTCTATTGGCTGAGCGGGCGCGACGGCCATGTGCCCGTTGTCGGCGTTGCGGCCGCCGGTCAGGCGCTCGGCGGCGACAAGCCGGCGGCCCAGTACAATCTGGTCACGATCGACGGCGATGCCGGCAACTGGGCGCTACACCTCGAGCGCCGCGGCTTGATGCATGGCGAAGACGGCGTCCAGGAAATCCTGGCGCAGGCTCTGGAACGTCCGGCTCAGAAACCGATGCCGAGCCGGTCCCAGGCGAAATAGACGACGCCGGCAATGCCGACAAAGGCACCGGCGAGAAAGAGCGCCACGGCGGTGAACACGTCGAACGCGGCCTTTGCCGGCCCCTGGTCGAGCACGCCCAGAACCGGCGCCGGCACTTCGCGATCGCCCGCCAGCACCGCTTCGCGCTCGATAACGCGCTCGGCGACATAGCGCGTCACCGCGTCGGCCGCCTTGCGGATGTCCGGCGTTTCAGCGAGCACGATCCGGCCGTTGCGCGTGTCCTTCAGGAAACGGTAGGTGCGCTTGTCGCGGCCCATCGTGACGTGGCTGACGGCATCGATCCAAAGCCTCGGCTGCAACCCGCCGGTGACATTGAGATCGAAACGCTCATCGTCGGCGGGAATATCGGCGAACACCTGCTCCAGATCCTGGGCCAGAATCTCGAGCCGCGTCTGCTGCGCCTCGCGCAGATCGACGACGACGTCGGTCCGGTCCGCATTGGCCGTCTTGACCTCGCGGATCGCGGCGGCCAGGCGGCGCATCGTGCCGTTGCGGGGCGTCTCGTGGAGAGCTTCACTCATGACCGGGCTCCAGATTCTGCATGAATGCACGAACTTAACGCATCCTTAACCAGCGATTCCGGCGAAAACGCGCCGAATGTCAAGGGCTTCCGCGTTTCAGGCAGCGGCGAGCGATGCACGGATGGCTGAGAGAACGGTCGTCTTGGCCTCGAGGATGAGCGAATGGCCTGCGCCCTCGATAACGGTCAGGCGGATGTTGTCCGGCAGGTTCTCGGTCTGCGAAAACGGCAAGACAGGATCGACCGTGCCCCAGAGGAGCGATACCGGCATCGGAAGCTTGGCCAGCGCGTCGCGCGGAATTTCGCCCTGGATGCCGTCCTTCTGGATGATGCCGTGAAACGCATCGAGCTTGGCGCGCTGTCCCGGCGCACCACGCACGGCCGCAAGCCCGAGCACATGTTTGGGCGGCGTCGAAAAATCCGGCGCCGACATTTCGTCCATGACGCGACCCAGTTCACCGGCATCGCTGGCATTGGCGTAGCGCTTCAGCAGTTCGCCGTTGATCTCCGGGCCGAAGCCGCCGGGGGCGAGGAAGGTGAGCGATGCCACCCGCTCCGGCGAGCGCATGGCGATGAGGGCGGCGATCGCACCGCCCATCGAGTGGCCGACCAGATGCGCCTTCTCGATGCCGCGCCGGGTCAGATCGGCCGCGACCGCCTTGGCGGCAATTGTCGCCGGCCCGGCATTGGGATAATCGAGCGATCGCCCATGGCCGGGAAGGTCATAGGCGATCACCTGCGCGTCGCGCGCAAGCGCTGGCTGGATGTCGGTCCAGGCGGAATGCGAACCGCCGAAACCGTGCAGAAGGACGATCGTGCGATCGCCCTTCCCCAGAACCCGTGCGCCCAGCCGATCGCTCATCGGGCACCGAGGATGCGGTTGGCGGCCGACACGACGGCTTCGAGCGAGGCGGCGACGATGTTGGTGTTGATGCCGGCGCCGAAGAGCCTTCCGTCCGGATGCTCGACCTCGATATAGGAGATCGCCGCGGCGTTCGAACCCCGCTGGATGGAGTGCTCGGAATAATCGAGGACCGTCAGTTCGATGCCGATATGCTTCGACAGCGCGTCGACAAAGCCGTCGATCGGGCCGTTGCCTGTCCCGCTGATCTGAATTTCATGGCTGTTGTCGACAATGGTCGCCTCGACGACGCGCCGGCCCTTGGCCGAGGTGTCGGGAAAGGTCTGGTGGTCGACGAATTTCATCCGCCCGTGGGGCTGGTCGACATAAAGGTCGAGGAAGCGGTCGTAGATCGCCTGTGGACGCAATTCCTTGCCGTCGCGGTCGGTGATCTCCTGGATCTCCTCGCGGAACTCGACCTGCAGATTGCGCGGCAGGTTCAAACCGTAATCGGCCTGCAGGATATAGGCGATGCCGCCCTTGCCGGATTGCGAATTGATGCGGATGATCGCTTCATAGGAGCGGCCGACATCGTTCGGGTCGATCGGCAGATAGGGCACTTCCCAAAGCGGCTTGTTGGCCTTCTTGATCGCCTTCATGCCCTTGTTGATCGCGTCCTGGTGCGAGCCGGAGAAGGCGGTATAGACCAGTTCGCCGACATAGGGGTGGCGCTCGCCGATCTTCAACTGGTTGGAATATTCGTAGACGTCCTTCATGCGCTCGATCTGCGTGCAGTCGAGCATCGGATCGACGCCTTGCGTGTACATGTTCAAGGCCAGCGTCACGAGATCGACATTGCCGGTGCGCTCGCCATTGCCGAACAAGGTGCCTTCGACGCGGTCGGCGCCTGCCATCAGGCCAAGCTCGGTCGCCGCGATGCCGGTGCCGCGATCATTGTGCGGGTGCAGGGACAAAATGATCGAATCGCGCCGGTCGAGCTGACGCGACATCCATTCGATCTGATCGGCATGGATATTGGGCGTCGACATCTCGACGGTCGCCGGCAAGTTGAGGATCAGCTTGTTGTCCGGCGTCGGGTTGACGATC
>CAZEEC010000008.1:0-13277 GCA_964511105.1 uncultured Mesorhizobium sp.
CGACATTCTTGGCAAGATAGCGCGCGGCATAGGCAGCCGAACGATCGACCTTGGTGGTATCCTTGCCCGAAAATGCGCCGCCGCCATGCGGAGCAGCGCCACCATAGGTGTCGACAATAATCTTGCGGCCAGTCAGTCCGGCATCGCCATCCGGGCCGCCGATAACAAACTTGCCGGTCGGGTTGATATACCAATTGCAGTCCTCCGCAATCGACAGCCCTCCGAGCGACAACGCCGTTCGGATATAAGGCTCGACAACCTCGCGGACTTTTCTGCTGTCCCAATTGGGATCGATATGCTGCGTCGATAGGACGATTTGGGTGGCTTCGCTGGGTTGACCATCGACATAGCGCACCGTCACCTGACTCTTGGCGTCGGGTCCAAGCTTGGCCGCCTCGCCGTCCTTGCCCTTGCGAGCTTCGGCGAGCAGTTCAAGGATCTTGTGACTGTAGTAGATCGGCGCCGGCATTAGGTCCGGCGTCTCACGGCAGGCGTAGCCGAACATGATGCCCTGATCACCGGCTCCTTCCTCGCCCTGCCTGTCGGCGGCACTGTCAACCCCCCGAGCAATATCTGCCGACTGGCCGTGCAAGAGCACGTCGATCCTGACCGTCTTCCAATGAAAACCATCCTGCTCGTAACCGATCGAACGGATGGCGCGGCGGGCAGCTGAGCGAAATTTGGAGGGATTGATGATCGGACCGCCCTTGGCGTCGAGAATGACATTGCCGTTCCGGTCCTTCTTCAAAAGAGAGTCCGGAACCCGAACCTCACCGGCGATGATGACCCGGTTGGTCGTGGTCAGCGTTTCGCACGCAACGCGGACATGCCACGGATCCATGTCAGCCTTCTTGGCTTCCCGGTAGACCAGATCGACGATCTCATCCGAAATGCGGTCGCAAACCTTATCAGGATGCCCTTCAGAAACGGATTCAGAGGTGAAAATATAGTTCTGGCGCAAGGTCGGGTGTCCCCTCTGGAAAGCGCGGCGCCGATGTGGCGGGCCAATGACCTGTAGCCAAGCGTGGAAGCGGCGGTCAAGATGTCGTGAAGCAGTGGACCAACAACGTCAGTGGGCGCGACGGCTCGACCTGTGGCCGCTCAGGCCGGCCGTGATCGCCATGCAGATGACAAGAGTCCAGCCGAGGTGGCTTGCACGCACCGGCGGAATGAATGCATCGGCCCGCACCAAGGGAACATCGACGTCCAGAACACCGACAGCATCGAGTTCCAGCCCATCGATGACACGACCATAGCCGTCTACGGCAGCCGAGATTCCGTTATTGGCGGCGCGAATAAGCGGCAAGCCCGATTCCACCGCGCGATACTGAGCTTGTCGGAAATGTTGATACGGCCCCGGCGTGTCGCCGAACCACGCATCATTGGTGATGTTGATCAACAAGGATGCATCCGCTCCCTCGCGCAGCGCGATCTCTGGAAAAATAACTTCATAGCAAATGAACGGCAGGCCGGTGATCCCATTGCCGATATCCAACGGACGCCGTTGGCTGCCAGCCGTAAAGCCGCCGATACTTTGCGCAAGCTGACGGAAGCCGAAACGACCAAGGACGTCTGCGAAGGGCAAATACTCGCCAAAGGGGACGAGCCGGATCTTATCGAACGCATCGACGATTTCGCCCGACCCGTCGATCACGACAATTGAATTGTGATATGACTGGGCGCCGGTGCCACCAGTTACCGGCCGCACCACACCGGCAAGCAGGCGTTGCTCCTCTCCAACCACGCGCCCAAGCGCCACAAGAGCGTCTGGCCGATCGCTGAACAGGTAGGGAACGGACGTTTCGGGCCAGATCAGGATCTGCCTGGGTGCAACTCCTTCTCCCAGCGGTCGCGCGGTCAGATCCAGATGAGCCTGAAATATGCGGTCGCGCTCTTCCACGTCCCATTTCTGACTTTGCAGGATCGAAGGCTGGATGACACGAATGGCGGCAATCTCGGCATCTGCAGGTCCTTCAGCCTGGGAGAGCCTCAAGAGGCCATAGCCAAGATGCGTAGCGATGAGCGCGACGCCTAGGATCGCGCCGAGTTTAAGATGATCTCGCCCCGCGAGCAGCGCCGGGAGTGAAAAGACGAAGACCGCAAGCGCGTTCATGCCAACAACGCCGACCACGGCGACGGACTGCATCGCAAGCGGCACAGGCATCGCGGCATAGCCGACGGAATTCCAAGGAAATCCCGAAAATAGCGTCGCACGCAGCCATTCCGCGACCGCGAATGCGGCGCCCAGCGCGGCAATCCGGCCGATGTCATCGCTCCACGCCATCTTCGCCAGCGACGCGGCGAAGGCATAGAAGAGGGCGAGCAGCGCCGGCAGCCCAACGATAGCCAGTGGCAGTGCCCAGGCAAAAAGATCAGCCTCGACGAGGAGCGCGTTTCCTGTCCACCAGAGCCCGGTAAGAAAGTAGCCGAAGCCAAACAGCCATCCAATTCCGAATGCAGGACCAAGACGCCTCAGCCCACGCCGATCGGGCGCGGCGACCGCACCGTCGAGGAGCCAGACGAGAACCGGAAAGGCAATGAAGGCAGCCAGCGGAAAATCAAACGGCGCGTGGGCCAGGCTTGCAACGGCGCCGGCGCTAAAGGCTGCAATTGCCCTGCCTGCGCCCGAAAGGAGAATTATCTTGCCCGCAAGGCGCTTCATTCATCCGTCCGTTGCCAGAATCAACCCGCGCCATTGCTTAGCAAAGGCGAAGCCGTTTCCAAACCGCAGATTCAGTTCGTCGCCTGGCGGACCTGGCGGCGCCGGCGGTCCGTGCCGCGGCTCTGGACGATGCGGACGCGCTTGACCCGTCGCGGATCGGCATCAAGCACATGGAACTCGAAGCCGGGAATCGCCTGGACAACCTCGCCACGAGCCGGAACCCGCCCCAAAGCGTTGAAGATCATGCCGCCGATTGTGTCGACATATTCGCTGTGCTCCCCGGCGGAGAATGCGTCGCCGATCTTCTCGGCGACTTCATCAATCTCGGCCTTGGCATCGACAATGAAAACGCCGTCCCCCGCCTGCGTGATCATCGGTTCGTCATCGTCGTGCTCGTCCTCGATGTCGCCCACGACCATCTCTACGATGTCTTCAAGCGAGACGAGACCGTCAGTGCCGCCATACTCATCGATGACCAGCGCCATTTGCAGACGTTCGGCCTGCATGCGCGCCATCAAATCGGAAGCAAGCATCGATGGCGGCACGAAGAGGAGTTTGCGTACCAGGCTGAGTTCGTCAATGCTCTTCGTCAGGTCGACATTGTTGAGGTCGAGCGTCGACACGTCGGGGGGCTGATTTGCGGCGCGATCCTGCCCCGCCATGCGGGTGATATGGGCAATCACGTCGCGGATATGGACCATGCCGCGTGGATCATCCAGCGTTTCTCCATAGACCGGCATTCGCGAATGACCGAGGCGCTCGAAAATGCCCATCAGATTGCCGAGCGTCGTGGTCATCTCGACCGCCTGAATATCGGCTCTCGGGATCATTACATCCTCGACCCGCAACTCGCGCAGCCGCAGGATATTCTTGAGCATGGCGCGCTCGCCCGGCGAAAAGCCGGCGGAATCAAGAGACTGCTCATCCAGTGCATCCGCAAGGTCCTCGCGGATCGAGGACCCATTTTTCCTAAAGAGGCCGGAAAACCTGTGAAAGAAGGTTGGAGTCTTGCCGGCAGCGGCGCCAGCGCTCCTACTTTGCGCGTCCGGACCGTCGTCTGACCCGCTTGTCTCGGCCGGCATGGGCGGAGCGTCGATATGAGATTGTTCGTTCATTATCCCTAAGGCCATTTCGGCCCTACCAGTTAGACATAAGGATCGGGGATAGCAAGCCGCGCAAGCACCTTGCGTTCCAGATCCTCCATTTCGTTCGCATCTGCGTCGTTTTCGTGGTCATAACCCAAAAGGTGAAGCAGGCCGTGAACGACCAAATGCGCCAAATGGTGCGCGAACGGCTTTCCTTCCAGGGCCGCTTCGGCAGAAACCGTTTCGAAGGCGATGATAATATCGCCGAGCATTGGCGGCAATGACTTGCCTGGCGCCATCTCGAATGCTGGAAAGGACAGCACGTTCGTCGCCTTGTCCTGCCGGCGCCATTCACGATTGAGCACGCGGATCGCAGCATCATCGGTGAACACCAAACTCAGTTCGGAAGCCTGACCCGACACATCAAGTTCCTTGAGGACGGCGGAGCATGCGTTCTCGGCGCAATCTCTCAGGGCGGCTTCCTCCGGCCACTCCCCCGCCTCCAGCGTGATGTCGATCTCGATTGTCACAGCAGATCAGATTCTCGCCGTGGATGGCCCCGGCATGCCCGCGCCTTCCCGATCATAGGCGCGTACGATCTCAGCAACCAGCGGATGCCGGACCACGTCGACATCATTGAAGCGGACGTTGGCGATGCTGGGAACATCGGCCAGTACCCTGAGCGCCTCGACCAGACCGGACTTGGTGTTGGGCGGCAGGTCAATCTGACTTGGGTCACCGGTGACGATCATGCGCCCTCCCTCGCCCAGGCGAGTCAGGAACATCTTCATTTGCATCGGCGTCGTGTTCTGCGCCTCGTCGAGAATGATCGCGGCGTGGTGCAATGTGCGACCGCGCATGAACGCCAGTGGCGCGATCTCGATCACTTCGGCCGCAATTGCCCGTTCCACCTTGTCAGCGGGGATCATGTCGTACAGCGCATCGTAGAGGGGTCGCAGGTAGGGATCAACCTTTTCCTTCATGTCGCCGGGCAGGAAACCGAGGCGTTCGCCCGCCTCGACGGCAGGCCGCGACAAGATGATACGTTCAACCACGCCGCGCTCCAGAAGCATTGCTGCGTGTGCAACGGCCAGATAGGTCTTTCCGGTACCCGCTGGACCGATGCCGAAGACGAGTTCGGACCGCTCCATCGCCCGCATATAGGCATCCTGATTGACCGACCGCGCATAGATCGTGCGTTTGCGTGTCGCGATCTGAGCAACAGCCATCTTGCCCTTGCGGTCGAGGGTGGGCAGAGTCAATTGATCGTCAGGTGCGGTCGAGATGCGCAGTGCGCCATCAACCTCGGATGGCGACACGTCATGGCCTTTCTGAAGCAGGCCATAGAGATATTCGAGAGCACGGCGCGCTTGTTCGGCCGCGGACGATTCACCGTGGATCGAGAGCTGGTTTCCCCTGGAACGGATGTCGAGACCGAGCCTTTGCTCAATGCGGGCAAGGTTTTCGTCGAACTGGCCGTAAAGAGCCGATGCAAGCGTGTTGTTATCGAAGGTGAGCACGATATTTGCTTTGTCCGATGCTCCCTGGAGCTCGGTCTTCGCTTCCGGTGCGACGCTCAAACGGCTCTCCTCGTTGCCTAGACAAAAACCGGCGCTGCGAACAGGCTATTGCGGCCGGCGCTGTAAACCTTCACCCGAATAATGTCACCGATTCGGCCTGCGTTTTCATCAAGAATAACAGGCTGTAGCCAAGGCGACCGCCCAACGATTTGCCCCGCGCGCCGCCCTGGCTTCTCGATCAGCACGTCCATTTCCATGCCGATCCGGCTTTGCGCGAAGGATTGTTGCTGATTTCCCAGCGCCATCTGCAATTCCTGCAGCCTTTCATCCTTTACACGCTCCTCAACATGCAACTTCATCTCGGCGCCCGGTGTTCCCGGTCGCGGTGAATATTTGAACGAGAAGGCCTGTGCATAATCGATGTCTCGGACCATTTTCATGGTAGCCTCGAAGTCGGCGTCGGTCTCACCTGGAAAGCCCACGATGAAATCGCCCGACATTGCGATGTCCCTGCGCGCGCCACGAATGCGGTCGACCAGCCGACGATAATCATCTGCCGTGTGCTTGCGATTCATCGCCTTCAAGATGCGATCGGACCCCGATTGAACCGGCAGATGGAGATAAGGCATCAACTCCGCAAGATCACGATGGGCATCAATGAGCGCCTGGTCCATATCGCGCGGGTGGCTGGTCGTATAACGCAACCGAACGAGCCCGGAAATTTCCGCCAGCCGATATAGCAGCCGTCCCAAGCCCCATTCACGCCCCTCATAGCCTTCGCCATGCCAAGCGTTGACGTTCTGCCCGAGAAGCGTGATCTCGCGCACGCCGCTTTCAACCAGTCGCTCCGCTTCAGCGACGATCTGGCTTACCGGCCGCGAGACTTCGGAGCCGCGTGTATAGGGGACGACGCAGAAGGTGCAGAACTTGTCGCAGCCCTCCTGCACGGTCAGGAACGCCGTCACGCCGCGGGACCTGATGATCTTGCGGTCAGGCCGCGGCAGATGTGCGAATTTGTCTTCCAGTGCGTAATCGGTCTCGACGATCCTGGTGCCGGCGCGCGCCTTTTTTACGACGTCTGGCAGACGATGATAGGTCTGGGGGCCAACTACGAGGTCAACGACCGGCGCCCGGTTCAGGATCTCCTCGCCCTCGGCCTGCGCAACACAGCCTGTGACGCCGACAACCGTCTGCCGGCCGGCAAGCGCACGCTCTTCCTTGAGCTGTCGGATGCGCCCGAGCTCCGAATAAACCTTTTCGGCAGCCTTCTCTCGGATGTGACACGTGTTCAGGAGCACGAGATCTGCTTCTTCGATCGTGCTCGTCGGCTGGTAGCCGTCCACAGCGAGCGCATCGGACATGCGCTCGCTGTCATAAACGTTCATCTGGCAGCCATAGGTCTTGACAAAGACCTTCCTGGAGAGGGGCTTCGCCTCCGCCAGATCAGCCGGCTCGTGGGCAGTCGTATCGATGCGTTCCATGGCGACGCCTGTAGCGCTTTTCTTTGGCAAAAGACAGTCCACCTGCAATCACACCTGTGCCGCGCGCCGCATTGAGGCGATCATCTCGCGAATGGCTGCTTCGGTTTGAACGGCCACCTGTTTGCGGTTCAAGCTCTGGAAGCCGATGGGCCGGCCGAACCGGACTTCGACGTCGATCGGGCCGCTCTTAATCAGGTACAACAGATGCGGCACCAGGTCCTGATCACCGATCCACGACAGGCAAGCGCGCTGAGCGCGACCCAGCGCGATTCCGTGCAGGCGCGCGTAGTCAAGCGCCACGGGCTGCACGGCGAAAGCTGTGTCCGACAACTGTGCGGCGGCACCGAACAGCGTCGACTTGAATGGCAACAATCGGTTCCCGGAGCCTGTCGTCCCCTCGGCGAACAAGACCAGCGGATCACCGGTTTTCAACTTCTCCGCTACATCCCAGGTTTGATGATGGGCTTTGTGGCGTGCGTCGCGCTCGACGAACACCGAATTTTGCCAACGAAACAGCCGCCCCAACATCGGCCATTGGGCGACTTCTGACTTGGCGATGAAGTTTGCAGGCGCGATCGACCCGAGCACCATGATGTCGGTCCACGAAACGTGATTGGCAACAATCAGAAGGGGCCGCTGGGTCGTCAGGTCGCCTGCCAGGTGGACGCGGATGCCGAGCAGCGTCAGCACCATGCGATGCCAAAGGCGGGCCGGATTGCGCGGATCGCCGATCCTGCTCGCCCTCATCAAGACCTGCCAACTCGTCAGAAGGGTTGTTCCGATCGCAAAACCAATCAGGACTACCGCCAGCTTTGCCTTGTGCCGCATTGTCTCAATGAAGGTCCCGGCGCATGACGATCGCCCCGGTATGGCCCCCGCCGGGCTGTTCATAATAGTCCGGGCGCTTGCCAACTTGGACAAAGCCCAGTCGCCGGTAAAGTGCAATCGCAACGGCATTGGTTTCGTTGACCTCGAGAAACAACGATGTCGTGCGCTCGGCATGCAGTGCGCGCAAGACTGCGTCCATCAGGCTGCGCCCCAGCCCCAATCCGCGCGCCGATCGCGCGACTGCCACGGTCAAAATCTCAGCTTCATCGGCAGCCTGACGCGCCAGAACAAAGCCGGCGGGCCCGGCGCGCCGTTTGCCCACTTCGCGCGCGGCAAAGCCGAACACATTGGCCTGGGCAAGCAAATCGATGAATTCGTGCTCACTCCAAGGCCGGTTGAAATCCTCCTGGTGTATCCGATGCAGGGCCGCCGCATCATCCACTTCGAGCGCCTCGATCGCAAACTGGCGCGTCGCCAGCCACACGGGCAACTTCATGACGAGCGCGTCCTGGCGACCGCGAACCCTTCCTGGACCTTGGCATCGGCTGAACGCAGATAAAGCGGCACGGGCCGATCGGTGGCATCCCGCGCGATTGCGGCAAGCTTCGCATAGACGGAGATATCGGCCGTCGCGTACCGACCTGCGATGGCGTAGGTTCCACCTGCCGCCTCGTTCACCCTGTCAGCAGCCGTTCCGGTAAGGACCACATCCTCGCGCCCGGCCATCGCCGCGGCCATACCAATGTCGGTCGCGGCAGGCGAGATCAATTCGCCGCCATCGGGCGCAAAGAGCGCCAGATAAATTTCACCGCGCCCACCTTCGAGTGCAGCCATAACTTTGCGTTCCGGAAATTTATCGCGGGTCTCCAAAGTCAATGCTTCTAAGTTCGTCACGCCGATTGCCGGAACACCCAGTGCCAATGCCAGGCCGCGTGCCGCCGAGACACCGACGCGGATGCCGGTGAAGGAACCTGGCCCGATTGAAACCCCGATCCTATCGAGATCGGAGTAGCGCTTTCCCGCGGCTACCAGTGCCTCGTCGATCACCGCCATCAGGTGCTCGGCATGGCCCTTGCCGAGATCGCGCACCGCACGGCCGCGCTCCCCAAACTGCGCATCATAAACGCAGGCCGCACAAAGATTCGCGGAGGTGTCGACTGCGAGGGTGACCATAGGGCGCTACACCGGCGAGTTTGCCTTCAGTTCAAGTCGCCGGGCATGCAAGACCGGCTCGGTGTAACCATTCGGCTGTTCGCGTCCCTTGAACACCAGGTCGCAAGCCGCCTGGAAGGCGATCGAGTTCTCGAAGTCAGGCGCCATCGGTCGATAGAGCGCGTCGCCTTCGTTCTGCCGGTCCACGATCGCCGCCATGCGCTTCATCGTTTCCATCACCTGATCGCGCGAGCAGACGCCGTGATGGAGCCAGTTTGTCATGTGCTGAGCGGATATGCGCAGGGTCGCGCGATCCTCCATCAGCCCGACATCATTGATGTCCGGCACCTTGGAACAGCCGACGCCCTGATCGATCCAGCGCACGACATAACCCAAAATGCCCTGCGCATTGTTGTCGAGTTCGTGCTGTATATCCTCAGGCGTCCAGTTCGGTCGCGTCGCGACCGGCACCGATAGAATGTCGGCCAGCTTTGCGCGTGGCCGTGCCTTCAGTTCAGCCTGCGCGCTTGCGACATCGACCTTGTGGTAATGGGTCACATGCAAAGTCGCGGCGGTGGGCGATGGCACCCAAGCTGTGTTCGCGCCGGCCTTCGGGTGGGCGATCTTCTGCTCCAACATCGCCGCCATCAGGTCGGGCATCGCCCACATGCCCTTGCCGATCTGTGCATGGCCCGCGAGGCCACATTCCAAACCTATATCGACGTTCCAGTTCTCATAGGCTTGAATCCAGGCGGCCTGCTTCATGTCGCCCTTGCGGATCATCGGCCCTGCCTCCATCGAGGTGTGCATCTCGTCACCGGTGCGGTCGAGGAAGCCGGTATTGATGAAGACCACACGCTTCGAGGCTGCGCGGATGCATTCCTTGAGATTGACGGTGGTGCGCCGCTCCTCATCCATGATGCCCATCTTCATCGTGTTCGGCGCCATGCCAAGCACGGCCTCGACCCGCCCGAAAAGCTCGACCGCGAAAGCGACTTCTTCCGGGCCGTGCATCTTCGGTTTCACGACATAGACCGAACCTTCAGGTGAGTTGGCGCGGCGGCCATTCAGGCCGACATCGTGCAATGCGATCAGTCCGGTGATGGCGGCATCCATGATGCCTTCCGGCACTTCGTTTCCGTCCGCGTCCATGATCGCGGGATTGGTCATCAGATGGCCGACATTGCGCACCAGCATCAGCGAGCGTCGACGCAGCGTGACAGCCATGCCATCCGGAGCCATATAGTCAGTGTCTGGGTTAAGTGTCCGGGCAAAAGTCTTGCCCGCCTTGGTCACTTCTTCGACGAGATCGCCCTTCATCAGTCCGAGCCAATTGCGATAGGCGGCGACCTTGTCCTCGGCATCGACGGCGGCGATGGAATCCTCGAAGTCCATGATCGTGGTGAGCGCGGATTCCAGCCGGACATCCGAAATGTGAGCGGGGTCGCTCCTGCCGATGTCAGAGGTGGCGTCGATCAGCACCTCGACATGAAGACCGTTATTCTTCAGCAGGAATTGGGTCGGCTTCGTCGATCCGCCGAGATAGCCCGCGAACCGCGACTCGTCCTTCAGTCCGGTCGCGCCACCGTCAATTTTCACGACCAGCCTGCTCTCCTCGATGGCAAAGCCCCGCGCATCGGTCCAACGCGCGCCTGAAAGCGGTACAATCTCATCAAGCAATGCGCGGGCCCAAGCAACCACCTTTTCGCCGCGCTTCGGATTATAGCTCGTGCCCTTTTCCGCGCCGTCGGTTTCGGGAATCACATCCGTGCCGTAGAGCGCGTCGTAAAGCGAACCCCACCGTGCATTGGCTGCGTTCAAGGCATAACGCGCGTTCATCACCGGCACGACCAGTTGCGGCCCGGCGATCTTCGCGATCTCATCATCGACATTCTCGGTCGTGACCCTGAAACCGGGACCCTCCGGAATGATGTAGTCGATCGACCTCAGGAAAGCCTCATAGGCGGGCAGATCGGACGGAGCGCCGTGATGGCGGTGCCAGGCATCGATCTTTTCTTGGATCGCGTTGCGTTTTTGCAAAAGCTCACGATTCCTTGGGGTCAGGTCAGCCACCATGGCGGCAAAGTGCTGCCAAAATCGTCCGGCCTCAACGTCCGTGCCAGGCACCGCCTCATCGGCAATAAAGTCGTACAGAACGCGGTCAATCTTCAACCCGTGCACGTCAACGCGATCGGTCATGCTTGAAGCCCTTCTCACAAAGCACATGTCATGGCTTTTCAGCCCTATCCGCTTTCACCATGCACGGCCTAGTCGGTCAATTCGGCAAACGATGAAAGACCGTCAGGATGATCTCCCGGCACATGCGTAATCCGCGGCCTGCCGGTGGCGGTCGCCTTTAGCGAAGCCTGGATGAACATGCGCCGGCCTTCAATGGTGGCAACGCGCAGGTCCGTTGTGATATCGATTTCGACATCGTCGCTGCCGGCCGCGCGCGCGGCTTCATCGGCCTGCCGGCGCACCTGTGTGTGTGCCACGGCCATCGCATCCTCCTCTGTGCCATGATCAGAGATCGACGATCCGACGCTGGCGCGGAAGACGCCTTCGACAGGCTGTGTCACGATCGCTGCCAAACTGATGCGCACTTGCCCCACCACTGCGCCGATTGCGTTTGCAACGTCGGCATCGCCGGGCACTTGGCAGTGCTGTCCAACCAGCGCCGGCAACCTAGCGTAATGCAAGGCGGCCGACGCACCGAGACCAATCACCGGCCGATCCAGGCCAACCGAAAGGACCGCAATCCCGCGGCTTCTATCCAGTGCGCGCTGCAGGAGCGGCCCCGCCACCAAGGCTGCACCATCGAGCCCATCGTTGGAAAGGGCGGTCTCCAGCATCCGTTCGGCCGACAGACGTGTCACGGCATCAAGGACCCGCTTGGCGATCGCTTCGGCCGATGCGGCCGCAACGTCGCCGCGTCCGTTACGGCGGCGAGCCAGCAACTCCGCGCCTAAGCGCGCGGCGTCCGCGTCCCAATTGCTTTGCTGATCCAACACATGGGCCGCATCCGATGGCGTAAATCCGCCAAGATGAACGAGCCCGCGCGCGACGAGTCGCTGCAATGTCGCGGCCTCAACCGTTGAGATCAAAAGTCGATCAAGGGGAACTGGCGTATCGGTGAGGCGCTGGTAAAGCCTGTCTTCAGCAGGGCTCAAACCCGCAGCGAGCCTCGCCGGCACACCGACACGCACGGCAAACCGGCCAGCCATTCGTGCTGGATTCATATCGCGCAACTGCCGCTCAAGCGCCTCGCCGATACAAGCGCCGTGTAGATGCGCGAGCAGGGACAACGGTACCAGACGTCGGGGACCAAGCTGAATCCAGGCGTCCAGCCCGCTTTCGGAGATAACGACTTCCGAATCGCCGCCGAGACCGAATGTGCGCATCGCGACCGCCTCGACCATGGTGCGGAACCCGCCAACCGTGGCTCCGTCCGGATCAAGACGAGGCACACCCTTGTCGAGAATGGCAATGTCGGTCGTCGTGCCGCCGATATCGGAAACGATCGCATCATCAAGCCCAGTCAGATGCCGGGCTCCGACGATGCTCGCCGCTGGCCCGGACAGGATGGTCTCTATGGGGCGTTGCCGAGCGAAACTGGCCGAGACCAGAGCTCCGTCACCGCGTACCACCATCAACGGCGCTTCAATCCCTCGGCTTTGCAGGAATCCCTCGGTAGCTGCGATCAGCCGGTCGATCATGGCGATCAGCCGCGCATTCAGAAGCGTCGTCAGGGCCCGTCTCGGGCCACCCAGCTTTGATGAAAGTTCATGGCTGGTCGTAACAGGCAGACCGGTCCGTTCGCGGATCAGATCTCGAGCGAGGATCTCGTGCCTAGGATTGCGGGTCGCAAAATAGGCGCACACAGCAAAGGCCGATATACGCTCAGAGAGGTCCGGCAGAGCCTCTTGAAGCAGCGCCAGATCCAGTTGTGCCTCATTGCCATGGACATCATGCCCGCCGGCCAGAAAGAGCACCGGATCGTTCTTGAGCGCGCCCTTCAATCCATCCCGGTCCAGATCCGCCTCGGAAAAGCCGATCATGATCAAGGCGACCCGCCCGCCTTGCCCCTCCACAAGAGCGTTGGTGGCCAACGTCGTGGACATCGATACCAGATCGATCGCCGCCGACGCCACCCCGGCCGCTGCGATGACCCCGTCGGCCGCCTGGCTTATTCCGACGGCAAGATCATGACGCGTCGTCAGCGCCTTCGCCTTCGCAACGACGCCGTGCTCCTCGGAAAAGAGCACGGCGTCGGTATAGGTGCCACCCGTATCAATACCTAGATAGAGCGGCGCTTGCGATCGTTGGGTCATGGAGAATGCTCGTCTGATCGCTTCTCCTTAGCCCGCCCTGACGGATCGGTGAAGTCCGATCTACGACTTCGACGCTATACGAAGCGACGCGGAGGAACCCGCTACCGCCGCAGCTTCAACCGTCGAGCATGGCATTTTGGTCAACCGTCAGTGGATGAATGTTCTCGGGTGCCACCGGTTCAGACTCCATGGTGGCGGCAGGAGGCGGAGCAACTACC
>CAZEEC010000008.1:13377-35805 GCA_964511105.1 uncultured Mesorhizobium sp.
ACGGCCAGGTCGTGTTCGCCGATTACCGCCGGCATGGCTCCAGCCTGGTCATTCCCTATGTGGAGGCACCGCCCGCCCTGCGCGGCACCGGCGCTGCTGATCGGCTGATGCAGAAGGTTTTGGACATAGCAGACGCTGAAGGCAGGGAGATCGTTCCCCTTTGCGGCTATGCAGCCGCCTGGATACGCCGCAACCATAGGCGGACACGTCCAGGCGGCTCGTGACGGGACCAGTCCCGGCTATTCCTCACGCCCCTTGAGAGCATCATAGCCCTGGTCAGTGACCGTCCAGTTGGTGCCGGTCCGTTTGACGAAGCCCGCCTGCTCCAGACGCTTCAAATGCTCTTCTTGCGGCTCCTGAAGGTGGGGATCGCGAGCAAGGCGCATCAAGACGTCCCAAGTCGCCTTCGCGGGGTCATCTGCACCGGCGAATGTATCGTCCCCTGTCCGGCCTGGCTCGCCGCTCAACGCATCTTCCCACATGCGTCGCTCGCGCCCCGTGTTCTCTGCGCCCCAATCCCCAAAACCTTGCCGTTGATCGGATCGTTGGTTTGACATGATCGAATCTCCTTTACCGCTTCAACGCGCTTCAAGGAGGATTGTTCGTCCTCAATACCAAGCGTCCGCCGTTTCCGCCTTTCTGCGCGTCATGAAGTCTTGAAGCGCCTCGTCGATGCCCTCGTCGAGCGGCGGCGCCTCGTAGTCGGCGAGCATCTTCTTCCACTGTCGGTTTGCACGGCTGGCCGCATCGTCGCCGCCAGCGGCCTCCCATTTCTCGAACGGCTCATTATCGGCCAGTTCCGAATCCCAAAAAGCGGTCTCGTAGTTTTGAAGCGTATGCTGAGAGCCGAAGAAATGGCTGCCGGGACCGACCTCCCGGAAGGCATCAAGCGCAAGCTCGTTGTCATCGATCTTGACCCCGTCGAGATATGTGTGGAGCGCGCCGCAGAAATCGACGTCCATGACGAATTTCTCGTACGACATCGAAAGCAGCCCATCGAGGAAGCCGGCCGAATGCAAAATGAAATTGGCGCCGCAATGCACAGCCGCCAGCATCGACATCGTACCTTCGTTCATCGCGTGCGCATCGGCCAGCTTCGAGGTGGTGAAATTGCCCGAGCATCTGAGCGGCAGGTTGAGACGACGCGCCAGTTGCCCCACGACCATCGATCCGATCGCCGGCTCCGGCGTGCCGAAGGTCGGCGAGCCCGAGCGCAGCGACATCGACGACAGGAAGTTGCCGAAGATCACCGGCGCGCCCGGCCGTTCAAGCTGCGTCAGCGCGCAGCCGGCCATGGTTTCCGCCAGCGATTGCGCGATCGCGCCGGCATTCGTCACCGGCCCCATGGCGCCGCCAAGAATGAAGGGCACGATTACGGCCGCCTGGTTCGCGCGAGCATAGGCACGGAGCGCCGTGGTCATCGTGGCATCCCAGACCAGCGGCGAATTGACGTTGACATTGCCGAGGATGACGCAGTTCTCGTCGGTGAATGTCTCGCCAAAGACGATGCGCGCCATCTCGATCGAATCTTCGGCGCGCTCTTCTGCAGTAACCGAGCCCATGAAGCCGCGGTCGGAATATTTGATGTGGCTGTAGACCATGTCGAGATGGCGCTTGTTCACCGGCACGTCGACCGGCTCGCAGATCGTGCCGCCCGAGTGGTGGAGCCAGGGCGAGGCTTGTGCGAGCTTCACGAAATTGCGGAAGTCCTCGATCGTGCCGTAGCGGCGCCCCTTGTCTAGATCCATGACGAAGGGCGACCCGTAGGCGGGCGAAAACACCACGCTCTTGCCGCCGATCTCGACAGAGTTGGCGGGGTTGCGCGCATGCTGGGTAAACCGGGCCGGCGCGGTCTTGAGGACGTCGCGCAACATGCCGGGCTCGAACTTGACCAGTTCGCCTTCGACGATCGCGCCGGCCCGCCTCCAGTGATGAAGCGCCTCCGGATCATCGCGGAACTCGATGCCAATCTCGGCGAGAATCCGGTCGGCCGTCTCCTCAATTCTGATCAGCCCTTCCTCCGACAGGATATCGTAGGTCGGGATGTTACGAATGATATAGGGCCTGCCCAGGTCGCGCGAGCCTTGTGCCCGCTGTTCCCTGCGCGCGCTTCGCCCACCCCGCTCGCGGCCGCCGCTAGGCTTTGCCGTCGGTTCGAGTGCTTGCTCCATGTCGATATCTCCCTGGCATTCGCTCGGCTACAGAACGCGGCAGCCTGAATTCTTTCTAGCATGCGCATACGTCATGTTATATGCGAAGGGTGCCTGACCTCTTTCCGTGACGGAACCGAACCGTGATTAGCCCCGGCAAGAACATCGCGATCAAGGTGCCCAAGCATCAATGGTCCGAAACGGTCGCTTTTTACCGAGACAAGGTGGGATTGAAGGAGGCCAGGCGGCTGGACAACAGCATAGCGTTCGAATTTGGTGACATGACCCTGTGGATCGACCGTGTCGAACATCAAAGCCAGGTGGATGTTTGGCTCGAGCTTTTTTCGGATCAACCCGATCAGGCGCTCACGCAACTTGGCAGTCCGATCCGTGACGAACTCGAACCGCTCGAAGGAGTAAACGGTCACTGGACATCCGACCCGGCAGGCGTCGTGCTGTTGGTCCGATCAAAATAATGCCGGGTTCAGACGGGCTCTTCTGAAGGTGAATGCGATGGCCAACGGAAGCTGGAAATCCTCGACAAAGCCTGTCCTCCTTTCTGGCGGCAATCCACAAATCGCCAAAGGCTATGGGGACGGTCCCGTGCAGGCCTATATTGCGGCGATGCCCGGGTGGAAAAGCGAGACCGGCCGTGGGCTCGACGACCTCATCGTGCGCACGGTCCCAGACGTCCGTAAGGCTGTGAAGTGGAACACGCCCTTTTATGGCATTGAGGACGATCTCTGGTTCCTGAGCTTCCACTGCTTCACGAAATACGTGAAAGTGGCTTTCTTTCGAGGCACATCATTGAAGCCTCCGCCGCCGGTCGCCTCCAAGCATAAAGACGTCCGCTATGCCCACCTCCACGAGGACCACACGTTCGACGAAGCCTTATGGACCACATGGGTGAAGCAAGCGAGCGAACTGCCGGGCGAACGCATGTAAAGCAGATGCAGACGTTGGTCGACGCCCTCTTTCTACGCGGCTGAGCGGCCCCGCCCATACCGATCGACGGCAAGATCGCCGGCATCAATTTCCGGCGCACGGCCGCTCACAAGATCCGCCAGCAACCTGCTGGACCCGCAAGACATGGTCCAGCCAAGTGTCCCGTGTCCTGTGTTAAGAAAAAGATTCTTAACTTTCGTACGGCCGATCACCGGCGTACCGTCCGGCGTCATCGGCCGAAGGCCCGACCAGAACGTGGCTTGCGAAAGGTCTCCGCCCGGGAAAAGGTCGGTCACCGAATGCTCCAGCGTCCGACGCCGTGCCGGAACAAGGTCATTCGAATAACCCGATATCTCGGCCATTCCTCCGACTCGAATGCGATCGCCCAATCGGGTGAGGGCGATCTTGTAGGTTTCGTCCATCACCGTCGATTCGGGAGCGCGGGCGGCATCCCGGATCGGCAGCGTCAGCGAGTAGCCCTTGACGGGATAAACTGGAAGTTTGATGCCGTGCGGGCGGACCAACTCGGGCGAATAGCTGCCGAGCGCCACGACAACCGCATCGGCGGCCACTACCCCTCGGTCAGTGACCACACCCGTGATGCCACCGCCGTCGGTTTGCAATGCCTCGATCGTTCGGTCGTAATCGAAGGTCACGCCGCGATCGGCCGCCAGCGCGGCGAGAGCCGCGGTGAATTTGAAGCAGTCGCCCGTTTCATCCTTTGGCGTGAGAAGGCCGCCTACGATCTTCTCCCTCGCGTGGGCAAGCGCGGGTTCGGCCCGGATGCATGCTTCCGGATCAAGCAGTTCGAAAGGAATGCCATCCTCGGTCAGCGCCTTGACATCCTTGGCCGAAGCGTCGAGTTGAGCTTCGGTTCGGAACAGTTGCAGGGTGCCCTGCATCCGCTCATCGTAAACGATCCCCGTCTCCGCCCTCAGTTCAGCCAGCGACAGCCGACTATAGTCGGACAAGCGCAGCATCCGGCTCTTGTTGATGGCATAGCGTTCAGCGGTGCAATTCGCTAACATCCGCATCATCCAGCCAAGCATTGCCGTATCGGCCTTCGGCCGCAGGATGAGCGGCGCGTGCTCCATAAACAGCCATTTAAGCGCCTTCAAGGGAATGCCCGGGGCTGCCCAGGGCGAGCAGTAACCAAACGAGACCTCACCCGCATTGGCAAAGCTGGTCTCAAGCGCCGGCCCCGGCTGACGGTCGATCACGGTGACGTCGTGGCCAGCCTTTGCGAGGTACCATGCGGAGGTGACACCTATGACGCCCGCACCGAGAACAGCAACTTTCATCAATCAACTCCGCAACTGTCAGTCGACATAGCGCCGCTCAAAACGACGGCCAAGCGAGGTGAGGATTTCATACGAGATGGTGCCGGCGGCGGTAGCGATCGCCTCGAGGGTCTGATGCGGACCGATCAGTTCCACCAGGTCGTCCGGCTTGAGATCGCCCGCGCCAGCGCCGCTCGCGTCGACGATGATGCTGTCCATCGAGATGCGGCCGACGATCGGCAGGCGCTGGTCGCCGTACCAGACCGCGCTCCGCCTGCCGCCAAGGCAACGATGCCAGCCATCGGCATAACCAATGCCGACTGTCGCAAGCCGCATCGGACCGGTTGCGACCTGGCTGAAGCCGTAGCCTATGCCAGCCTCAGAGGGAATTTCCCGTATCTGGATAATCCTCGCCTCAAGCTTGACGACCGGCTGCATCGGATTACGTCCGGCTCCGGTGGGATGAGCGCCATAAAGAGCGATGCCCGGCCGCACGAGATCGAAATGGTAAGCCGACCCCAGGAAGATGCCCGCCGAATTGGCCAGCGAGCGTCGCGTCTGCGGCAGCGCTTCGGAAAGACGGACGAAACGATCGCGCTGTGCGGCGTTGGCCGGATGCTCCGGTTCATCCGCGCAAGCCAGATGGCTCATCACCAGAACGAGGTCGATGCCGCGCAGACGGTCCGGTTCGTTCATCAGAACCTCAACTTCGCTATCTGACAGCCCCAGACGGGACATTCCGGAATCGACCTGGAGTGCCGCCGGAAGGAGACGATCCTGCCCGGCCGCGGCGGCGCCCCAAGACTTGACCTGTTGGAGCGAATTGAGGACCGGCAAAATTCCGGCTGCAATGCAAGCCGTTTCCGATCCTGATGGGATGCCGTTCAGAACCAGAATTAGAGCGGTCGGCGGCAATGCGGATTTCAGTTCCAGAGCCTCAGAAAATTGAGCTACAAAGAAGGTACGGCAGCCTTCCACCCAAAGTGCCCTGGCCACGGGGACCGCTCCCAGCCCATAGCCATCCGCTTTGACGACGCCTGCCACCTCAGCCCCTGCGGCCGCCACGACAAGACGACGGTAGTTGGACCGGATCGCATGTAGATCAATCGTCAGGACGCCTCCGGCTTGTGTCGGCTCAATCGGCACACGGTTCTCCGGAAAATCGACATCCCTGATGCGAGCGACTGCCGCCATGATCCTTGCCCTCCCTCGTCCATATCCTAGTGGAGAAGCTGCCGAATGTTCGTACGTTCGTCGCACGTTCATGCCATTTCTTTAGGCATTTGGCCCACAATGATGAAAGAGGCGCAATTTTATGCAGAAACTCGACCAACGGGACCGGCGGATCATTCAGGCACTTCGGCGCAATGCTCGGATCACCAATGTCGCGCTCGCTGCCGAGGTGGGCCTTTCGGCGTCGGCGTGTCTGCGCAGGGTACAGATACTTGAAGAACAGGGCACGATCCGCGGCTACACCGCCATTGTCGCTGCCGCCGATTCGCGAGACAGCCACATCGTCATCGTTCGAATTAGTCTGGAGCGGCAGACCGAGGACGTCCTCAACCGTTTCGAAGCCGAAGTGCTGAAGCATCCGGAAATTCGGGAATGCTATCTGATGACGGGGGAGGAAGATTATCTGCTCCGTCTCGAAGCCGAGAGCGCCGGCGACTACGAACGGCTCCACAAGGAGGTCTTGTCTCGTCTGCCCGGCGTCTCGCGCATCAATTCGAGCTTCGCCATCCGCCGAGTCCTGTAGACGCCCCAGAAGCCGAGGTTCAACAACCGTTCAAATCATTCTCGATCATCGGCGCCGGAGAATTGCCAGCGCCTCATCCGCGAGTTCGCGCGTCAACTCGCTCGCGGGAACCGACCGACCAAGAGCCGCCGACTGACCGGCCCAAAGCGACATGAAGTCCTCCGAACCGGCGGCGCCCGGTGCCGAGCGTAGTGGCGCCACTGCGCCGCCCGCCAACGGAAACTCGGGCGCCAGAGGCGAGATCGGCCCGATCTCACGCATAATCCGATTGACGATGCCGCGCGCCGGGCGGCCGGTAAAGATGTTGGTGAGGGCCGTCTCGCGATCGCCGGCAGTCGCGAGCGCGCGCCGGTGAGGTTCGGCGATCGTCGCTTCCGGACAGAACAGATAGGCGGTACCGATTTGGGCTGCCGAAGCACCCAATGCAAAGGCAGCGGCGATGCCACGTCCGTCGCCGATGCCACCAGCCGCGATAACCGGAACACTCACAGCATCGACCACTTGGGGCAGAAGCGAGAAGGTGCCGCGCTGGGTCGCAATATCGGTCGTGCGGAACATACCCCGATGTCCGCCAGCCTCGACACCCTGGGCAATGATCGCATCGCACCCCCGTGCCTCCAGCCAGCGCGCCTCGTCCACTGTGGTGGCAGAAGACAGAATTTTTGCCCCCGTAGCGGCAACACGTTCGAAAAGCCTGGGCTCTGGAAGGCCGAAATGGAAACTGACGACCTGCGGACGCAGATCTTCAACGGCGGTACAAAATTCGTCATCGAATGGCGCCCGGTTCGATGCGGGAACGGGCGTCTCGAGATCGAGATCGAACTCTCGATAATACGGCGCGAGCCGATGTCTCCAGGCTTCTTCCCGCTGCGCGTCCGGCTCGGGCGGGTGATGGCAAAAGAAGTTGAAGTTGATTGGCTTGTCGGTCCGCTGCCGTACGACGTCGAACTGCTTGCGCAATTCGTCGGGGCTGAGAAGCGCGCATGGCAGAGCCCCCAATCCCCCGGCTTCTGCAATCGGGACGGCCAGCTGTGAAAGGCCCGCACCCGCCATGGGCGCCTGGATGATGGGCAGTTCGATGCCGAAAAGATCCAGGATTCGTCGATCAGGCCACATGGCGCTCTCCGCTATTGTCCGCCTCCTACCTGATAACGAGCACCGGGACCGCGGTCGTCACCAGAACCTCGGCGGTCTGGCTGCCAAGGAGGGCCCGCTTGATCCCGCGCCGCCCGTGCGAGGTCATGACGATAAGGTCGCATCCCTTGAGCTTGGCGGTACGTACGATCGCCTCGGCCGGCGAATCGTCGATTTCATGCAACAATTCGACGTTGATGCCGTAACGTCCCGCCGTCTGCTCGATGGCAGCAAATCGCTTCTTCATATTGGCGTCGATCTGCTGATCATAGCCGCTAACCGGATCTTCGACACCGGCCGAAATGGCAGAGTGAATCGCCGCGGGCGAGAGCGGTTCGGCAACCGATAGGACGCTGACCCTGGCATCCAGTTGCCGGCCAAGCGCCATGCCCTGCTCGACACCTTTATCGGCGAGTTCCGATCCGTCGGTTGCAATGAGAATATGATTGTACATAGCGCTGCCCCTGTTGAACGCGTTTATCCTGCATGAGGTCGTAGCGAAGGCAAGACAGCACACGCAAAAACGCACGGCTTGCGAGTTGCGCCAATCTGAGTTCTGATAGCGATGAACCAGGATACAGCGGCAGGTCACCTCAGTTCCACGGAAGAATGAAGGATTCGCAGGTACCCCGCGTTCAATCTCTGGGGGGAGGTTTGGAGAATGACGGACGTCCTGATCGCTGAAGATGAACCCGCGATTCTGGAATCGCTCCATTTCATCTTGAGGAGATGTGGCTGGTCGGTCGAGGTGGCTCCGGACGGGGAAGCGGCCTTGCACGCCGTCTGGAAGTTGAGGCCCAAGCTTTTGCTGCTGGACATCATGCTGCCGAAGAAGAGCGGCCTCGACGTTCTTAAAGCCATAAGGTCCCAGTCCTCGCTCCAAGACATGTCGGTCGTCATCCTCACCGCCCGCGGACAACAATATGACCGGCAGGTGGCGCTCGAACTGAACGCCAACGGATTCATCACGAAGCCCTATGCCAACACCGAAGTGATCGCAGAGGTCCGCCGGATGCTGACCCTGGACCATGCCTAGGCAGCCGCGCCGGCCGGTGGACAATCGGGCAAAGCAGGAGGCGGCTGCCTTCGTCATTCCTCTTTTCGGCGTCATTATTCTCCTGCCGCCTTTCGTCAATCTCTTCATCCGGAAGGAGCTGGTCTTCGGCGTCCCGGTCGATACCGTCTATTTGTTCCTGGTCTGGGCCATCCTGGTCGCCGCGGCTTTCGGCCTATCCTCATGGCTTCCAAAAACCGAACTGCCTGTCGATGGCGAACACTGGTCCGGCGAACCCGCCGAACCGCCTGAGGAACGGTAATGCTGTCGCCCGAGTTCGTCATCCTGACGGCCGTCGCTTATGTCGGGCTGCTTTTCCTGATCGCCTATGTGTCGGATGCCCGCGCGAGCCGGGGCAATGCCAGCTTTCTGCGATCGCCGGCGATCTATACGTTGTCGATCTCCGTTTATTGTACGAGTTGGACTTTCTACGGCGCGGTAGGCACGGCGGCGCGGAACGGATTGGAATTCGCAACCATTTATATAGGCCCGACGCTGGTGTTCGTCGGCTGGTGGTTCATCCTGCGCAAGCTTATCCGCATCAGCCACTCACAGCGGATCACTTCGGTTGCCGACTTCCTCTCTTCCCGGTTCGGGAAGTCGACGAAGCTCGCTGCTTTGGTAACCCTGATCGCCTTTATCAGCATCACACCCTACATCGCCCTGCAACTCAAAGCCATTACGACCTCGATCCAGGCGGTCTCCGTCGCCAAGGGCGGTGACCAAGACCATCTGGCTGGCTTTGACGAAGTCTCGCTTGCGCTCGGCGTCGCGGTGGGCATGGCGGTGTTCACGATCCTGTTCGGGACCCGAAACGTGGATGCACGCGAGCAGCATCCCGGCGTGGTCGCAGCGATTGCTTTCGAGGCCGTCGTCAAACTGGTCGCACTGTTGGCGGTCGGCATATTCGTGGTCTTCGGTCTGAGCGAGAGCGTCGGAGACGTCTATGGTCGGGCCGTCGCTGCCGGGTTGGAAATTCACACGCAAGAGCCGTTCGGCAGCCGATGGGTCGCGCTGCTCATTCTCTCGGCCTGTGCGGTAATCTGCCTGCCCCGCCAGTTTCAGATCACGGTCGTCGAAAACTCGAACGAGAACCATCTGCGAACGGCGGGATGGGCCTTCCCGATGTATCTGCTGCTGATGAGCGCCTTCACCATGCCGATCGCGCTCTACGGCCTTGCCACCCTACCGGCCGGCTCCAATCCGGACATGTTCGTCCTGACCCTGCCTATGTCGGCCGGTTATGACGGACTTGCCTTATTCGCCTTCATCGGCGGGTTTTCCAGCGCCACCTCAATGATCATCGTGGCGTCGATCGCGCTGTCGATCATGGTCTCCAATCACATCGTGCTGCCGCTGGCTTTGCGCAGCGCTGGGATGCCGGAGGAAGCGGGAGAGCGCGATATCGCGCGCCTGCTGCTGCGGACCCGCCGGCTCTCCATTGCCGGCATGCTCCTGCTCGGCTTCCTCTACTTCTGGTTTACCGGCGATTCCGATGCGCTCGCCCCCATCGGACTCATATCCTTTGCCGGCGTCGCCCAGTTCTTGCCTGCCATGCTGGCGGCTTTGTACTGGCGAACCGCCACGGTCAGGGGCGCATTTGCCGGAACGCTGGTTGGGGCGTGCATATGGGCCTGGACCATGTTCCTGCCAAGCTTCAAGACGACGAGCGATGCGGTAGCGGAACTGATCGATTACGGTCCCTGGGGAATTGCCGCATTCCGTCCGGAGGCGCTTTTCGGCATGGCCGATGTCGATCCCCTCGTTCACTCCGTTTTTTGGAGCCTGCTCCTGAACAGTGCCACGCTGATCGTCGTGTCGCTGGGTACGACGCAAAGCGCGCTTGAGCGAATTCAAGCGGCCTTGTTCACAGACGTTTTCCGTCGCCGCTCCTCCTTCCAACCCCACATCATCAGGGGATCGGCGACAACTACCGAATTGTTCTTCGTGGCAGAACGGGTGCTGGGACTGCAGCAAGCTCACGCTTTATTCGAGTCGTCGGGCGTCCCGCGAAGGGAACTCACCGCGTCACGGGATGTCTCGCCGCAATTCATCGCCAAACTGGAAAAAGAACTTGCCGGCTCGATTGGCTCGGCTTCCGCCCACATTCTCCTGACCAAAGTCGTGGCCGGCGACACAATTTCGCTAGAAGAAGTCATGCGGATCGCGGACGAGACCCAGCAAGCGATCGAATACTCGCACGAACTTGAATCGAAGTCTGACGAGTTGCGCACGACCGCTCAGCAATTGCAGGAAGCGAATGCGCTACTCCAGGAACTCCACCATCAGAAGGACGACTTCCTTTCGCAGGTAAGCCACGAAATTCGTACTCCGATGACCTCCATCCGGTCATTTTCTGAAATCTTGATGGCGGAGCGCGATCTTCCAGAGGAGCAAAGAGAACGTTTCGTCTCGACCATCCACAAGGAAAGCGTTCGGCTGACGAAGCTTCTAGATGAAATCCTCGATCTGAGCGCTCTCGAGCATGGAGAACGCGATTGGGACAATGATCTGGTCGACGGGGAAGAGGTGCTCGATCAAGCAATCGCGGTGTGCGAGGCGCTTGCGCGCCGACGTCTGATCACCATTGAGATCGGGCCACGCGTGCTAGCGGGCCCGATTCTGGCTGATGCCGGCCGGCTCAGCCAGGTCTTCATCAACATCATCGCCAATGCGATTTCGCACAACGACGCGCCGGATCCGCGCGTTCACATTACGTCGCGTCTTCATGCCGGTCAGTACGTCGTAGAAATTTGCGACAATGGCCCGGGAATTCCGAAAGAGTTCCAGAAAAGTATTTTCGACAAATTCGTTCGGGCGCGAACCATCGAGCCCACAGGCGACAGTTCCCGCGGATTGGGATTGGGCCTTAACATCAGCATCAAGATCGTCGAGAAACTGGGCGGCGTTCTAGAACTTGGCAAGGGGACGCTAACCGGTGCTTGCTTTCGGATAATCCTGCCTTTGCAAGCCGACGTTGCCGATCGGATCTGATTCGACCGGCGCAGGCCCCGAAGGCGCTCCCTGACGATGACTGCACTCCCGGCGCGGGCAAAGCATGCAGGACGGCCCCACCGGCACCGGCGTGTGAAAAAGATCGAGGCCTTGGCTGTAGACGGTCCGATCGGCATGAAGAACATCGCAAGCAAGCATGATCGAGAACATCAAGGGTTGTTCGTCATAGGCGGAGACTTGCTTTGAAACCGCCTTGGCGATCAGCAGGAACCGCCCCCCTCCCGGAAATTCCGAAACCTGCCTGATGAACCCGCCGGCGCCGAAAGCGCTGTAGACGGGCCATAAGAGGCAGCCATGGCCATAAACGGGAAGGACAAGGCCGGGGAGCGGAAACCGCTTGGTCAACCGTCCCGAACGATCCGCGCGGAGAAAGCCGAACGGGAGGCCCTCGGCGTCCTTCCGCCGCAAGGTCACAAGACGATGGGCAACTTGCTCGAAGCTTGCATCGTAAAGATGGGTGAGCAGGTCGATATCGTATCGCTTGGCTTCGGCATCGCCCAGAAATCGGTCATAAGGCATCATCATGGCGCCAGCGGCGTAGGAAGACAGCGCGCGACGTGCAAGAAGTCGCGCTTCATCCGTCGTCAGTGCCAACTCTGCAATCATACTGTCCAAAGCAGCCGCCGCCGCCTTCATCACATAGAGGCGCGCCATCTGGAACATGCAGGTGGAGGCGGTCGCCGAACTGCGGAACCACAAAACTCCATTAGATGAATCGTAGCGATACTGGCCCGGCATCGGTCCGGTCCATTTTCGGCAATGAATACCAAACCGGTTGCCAAGCGCATCGGCAAGTGCCGCTTCGTTCCAGCCAACTCCTCCAGCAATTTCCGCGCGCAGCGCAACGGCTGAATCCTCGAGTTCAGGAAAGTGGTTGTCGTGGCTGATAATCGCTTCGTCGAGATCGGCCATCGGAGAGACCGGCTTTTGGCGCGCCACCGTGCGTTCAAAATAATCAACGAGGCTTCTGACGATGCGGCTGAGGTCTTTCGCCTCGTTGTTGATCGTGCCGATGAAACGCTTTTGTTCCGTTTCGGTCAGATCGGGCACACTTTCCAAAATCTCTCCGCCCGACCTCATCGCCGCGATGCGGTTCAAAACCTGGTGAAGAAGCTGCGAAAGAAGCGGATCTGATCGGAGGCGGTGGTGATAGGTTTCAATATTCGCCGTAGCATCGACATAGGCGCGATAGAGCCTCATGAACGCAGCGCCGGCTTCGGGAGATCGGGCGACCAGATCGCGTATCGCAACCGGCTCCATCTCAATCCCGTTCATCAAAGGATCGGTAAAAAGTTCCTCGATCGTCTGGATAGAGCGGGCCTCATTGATGCCGGACAACTCCCCCAAATCGAGATCGAGGCACTCGCCGATGCGCATAAGAAGCTTGCCGCCAATCTGGCGCTTGTTGTTCTCGATCAGGTTGAGATACGCAGCCGATATCCCGACATCCCGAGCAAGCGCCGCTTGCGAGAGACCGACTTCTTGTCTTTTTCTGCGGATGCGAATGCCGATCGGCGCCCTCAAGCTGGCCACCCATGTAAATTGTTTACAGAATTAACTTTTGCAATCGGCATTAATTTACAAGAAAGGCAGGGCGGGTCAAACTTCTATTGAATTCGCTGCTCAACCGTTGACTGTTCGCCGTGAAGCTTTCTAGCCGCTTCACGGAGGAGAGAAGACATGACCAAATTTCGTATGACCAGACGAGGGGTTCTGAAAAGCGCTGGGGCCGGACTGGTGACACTGAGCGCTCCCTATGCATTTACAAAAGGCGCGTGGGCGCAGGACTTCTGCAATGATCCGTCCAATGGGAGGATTGTCTTCGGGTTCAACGTCCCGCAGACGGGATCATACGCGGAAGAAGGGCTCGAGCAGCTCAAAGCTTATGAACTTGCCGTCAAGCACATTAACGGCGAGGGCGATGGCGGCCTGTTGAACACGCTCAACCCGGTCGCGCTGAAAGGCAATGGCGTGCTGGGCAAGAAGGTCGAGTTCGTCACCGGCGACACGCAGACCAACACGGACGCCGCCCGTGACGGTGCGCGCCGCATGATCGAGCGCGACAAGGCCATCATGGTCACCGGTTCGGTCACTTCCGGCGAGGCGATTGCCCAGCAGTCCTTGTGTCAGGAAATGGGCGTCATCTACATGTCCGGCCTGACGCATTCGAATGACACGACCGGCAAGGACAAGCGCCGCTACGGATTCCGCCACTTCTTCAACGCCTACCAATCCGGCGTCGCCATTGCGCCGTTCTTAGCGCAGGAATATGGAACCGACCGCCGCGCCTACCATCTGACCGCAGACTACACTTGGGGCTGGACACAGGAAGAATCGATCAAGAACGCGACCGAAGCGCTCGGGTGGGAGACAGTTGCCACCGTTCGGACGCCACTCGGCCTCGGGGATTACTCTCAGTATCTGACGCCGGTGATGAATTCCGGCGCCGATGTGCTGATCCTCAATCACTATGGCCATGACATGGTAAATTCCTTGCCACAGGCCGTTCAGTTCGGACTGCGCGACCGGCAGGCCAATGGAAAGCAATTCGAGATCGTCGTGCCGATGTTCTCGGAGTTGATGGCTGTTGGCGCTGGCGAGGCGGTCAAGGGCATCATCGGAACGTCAAATTGGCAGTGGTCGCTGGAAGATGAAGGCACCAAGGCTTTCACCAAGTCCTACGGCGAAGCCTATGGCCAGCCGCCCTCGCAGTCGGCTCACACGGGCTATGTGCAAGCAATTCTGTACGCCGATGCGGTCGAGCGGGCCGGCACGTTCTATCCACCCGAAGTCATTAAGGCGCTCGAAGGCTTCGAGTTTGACGGAATGGGCAATGGGCCGACTCTTTATCGCGACAGCGATCACCAGTGCTTCAAGGAAGTTCTGGTTGTGCGCGGAAACGAAAACCCGACGAGCCGCTTCGATGTCCTCAACGTGATCGGCCATACGCCACGTGAGGATGTGACGTACGATCCGACCATTTTCGGCGGTGAATTGGGGCCTTACGAACCCAACCAGTGCTGAGACGCACGGCAGTCCGGCGTCCTTCGGACGCCGGACGTTTCCTGGCAATACCGCCAGATATAAGCGTCGGAGCATCGCGGCTGAAAATGAACCGGCTCGCCGGATCAACCCGATGCTCGCTTGAGAATTTGGAGCGTTCCGCCGGCGTGTATTCACATGCGCGGCGCTGTTGGGGACGACAATGAATACGTTTTTGCCGCAATTGCTCAACGGACTCGACAAGGGCGGAGCCTATGCGCTGATCGCGCTCGGTCTGACACTCGTTTTCGGAACACTCGGCGTCGTCAACTTCGCACATGGCGCCCTGTTCATGCTGGGCTGTTTTTGCGCAGTTGCCTTTCGCTATCTGATCACGCTGGAAACCGTCACCCTCGATCCGGAGCAGCTTTCACCCTGGGGCTCGCCACTCGAGGTGCGCACGCCTCTGGTGCAAAACTGGCTCGGTGACTTCGGCGCTGTTCTTGTCGATTATTCGGTACCGATCTCGATCCTGCTTGCCGTTCCGGTGATGCTGATCATCGGCATCGCAATGGAACGCGGCCTGATCAAGCATTTCTACAAGCGCACCCATGCTGAACAGATCCTTGTCACGTTTGGCCTGGCGATCGTGATCCAGGAGATCGTCAAGAGTTTCTTCGGCGCCAATCCGATCCCGCAGCCGATCCCTTCCGATCTGCGCGGCGCAGCCGACATCGGGGCCTGGTTCGGGATGGACCCGCACGTGCTGACCTATCCCTGGTGGAGGCTGGTCTACCTGGCATTCTCGCTGCTCGTCATCGGCGGCGTCTTTGCATTCCTCCATTTCACGACCTTCGGCATGGTCGTGCGGGCCGGGATGCAGGATCGCGAGACTGTCGGGCTGTTGGGGATCGATATCGACCGGCGCTTTACAATCGTCTTCGGGCTCGCGGCCGTGGTCGCCGGCGTTGCCGGCGTTATGTATACGCCCTTGCTGCCACCCAATTACAGCCTGGGCATGGACTTCCTGGTGCTCAGTTTCGTCGTCGTCGTGGTCGGCGGCATGGGATCGTTAACGGGGGCCGTCGCAGCCGGGTTCCTGCTTGGAATTCTTCAGTCCTTCGCATCGATGACCGCGATCAAGTCGCTGATTCCGGGGATTGACCAAGTGGTCATCTATCTCGTCGCCGTCATCATCTTGTTGGTACGCCCGCGCGGTCTCATGGGTCGCCGCGGAATCATGGAGAGCTAGACCATGCTGTCGCTTTCTCGCAAGGACTCCATCAGCCTGGCCGTGTTCACCGCCATTGTGTTGACGATGCCGATCTGGCTGGCGCCGTTCGGCGCCGCCTATCCCGGCCTCATGCAGAAATTCGCGATCTACGCAATCTTCGCCGTCGGCTTCAACATCCTGTTCGGGCTGACCGGCTATCTCAGCTTCGGCCATGCCGCTTTCCTGGGGGTTGGTTCCTACACGACGATCTGGTCGTTCAAACTGCTGACCATGGACATCATTCCGGCCATCTTCTTTGCCGTCATCATGGCCGGCCTGTTTGCGCTGGTGATCGGCTATTTCAGCCTGCGGCGCACGGGCATCTATTTCTCCATCCTGACTCTCGCCTTCGCGCAGATGAGTTACAGCCTCGCCTATTCGGTGCTAACCCCGATCACCAATGGCGAAACGGGTCTACTCCTGGCTCGGAATGATCCGCGCATCATAGACACCATGTTCGGCGCCGCGCACACGGGTGCCGCCGGGCTGCCGATGCCATCGGTCTTGGGCCTCACGATGAGCGGCTATTCGGGCTTCTACCTCTGTGCCGTCCTCCTGATCGTGTCGTTCTACGTCTCGCAGAAGATCTTCGCTTCGCCTTTCGGCCTAGCGCTTCGCGGGATCAAGTCGAACCAGACCCGGATGAATTACACGGGTTTCAACACCAAGCCCTATACGCTTGCGGCGTTTGTCATCTCCGGCATGTTTGCCGGCCTCGCCGGGGCTTTGCTGTCGGTAACCGATCCGATAGCGGGCGCCGAACGCATGCAATGGACGGAATCGGGTAATGTCGTTTTGATGACCATCCTTGGCGGCGTGGGGACGCTGTTCGGCCCGGTCATCGGCGCTTGGCTGATCAAATATTTCGAGAACATCTTCTCGGCGATCAACAACAGCATGTTGCACAACTTCTTCTCCTTCCTCCCAGACGGACTGGAGGCGGCTGTCGTGACCGTACTGTCCAAGTTCGTCGGCGAGGGATGGCATCTGACGCTTGGCCTGATGTTCGTGCTGATCGTCGTTTTCCTGCCAGGCGGTCTCGTCGAGGGCAGCCAGCGCCTCGTTGCCCGTCTCCGGCGGGGTGGCGGTCGGCGGCGTGGTGACATGCTCAAGACACAACCGGCGGAATAGGACGCGACCCATGGTACCAGTACCCAGCAACATCGTTCTTCACGCGGCTGACATCCATAAAAACTTTGGCGGACTACGCGCACTATCCGACATCGATCTGCACATCGAGGAAGGGAAGACGCACGCCATCATCGGCCCGAACGGTGCCGGGAAATCGACCTTGCTCAATGTGATCATCGGGCGCATCCCTCCCACCAGCGGTGCGGTCGTGTTCGACGGCACCGTGCTTACAGGAAAGCGGCCGCACGAGATCAACCAACTTGGCATAGCGCGGGTGTTCCAGACACCGGAAATCTTCATTGATCTGCCGGTGCTGCACAATGTCATGGCGCCTGCCTTCGCCCGTCGCGACGGCGCGTTCAAAATCAACATGTTCCGCAGCGTCGGTTCGGAGTCTAAGATTCGCGATGAGGCGGAGGAGATGCTGGAGAGCGTCGGATTGCAGGCAATGCGGCATGACAATGCGGGTTCGCTGTCGCGCGGCGACAAGCGGCGGCTCGAGCTTGCAATGTGCCTGATCCAGCGGCCGCGCCTCCTGCTTCTTGACGAGCCGACCGCGGGCATGAGCCGCCACGATACTAACACCACCATCGAACTGCTCAAGAAGATCAAGATGAGTGGGATGACGAAGGTGATCATCGAGCACGACATGCATGTCGTCTTCTCGCTCGCCGACAAGATCTCGGTGCTCGCGCAGGGACGCATCATCGCCAGCGGCCTGCCGCAAGAGATCAAGGACGACAAGCGCGTCCAGGACGCCTACCTGGGAGGGGCCGCCGAATGAATATTGCAGCTTCCATACGTTCCGATACGGTCTCGGTGACCTCGGAACAAGACCCCTCACAGGCCTTTTTCGCAATCCGCGACATCCATTCCTTCTACGGCGAAAGCTATATCGTCCAAGGCGTGACGCTCGACGTGAAGAAGGGCGAGATTTTGGCCCTGCTCGGCAGGAACGGCGCCGGAAAGACGTCAGCCTTGCGAACGATCGCGCGGCTCGACAACCCTGAATTGCGCCAAGGGGAGGTCTGGCTCGAAGGCCGGCCTCTGCATTCGATGAAGGCGTGGCAGGCAGCCCAGGCCGGCGTGCAACTGGTTCCGGAGGATCGTCGTATCATCCCCGGTATGACCGTGGAGGAAAACCTGTTTCTGGCGCAGGTCGCGCCCGGTCGCGGCTGGGAGATCGAAGACATTTATGAGCATTTTCCACGTCTGGCCGAGCGTCGCAAGCAGGAGGGCGTCACGCTCTCGGGCGGCGAGCAGCAGATGCTCGCCGTGGCCCGTGCACTTGCCCGTGAGGTCAAGCTGCTGCTGCTCGATGAGCCCTATGAGGGTCTTGCTCCCGTCATCGTTCGTGAAATCGAGAATATCGTTTACAGCATCAAGGAACGCGGCATCACGACCATTATCGTGGAGCAGAATGCGGTCGCGGCGCTGAAACTCGCCGACAGGGCCGTGATCCTGGATACCGGCGAGCTCGTCTTTTCCGGAAGTGCCCGAGAACTGCTCGATAATGAGGCGCTGCGCAACGAATACCTAGCGATCTGAGCCGCTTGGTGTGCTCGTTCCTATACGGGCTGGACGGCTGCGATCTTCAAGTGACACTATGCGCATCACGGACTTGACGGCACCGGCCTGCTGTTTGACCAGGCGGAAGGAGGAAACAATGTCGGAGCAGAATATCCATCGACTTCAACCGGAATGGACAAGGGATGCGCTGATCGACAGCGAGACCTACCGGCAGTGGTATGATGAGAGCCTGGCCGATCCCGAAAAATTTTGGGGGGAACACGGCAAGCGGCTCGACTGGTTCCAGCCTTATACCAAGGTCAAGAACACCTCCTTCACCGGCGACGTCTCGATCAGGTGGTATGAGGATGGTGTCCTCAATGCCTCTTATAATTGCATCGACCGTCATCTGGAGACGCGCGGCGACCAGACTGCAATCATCTGGGAGGGCGACAATCCCTATGACGACAAGAAGATCACCTACAACGAACTGCACGAGCATGTCTGCCGGCTCGCCAATGTAATGAAGAAGCACGGCGTCAAGAAGGGCGATCGTGTAACCATCTATCTGCCGATGATCCTGGAGGCCGCTTATGCGATGCTTGCCTGCGCGCGCATCGGCGCAGTCCACTCGGTCGTGTTCGGCGGCTTCTCCCCGGATTCGCTTGCCGGGCGCATCATCGACTGCGAGTCGACCTTCGTCATCACCGCCGATGAAGGCCTGCGCGGCGGCAAGTCGATCCCGCTCAAGGACAACACCGACAAAGCGATCGATATTGCCGCGCGCCACCACGTCATGGTCAGGCAGGTGCTCGTCGTGCGCCGGACCGGCGGCAAGGTCGGCTGGGCGAACGGCCGCGACGCCTGGTATCACGACGAGGTGCGGTCAGTGCCCGCGGCATGCGAGCCGGAGCCTATGCAGGCGGAAGACCCGCTGTTCATCCTCTACACATCCGGTTCGACCGGCAAACCCAAAGGCGTGCTACACACCACCGGGGGCTATCTCGTCTTCACGTCGATGACGCATGAATATGTCTTCGACTATCATGACGGCGACATCTACTGGTGTACCGCCGATGTCGGCTGGGTGACGGGACATTCCTATATCGTCTACGGGCCGCTGGCCAACGGGGCCATCACCTTGATGTTCGAAGGCGTCCCGAATTATCCGTCGCAGTCGCGCTTCTGGGAAGTGATCGACAAGCACAAGGTCAATATCTTCTACACGGCGCCGACGGCGCTACGCGCGTTGATGGGGGCGGGAGACGAATTCGTCACGCGCTCCTCGCGCCAATCGCTGCGGGTGCTAGGTTCGGTCGGCGAGCCGATCAATCCGGAAGCTTGGGAATGGTATTACAGGGTCGTCGGCGACAGCCGCATTCCGGTGATTGACACATGGTGGCAGACCGAGACGGGAGGCATCCTGATCTCCCCGCTTCCCGGCGCGATCGACCTCAAGCCGGGCTCTGCCACTCGGCCATTCTTCGGCATCGTTCCGCAGATCGTCGATGGGGAAGGGTCGGTGATCGAGGGGGCGGGCGATGGAAATCTGTGCATCGCCGACTCCTGGCCGGGGCAGATGCGCACGGTCTATGGTGACCATAAGCGCTTCATCGAGACCTATTTTGCGTCCTACCCGGGCAAGTATTTCACCGGCGATGGCTGCCGACGGGATGCCGACGGCTATTACTGGATCACCGGCCGCGTCGACGACGTGATCAACGTCTCGGGTCACCGGATGGGGACAGCGGAAGTCGAGTCGGCGCTCGTTGCCCACGACAAAGTGGCGGAAGCCGCCGTCGTCGGCTACCCGCACGACCTCAAGGGCACTGGCATCTATTGCTACGTCACCTTGATGGTGGGCGAGGAAGGCACCGACGAACTCAGGAAAGAACTTGTCGCTCACGTGCGCAAGGAAATCGGTCCGATCGCCGCGCCGGACAAGATCCAGTTCGCGCCAAGCCTGCCCAAGACGCGGTCGGGCAAGATCATGCGCCGCATTCTACGCAAGATCGCCGAGGACGAGGCCGAGGCGTTGGGCGACACCTCGACGCTTGCCGACCCCGCCGTCGTCGATGATCTGGTGGCGAACCGGCAGAATAGGCGTGTCCCAGCGAACGCGTAGACCATCTTCTCGACACCGGCTCACACCAACATTTCCAGGCGTTGCATGAAGGTCAGAGGGCTGTTGAATTTGCCGGCGCGGCTGCTTCGCTCGTCCTTGCAATCGCGCCGGGTTTGGGTCTCTAATGCGGATAACAAGGGCGCTGCAAAAGCGCCGCATAGAAAAAGACGATGTGCGGGAGGAATGGAGTGGGGAACGACGGGTTCGTTGCGTTCGAGAACATCCAGAAGAGCTATGACGGCGAGACCCTGGTTGTTCGCGATCTGAATCTCGCAATCCCCCGCGGCGAGTTTCTCACTATGCTCGGCCCCTCCGGCTCGGGCAAGACCACGTGCCTGATGATGCTCGCCGGTTTCGAGACGCCGACGCACGGCGAGATCCGCCTCGCCGGCCGACCGATCAACAACATCCCACCCGAAAAGCGCGGCATCGGCATGGTGTTCCAGAACTACGCGCTCTTCCCGCACATGACCGTGGGCGAGAACCTCGCCTTCCCGCTCCAGGTGCGCCGCACGCCGAAGGCCGACATCGAGGCCCGCGTCGCGCGGGCGCTGGACATGGTTCAAATGGGCGCATTTTCTGCGCGTCGGCCCGCTCAACTCTCGGGTGGCCAGCAGCAGCGCATCGCCCTTGCCCGCGCACTTGTCTTCGAGCCCGAATTGGTGCTGATGGACGAACCGCTCGGAGCCCTGGACAAGCAGTTGCGCGAGCACATGCAGTTCGAGATCAAGCACCTGCACGACCGACTCGGTGTTACCGTCGTCTACGTCACCCACGACCAAAGCGAGGCGTTGACCATGTCCGACCGGGTCGCCGTCTTCAACGATGGCGTGATACAGCAACTCGCCTCTCCCGAAGAGCTTTACGAGCGACCTCAAAACAGCTTCGTCGCTCAATTCATCGGCGAAAACAATACATTGCATGGCACGGTCGAAGCGATCGAAGGGGGCGCCTGCATAGTGCGCCTAATCAACGGCCAGATCATCGCCGCCAAGCCCGTCAACATCTCGCGGCCGGGCGAGCAGACCGTCATTTCCATCCGGCCCGAGCGGGTCGAGTTCAAGCCCGAGCGCCTGCCGACCGGCGCCCATACCATCGAGGCGGAGGTGCTGGAGTTCATCTATATGGGCGACATTTTCCGGACCAGACTTCGGGTTGCCGGTAACGACAACTTCATCATGAAATGCCGCAACAGTATCGGCCAGGAAAAGCTAACGCCTGGCCAGAAGCTTCAGGTAGGCTGGGTAACGGAGGACTGCCGCGCGCTTGAGGCGGCCTGAACAACCACAAATAGTTCAACAGGGAGAGAGAGAAATGAAGATACGGAGTCTACTCGCCTCCTCCGCGCTCGCCGCCGGCCTTTGCGCCGCATCGGCTGCCGGAGCCCAGGAGATCACCATCGTCTCGTTCGGCGGCGCCTATGGCGCCAGCCAGATGGAGGCCTACCATAAACCTTACATGGCAATGACTGGCATCCGCATCAATTCAGTCGATGCCGACAACCCGGCCACGCCGATCAAGGCGCAGGTTGAGGCGGGCAATGTCACCATCGACATCGCCGACCTAGAGCCCTCGGACCTTGTGCGCCTCTGCGACGAGGGGGCGCTCCAGGTGCTGCCGATCGATGACCTGCCCGACGGTGCGGACGGCACGCCGGCGCGCGAGGATTTCGTCGAGGGCGCGCTCTACGACTGCGGCGTGGGCTCGATCGTCTACTCGACGCTGATCGCCTATCGCTCCGACGGGCCGGCGCCCGAGGCCACCGCCGATTTCTTCGATCTGGAGAAGATTCCCGGCAAGCGCGGGCTGCGCAAAGGCGCGAAATTCGCTCTGGAACTGGCGTTGATGGCCGACGGTGTGCCGCCCTCGGAGGTCTACGACCTGCTTGGCACGTCTGAGGGCGTGGATCGCGCCTTCGCCAAGCTTGACACGATCAAGGACGAGGTCATTTGGTGGGAGGCTGGGGCCCAGCCGCCGCAGTTGCTCGCCGACGGCGAGGTGGTGATGACCACTGCCTATAACGGCCGCATCTTCAACGCGATGATGGAAGAGAACCAGCCGTTCGAGCTGTTCT
>CAZEEC010000009.1:0-34621 GCA_964511105.1 uncultured Mesorhizobium sp.
TGCGCAGGAAGGCGATCGCGATGGCGAGCAGGACCAGCGACGTGCCGGCCATCCACAGCAGGAAGATGTGCGTGTTCGAGGCGTAGGTCTGGCTGCGGCGGGCAAAGACGCGCAGCACCTTGTCCTGCAACTGCACGCGGATTTCGACCACATTCGAATTGCCGACCGTATCGAGCCAGAAGGGCCGGTTGATCTGGCGGTTGATTTCCTGGCTCAGGAAGTGATCGAGGATCGAGAACCACGGCTTAGGTCCGGGGGCGGGCAGGGGATCGGGCGGCAGGATATCGACCTTAAGCTGCAAACGTTCCTGCGCGATGCGGATGGCGTTGGCGTAGTTGTCGCCGGGCGGATAGGTCTCGACCATATCGATGATGGCGGCAATATCGCGGGTGACGCCAGCCGACAAGCGCATGGTCACGGTCTGCCAGTGCCGCTCCATGAAGACGAAGGCGACGATAGACTGGAACAGGATCATCGGTGCGATGACGATGATCAGCGAGCGCGCGTAAAGCCGCTTCGGCATGTAGCGCGCCACGCGCCGCGCCCCCCGGTGCCACGCCAGGGCCAGGGTATCGACGAAACGGCGCGGCTTCTGACGCACCTGGTCTCGCCGTTCCGTGACGTCCGAACTGGTCATGGCTTATTCCAAGCTCAGCCTGTAGCCGATGCCGCGAACGGTCTGAAGCCAGACCGGGTTGGACGGATCCTTCTCGATCTTGCGTCGCAGCCGGTTGATCTGCACGTCGATCGTGCGCTCGCCAACTTCCGAGGCGTCGCCCACGAGCTCGTGGCGCGGGATCGTCTCGCCGGCGCGCTCGGCGAACATGGCCAGGATTTCCTGTTCCCGATCGGTTAGGCGCAATAGTTCTCCGCCGCGTTTCAGTTCGCGGCGCGGGATCTGAAACGTGTAGGGGCCGAAAACGATCTGCTCGACCTTCGGCGTCGCCAGCGGGCCGCCCCGGCGCAGGATCGCATTGACGCGCAGGATCAGTTCGCGCGGATCGAAGGGCTTGGGCAGATAATCATCCGCTCCCGCTTCGAGGCCCTCGACGCGGTTGTCGGTCTCCGACAAGGCGGTCAGCATGAGGATCGGGACCTCCTTTTCCTGGCGCAGCGCTTTCGTCAGATCGACCCCCGTTTCCCCCGGCATCATCACGTCGAGAACGATCAGGTCGAAGTCGAGCCCGGCCAGTTTGCGGCGCGCCTCCGCCGCATCGCCGGCGATCGTCACTCGAAAGCCGTTCTCGCCCAGATATTGCTGAAGCAGGCTGCGGATACGCGTGTCGTCATCGACCACGAGCAGATGGGGGGCATCGTCATCGAGAATGGGTGATGGTTCGGTCATCGGTGCTCCCTTCAATAGACCACCCGCGCGTCTTCCCCGACGCACTAGAGCGCCGTGCGTCCATTCCGACGCACAAAGGACGCTCTAACACTTTTAAATAAGCATCGGAATGATCCGGAAACCGCGTACACTTTCCGGTCCGATGCTCTCATCACCGTCTAGCCTCCTGCAGCGGGCGGAACAATCGCAGACCGGCGCTACGGTTCGACAGCCAGCCTATCCTGCACCTTTCCGGCGCCGTCTGGAAGCTGTTCGATCTGGTTGCGCAGTTCGGCGTTTACCATCCGGCTCAAAAAGGTCTCGATCCGTTCCCGCTCGCCATCATCGAAGGCCATCAATGCGTCGGCGATGCGGCGAGCTTGCGGCTGGGCCAGCGCCAGCGCCAGGTCGCGGCCCCTGTCGGTCGGGTAGAGTTCGCGTTGACGGCGATCGCGAACCCCTTGCATCTGCACGACATGGCCGGTGTCGATCAATTGCTTGAGGACGCGGGCGAGGCTCTGCTTGGTGATCTTCAGCACGTCGAGCAATTCGGCCACCGTCAAGCCGGGCATGCGATTGACGAAGTGGACCACGCGATGATGGGCGCGGCCGAACCCATAGGTAGCGAGCAACTGGTCCGGATCGGAGGTGAAATCGCGATAGGCGAAGAACAACAGCTCGATCATCGTGAAATCGATGCCATCATCGCCAGTCAGGGGCGTTCGGATCGCTGCGGACTTGTCCGCCGCATTTTTCGTTCTCATCTCGGACCTGTTGCTAACCGCATCGGAATTTTATGTCAGCCTTGTTGACTTAAAATGCCTCGCTCGGTAATTTCACGCAAATTCTACGGTTGTTCGCGAATTTAATAACCCGTCCGACGGGTATCGTTGAAATATCCGTCATTATTGTCCACAATTCAGCCGCGAAATGGCGTCAGTTCCAGACCAAACAGGCAGCGCCCGCAGGAGGTTTCAAAATGGCATCCGTTCCCTTCGACCAGTTGGACGGCCATATCTGGATGAATGGCGAGTTCGTCAAATGGGCGGACGCGAAAATCCACGTATTGACGCATGGGCTTCATTACGCAAGCTCGGTCTTCGAGGGCGAGCGGGCCTATGGCGGCGAAATTTTCAAGCTGACCGAGCACACGGAGCGCCTGCACGAATCGGCGCGTTTGCTCGGCTTCGCGATCCCCTATACGGTGGCCGAGATCGATCAGGCCTGCCGCGACCTCCTCAAAATGCAGGGCTTTCAAGATGCCTATGTGCGCCCGATCGCGTGGCGCGGCTCGGAGATGATGGGCGTGTCGGCGCAAAGCAACCGGATCAACTGCGCCATCGCGATCTGGCAGTGGCCGAGCTATTTCGACCCCGAGCAGAAGCTGAAGGGCATCCGCCTGGATTTGGCGGAGTATCGCCGGCCCGATCCGCGCACGGCGCCATCGAAGTCGAAAGCGGCCGGTCTCTACATGATCTGTACGCTCTCCAAACATGCCGCTGAGGCCAAAGGCTATGCCGACGCGCTGATGCTCGACTGGCGGGGACGCGTTGCCGAGGCGACTGGCGCCAACGTGTTTTTCGTGCAGGAGGGCAGGCTGCATACGCCAGACCCGGACTGTTTCCTCGACGGAATCACGCGCCGGACAGTGATCGACCTCGCAAAGCGGCGCGGCATTGAGGTCATCGAACGCGCGATCATGCCGGAGGAGATGGATGGGTTCGAGGAGTGCTTCCTGTCGGGCACAGCCGCCGAAGTCACGCCGGTCTCGGAAGTCGGGCCTTATCGCTTCACGCCGGGCGAAATCTCGCGCACGCTGATGAACGATTATATGGCTGAGGTTCAGCCGAAACTTGCCGTAGCGGCCGCGTAGGCCAAACCAGACTTTAAGATCGCAGGCCCGTCTCGCGCAAAATGCCCTTGCGCTTGGCGTCATAATAATAGCCGCGCGCATAAAGGCGGACGGCCTGATCCTGATTGCCGTCGGCGGTGAGATAGGCGCCGCGCAGGTATTTCACCGCATATTTGAGATTGGTCTCGGCATCGAGCAGACCTTCGGCCGGGCCGCGATAACCCATGGTGCGGGCCGTGTCGTGCCGGATTTGCATCAGGCCCCAGTAGATGCGGTTGCGGGCGCCGGGGTTGAAATTGCTTTCCCGCTTGACGACCCGGCGCACCAGTTCGACCGGCAATTCATAATGCGCGGCATATTTGGCGATCAAGGTGTCGAGTTCGGGGCTTCGTGGCGGAGCCGACTTGATGCCGGATGGAACGATAGCCGCCTGCAGCGCGCTCGACGGCGTCGCGCCGGCGAAGGCGGATGCCATGACCGGCGCATCCGCACCGGCGCCATCCGGGTTCAGGAATTTCGGCGACGGGCGAAGCGCGACCGTTTCGGGCAGCGCCACTTCGGCTTCCGCGGCGGCCTGCAATTGGGCCGCCAGGTCTCCTGTGGAGGTACAAGCGGCCAAAAAACCGACGGACAGTGAAACGGCAAGGAATCGTGCCGGGATCGTCTGCTGTGCAGCCAAGATCGCCTCTCGCTCAATCGTCTAGAATGTCCCGCTCACGGTCTCTTTACGCGAGCAAGAGGCGCTGGGCAATGGCTACCGTCAGATCCGCTTGCCGGTCCGCGCGTCGAAGAGATGCGCCATGCCTGGGTCGATCGCCAGGGGCAGGCTGTCGCCGACTTCGACGTGGGTGCTGCCAGGCAGACGGGCAATGATCTCACCGGCGGCGTGGGATGCGTCGGTCGGATGGCCGTGGGCGAGGGTGTCGGCGCCAAGAATTTCCACGGCCGTGATTTTCAGGGTCAGGTCGGCGGCGTTGCCATTCGAGGTCAGCGTCAAGTGCTCGGGCCGAACGCCGAGGAGGACGTCGCGGCCGGCTTCGGGCAGGATGGCGTCGCGCGGATTGATTTGACCGCCGCCGGCCAGCGCCAAACCCCGACCATCGTCCGACACGCGCGCGGCCATCAAATTCATCGCCGGCGAACCGATGAAGCCGGCAACGAAGATCGAGGCCGGCTTTTCATAGACTGCCATCGGTGTGTCGATCTGTTCGGCCAAGCCGTCGTTCATGACGACCAGCGTGTCGGCAAGCGTCATCGCTTCGACCTGGTCATGCGTGACATACACCGAGGTGACGCCAAGCTTCTTTTGCAGATTGCGGATTTCGACGCGCATCTGGCCGCGCAACTTGGCGTCAAGATTGGACAGAGGCTCATCGAACAAGAACGCCTTGGGGCTGCGCACGATCGCGCGTCCCATGGCGACACGCTGGCGCTGTCCGCCGGACAATTCGCGCGGCCGGCGCTTCAAGAAATCGGCAAGACCGAGCGTCTCGGCCGCCTCGCGAACACGCCGGTCGATCTCGTCCTTGGCCATGCCGCGGTTGCGCAGGCCGTAGGCCATATTGTCGTAGACGCTCATATGCGGGTAGAGCGCGTAGTTCTGGAAGACCATCGCGATATCGCGCTCGACGGGTCCGAGAGCGTTGACGGTTCTACCTTCGATCGAAACCGTGCCGGACGTGATCGACTCCAACCCAGCGATCATCCTCAAAAGCGTGGATTTTCCGCAACCGGACGGACCCACCAGGACGCACAAGGCGCCATCGGGGATCGAGATGGAGACGCCTTTGACGGCTTCCACCCCTCCCGGATAAACCTTCTTGACGTCGTTCAGTTCTACGGTTGCCATAATGGTGAGGTCCTACGCCTGTTACTTTTCGGTCTCGACCAGACCCTTCACGAACCAGCGCTGCATCAAGAGCACGACGAGGATCGGGGGGAGCATTGCCAGGATCGCCGTGACCATGACGAGATGCCATTGCGTCTCGGCATCGGCGAACGAAATCATCTTTCGCAGGGCGATGACGATCGTGTTCATGTCGTTCGAGTTCGTCACCAAGAGCGGCCACAGATACTGCGTCCAGCCGTAGATGAACATGATGACGAAGAGGGCGGCCAGATTGGTCTTGGACAAGGGCATCAGGATGTCCTTGAAAAAGCGCCACGGTCCGGCGCCATCGACACGCGCGGCCTCGACCAGTTCGCCGGGGATGGTCAGGAAGAACTGACGGAACAAAAGCGTCGCGGTCGCCGATGCGATCAAAGGCAGGATCAAGCCGGTATAGGTGTCGATCAAGCCAAGATCGACCATGACCTTGTAGGTCGGCAAAATGCGCACTTCGACCGGGAGCATCAAAGTGATGAAGATCACCCAGAAGAAGAACATGCGGCCGGGAAACCGGAAGAACACGATCGCAAAAGCGGACAGGACCGAGATCGCGATCTTGCCGATGGCGATGCCGAGCGCCATGACGGTGGTGTTGAACAAAAGCGTTCCAGCGCTAACGCCGCCGATGCGGCCGACGCCGCCGAACAAGGCCTGGCCGTAGTTCTCGAAGAACCGGTCGCCCGGCAGGAGCGGCAGCGGCGGGCGCAGGATCGTCTGCAGCGAGTGCGTGGACGCAACGAACGTATAATAGATCGGGAAGGCGACGATCAGCACACCGAGAATCAGGATCGTATGGGCGACGATGCGCGAGGCGAGGTTGTTCTGGATCATGGCGTCACCGCTTCTCGCCGCCCAGTTGCGCTGCTTCACCCATAGTGCACCTTCTTTTCCACGTAACGGAACTGGATTGCCGTCAGGGCGATGACGATGACCATCAGGATCACCGATTGGGCGGCGGAGTCGCCGAGGATCAGGTTCACGAAGCCGTCGTGATAGACCTTGTAGACAAGCGTCTCGGTGGCCTTACCCGGACCGCCGCCGGTGACGGCGTGAATGATGCCGAAGGTGTCGAAAAAAGCATAGGTCGTGTTGATGACGAGCAGGAAGAAGGTCGTCGGCGCGAGGAGCGGGAAGACGATCGTCCAAAAGCGCTTGGTCTCGCCTGCTCCGTCGATCGCGGCCGCCTCGATCAAGGTCTTCGGGATCGCCTGCAGGCCAGCGACGAAGAACAGGAAATTATAGGAAATCTGCTTCCATGCCGCCGCCGCAATGACCAGGACCATGGCCTGATCGCCCTTGAGAAGCGGATCCCAAGCATAGCCTGCCGAACGGAGCATATAGGCAAACGTACCCATCGCCGGATTGAACATGAACAGCCAGACCATGCCCGCAATGGCCGGCGCGATGGCGTAGGGCCAGATCAACAGCGTGCGGTAGACGCCTTTGCCCTTGATGATCTTGTCGGCCATGACGGCCAAGAGAAGCGCGATCGATAGCGCTAGAAACGCAACGGCCACCGAGAAGATCGCCGTCGTCTCGACCGAGTTGATGTAATTGGGATCGGACAGGACGCGCTCGAAATTGCGCAGCCCGACGAACTGGGACCTCAAGCCGAACGGATCCTCGCGCAGCACCGACTGGTACAAGGCCTGGCTAGCCGGCCAATAGAAGAAGATGCCAACGACGACGAGTTGCGGAAGCAACAGCAGGTAGGGGAGAATCTTGTTTGGGAACACGACGCGCGGAGACAAGATACTTCCTCTCGATGCAGGGGTCGGCGGCAGCCTGCCAACACACCGCCCGCGTGTGGACCACGCGGGCGGCAATCTTTCTGTTAGGAACGAACCGGTTTAGTTTCCGATGGCTTCCTGGATGGCGGCATTGCCGCGTTCCACGGCATTGTCGAGCGCCGTTTGTGCGTCCTGCTCGCCGGCCAGCATCCGTTCGAACTCTTCGTTCTGGATGTCGCGGACCTGCGGCAGGTTGACCAAGCGCACGCCGCGCGAATTTTCGGTCGGTTCCTTGCCCATCATCTGCGTGATCGGGATCTCGCGCCCTGGGTTCTCGTCGTAGAAGCCTGATTCCTTGGTTGCTTCATAAGCAGCGAGCGTTACCGGCAGATAGCCGGAGACCTGGTGCAGGCGTGACTGGATCTCGGTCTGCGACAGGAACTCGAAGAAAGCGGCCACGCCCTGGTATTCTTCGTCGGTCTTGCCCTCGAAGACCCAGAGGCTGGCGCCGCCGGGGATCGTGTTTTGCGGAGCGCCTTCGGCTTCCGGATAATAGGGAAGCTGGCCGAGGCCGTAGTTCATGCCGGAATTCAGAACATCGCCGAGACCGCCGGAGGATTCCGTCAGAATCGCGCATTCGCCCGATGTGAACAGGTTCTTGGCTTCGGAGGTGCGGCCGCCATAGCGGAACGTGTCGTCGGCGGCGAGGTCGGCGAAGTTCTGGAAATGCGTAACGAAGATTCCGTCGTTGAACTTCAACTCGACGTCGGTGCCGGCAAGGCCGTTCTCGTTGGTGCCGTATTGCAGGTTGTTCCAGGCGGCGAAGTTCTCCAGGCCGATCCAGGTGAGCCAGGTCGAGGTCAGTCCGCACTCGGAAGCGCCCGACGCCTTGATGGCGCGCGCTGCCTCGAACACTTCCGGCCAGGTCGCGGGCGGCGTCTCGGGGTCGAGGCCGGCCTCCTCGAAGAGGTCCTTGTTGTAATAGAGGATCGGTGAGGACGAGTTGTAGGGGAACGACAGCATGGTGCCGTCGGGGCGGGAGTAATAGGCGACGATGCCGGCCAGATATTGCGACTTGTCGAATTCGGTGCCGCTCATCGACAAAATGTCGGCGACCGGCTTCACCGCGCCTTCGGCGGCCATCATGACGCCGGTGCCGACGTCGAAGACCTGGATGATATGCGGCGCCTGGCGGGCGCGGAATGCCGCGATGCCGGCGTTCAGCGTTTCGGGATAGGTGCCCTTGTAGACCGGAACGACTTCATACTCGTCCTGGCTTTCGTTGAATTCGGCCGACAGCGTCTCAACCACCTCATTGTTGGCGCCGCTCATGGCGTGCCACCACTCGATGCGTGTCTGAGCGAGCGCCGTGGACGCCGACAGGATGGTGAAGGTGGCGGCAAGGCCAGCCGCGTAAGCTTTCATGGACATGTAATCGCTCCCATTTTTGGCGAAAAGAACCTGACTTCCGCGCACCGCATTATCGGCGGTCTGTGACAACCGGACGACAGGTTGCCGCCGCCATTGCCCTCGAAAACGAACTTTCCCGAATCCGGCCAAGAGTCAACAGGCGCGCCGGCAAATTGCGCCGCTTGCCCCGGAATATTCCGGCTTTCAAAAGATCCAATGCCATGTCCAATCGAAAAATCGCGCCCTGACCACGCCAAAGCGAAAGACAAGCGCGCCAGGAATGAAACTCTTGACTCACGCCGGTCGGCGGCTCCGCGCGGCGCCGCGCCTTGCGATTTGCCTGCTGATCGTTCATTAGAACGCCTGCATCCTTCGAATGACATTTTTTCCAGCACGTTCATAGCCGGCGGCCGCGACAGACCGCTGAGATCCCAAGTCGGAGACGAACCACCATGGCCTTTCTTGCCGATGCCCTTTCCCGCGTTAAGCCGTCCGCGACGATCGCGGTCACGCAGAAGGCGCGCGAGCTGAAAGCGGCCGGCCGCGATGTCATCGGGCTCGGGGCGGGGGAGCCGGATTTCGATACGCCCGACAACATCAAGAACGCCGCCATCGAGGCGATCCGGCGCGGCGAGACGAAGTATCCACCGGTGTCCGGAATCGCACCGTTGCGCGAGGCGATCGCCGCCAAGTTCAAGCGGGAGAACAATCTCGACTACACGCCCCAGCAGACCATCGTTGGCACCGGCGGCAAGCAGATCCTGTTCAACGCCTTCATGGCGACGCTGAACCCGGGCGACGAAGTGATCATCCCGCGCCCCTACTGGGTCTCGTACCCGGAGATGGTGGCGATCTGCGGCGGCACGTCCGTCTTTGCCGAAACGTCGATCGACAACGGCTTCAAGCTGACGGCCGAGGCGCTGGAAAAGGTCATCACGCCAAAGACCAAATGGCTGTTGATGAACTCGCCGTCGAACCCCTCCGGCGCGGCCTATACGCAGAACGAGCTGCGGGCCATTGCCGACGTTCTTTTGAAGCATTCGCATGTGTGGACGCTGACCGACGACATGTACGAGCACCTGACCTATGGCGATTTCGTCTTCAAGACGATCGCCGAGGTCGAGCCGAATCTCTACGATAGAACATTGACGATGAACGGCGTTTCGAAAGCCTATGCCATGACCGGTTGGCGCATCGGCTATGCGGCCGGCCCGATCGAACTCATCAAGGCGATGGACATGATCCAGGGGCAGCAGACGTCGGGCGCCTGCACGATCGCGCAATGGGCGGCCGTCGAGGCCTTGAACGGGCCGCAGGACTTCGTGGCGAAGAACAAGGACATCTTCCAAGGCCGCCGCGATCTGGTGGTCTCCATGCTCAACCAGGCCAAGGGCATTTCCTGTCCGACGCCGGAAGGCGCGTTTTATGTCTATCCGTCGTGCAAGGACCTGATCGGCAGGAAGACGCCGGACGGCAAGGTGATCGAAAGCGACGAGGATTTCGTCTCGGCGCTTCTGGAAGCCGAAGGCGTCGCAGTCGTGCACGGCTCAGCCTTTGGCCTCGGGCCGAATTTCCGGATCTCCTACGCCACGTCGGAGGAATTGCTCGAGGAGGCGTGCAGGCGCATCCAACGCTTCACGGCTTCGCTCATCTGACAGGGCATTGTTGCAACGCTGTGTGAGCAAGTGCTGGCAATCTCGCGCGCAAACCGCCTTGCGCTGGAGCGCTTTCCATGCCATGCAATATACGTTCGGGTATTTGACGCCCCCGGAGACTGGAACGTTTTGGACGACCTTTCCCCGATTTCGTGAACTCTCGACGACCGCGACCGGACCTGAAGGGCGGACGCAGATTACAATCAGGGCCAAGGAGTCCCACATGAGCCAGAGCGGCACCGTAAAGTTTTTCAACACCACCAAAGGCTTCGGCTTCATCACGCCGGACAATGGCGACAAGGACGTGTTCGTCCATATCTCGGCAGTTGAAAAGTCCGGCCTGCGCACCCTCGTCGATGGCCAGAAGGTCACGTTCGACGTTGAGCCGGACCGCATGGGCAAGGGCCCGAAGGCGGTCAATCTTCAGGAAGCTTGAACGCAGCTTTCGTCCCGCACCCGACAATCGAGCGCCGCAATTTGCGGCGCTTTTTCGTTGAGAAGAATTTCCGGTGGCGCCGGATTTTTTCTTGCTGCTTTTCAGGAAATGATAAACAGTGCTGACGTTCGGGCAACTGCCGGCCCGGAGTGGAATAGATTGACCGGACGACAGAACAGACGACCATGATCGCTCGCACAGCTCATCCGGCTCCACCGCGACAAAAGACGAACGCGCTCAAATCCTCGCGGACCTGTTTCTTCTCCCACAAGCAATACCCGATCCGGCTTCATGCATCCCATGGGGCCGATACCTGCCGATCGAGTCCCGGAAGACGAGGAACTTCCCATGCCGCAGAGTGGAACCGTCAAGTTTTTCAATCACGCCAAGGGCTTTGGCTTCATCACGCCGGATGAGGGTAATGCGGACGTGTTCGTCCACATCTCCGCGGTCCAGGCCTCCGGTCTGGAGGGGCTCGAGGACGGACAGAAGGTGACGTTCGAGACCGAGCCCGACAAGCGCGGCAAGGGCCCGAAGGCCGTCAACCTGATGGTTGGCTGAAGCTGCGGGCCTGTCCCAGGCCCATGCGGAATTTTAGAACCCTGCTCGACGTTGCGCGCTGCGTGCGCCATTCATATCTTGGTGCCGGCGAGCCATCGCATTTACGCTACGCCGCTTCCTTGGGCTCTTCCAATCGACCGCAGACATATCCAGATGTGACCAATGTAGTTATATTGGAGAATGCCGTGAAGGAAATACAGCTCCGGGACGCCAAGGCCAACCTGTCGCGCGTATTAGATGCGGCCGTGGCGGGGCAGCCTGCCGTGATTACCCGGCATGGCAAGAGGGAGGCGGTTTTGATCTCCTATGCTGAGTATGAGCGTCTTTCCAGCGTTCCCTCGCTGGGCTGGATGCTGACGCATTCCCCGCTTGAGGAGGGCGACCTGCGTGACGGCCTGCGCGAGCCCGCGCGAGCTTACCGGGAAGACCCTTTTTGACGGTTTATCTGCTCGATACCAATATCGTTTCCCTACTTGCGCCGTCGCGGCACCGTACGGCTGCGGATGAGCAACTGGTGGCATGGATCGAATCTCACGGTCATGATCGGTGCCTGTCCGTCATCACGGCGGCGGAAATTCGCTACGGGATCGACAAGGCCCGCCACACCGGGGCGTTCCGCAAGGCGGCGTTGCTGGATCGTTGGTGGATCGGGATTGTGCACTATTGGAGCGCCCATATCCTGCCCTTCGACTTGCCGACAGCGACGGAAACCGGCCGGCTGCTGGGGATCGCGAAGTCAGCCGGCTTAGAGCCTGGCTTTGAGGACGCCGCAATCGCGGCGACGGCCTCGATGAACCGCCTGACCGTGCTCACGCGGAACGTGAAGCACTTCCGTCCCCTCGGTGTCGCGTTCGTGAACCCGTTCGACCGGCTGCCCTCGAGTCACCCCGGTTAGTCTGTCTAAGCGCAGATACTCCGTTAGATCTTCAAGCAGGCAAGCCCGCGGTTTAGGTCAGGAACGGGTTGCCGCGGCGCTCGTCGCCCAGCCTTCCGCCGGGGCCGTGGCCGCAGATGAAGCCGACATCGTCGCCGAGCGGCAACAGCTTCTCCTTGATCGAGCGGATCAGCGCGTCGTGATCGCCGCCGGGCAAGTCGGTGCGGCCGATGGAGCCTGAAAACAAGACGTCGCCGACATGGGCGAATGCTGCAGCGCGGTTGAAATAGACGACATGGCCAGGCGCGTGGCCGGGGCAGTGCAGGACCTCGAACGCGTGGCCGGCGAATGCAACCTTCTCGCCTTCGGTCAAGAACCGATCCGGCGTGCAATTGCGCACTGCGCCCGTCAATCCGAAACGGGCAGCCTGCGCCTCGAGATTGGCGAGCAGCGGCCGGTCGTCCTCATGCGGCCCGACGATGTCGACGCCGAGTGCGTCCTTCAACTCCATCGCGCCGCCGGCATGATCGATATGGCCATGCGTCAGCCAGATCGCCGTGATCGTCAGCCCATTGTCCGAGATGGCCTTGGCGATCGTGTCGATGTCGCCGCCCGGATCGATCACCACGCCGGTCTTTTCCTCGTCGTCGAAAAGAATCGTGCAGTTCTGCTGGAACGGGGTGACGGGAACGATTCCGGCCTTCAACTGACCCATAGAGCATCTCCTTTGTTGGCGCCTTAACTGCAGAGGAACGCGCCGGATTGCAAGCGGCCCCGCTGATCAGCCTTGCTGTCACTTTGGCGTGAGCGTGCCGATGTCCCCATGATTTCGCCGTGCGCCGGGTTTATCTGCCGGACATGAATAAACGCACCCTAATCGCCTCCGCTCTTGCAGCAATCCTTGTGCTGCCGGCTTTCGCGCAGTCGCCCGCGGCAGAGCCCACATTCGAGTCGCTGCTCGATGAGGCAGAAGCGCTGGAGTCGCTCGAAACGGTGCTGATCGCGCAGGACGGGGAGACCGTCGCGGAACGCGGCTATAGGGGCAACAGGGTCGGCGATGCGACGAACATCAAGTCAGCCTCCAAATCGGTCATTTCAGCGCTTGTCGGGATCGCGATCGACAGAGGCGTGCTTGAAGGCCCGGATCAGAAGATCGCGCCGCTCCTTGCCGAGGATCTGCCCGGCGATGCCGATCCGCGGATCCAAGACATCACTATCGGCCACCTGCTTTCCATGCAGGCCGGTTTGGGGCGCACCTCAGGCGCCAATTACGGCCGCTGGGTATCGAGCCGCAACTGGGTGCGAGCGGCGCTGAACATGCCTTTCGATGACGAGCCTGGCGGCCGGATGCTCTATTCGACCGGCTCGACCCATCTGCTTTCCGCCATCCTGACCAAAGCGACAGGCCGCTCGACGCTGGAACTGGCGCAAGACTGGCTTGAACCTCTCGACGGCTTTGCGATCGTCGGTTGGGAGCGTGATCCGCAGGGCGTCTATCTCGGCGGCAACCAGATGGCGATGAGCCCGCGCTCGCTGCTGACGTTCGGTGAGCTCTATCGCAATGGCGGCGAGACGGCGGATGGCGAACGGGTCATCTCGTCGGAATGGATCGAGGCGTCCTGGGAGCCACGGACCACGTCGCGGTTCAATGGCGACGGCTATGGCTATGGTTGGTTCATGCGCGAGATAGCCGGCGCCGATGTCGTCTATGGATGGGGTTATGGCGGGCAGATGCTTTATCTCGTGCCCCAACTCGACCTGACGGTCGTCATGACATCCGATGAAAGCAGTCCTTCGGCGCGCACCGGCTATCGCGATGATCTGCACAATCTCTTGGGCGCCATCATCGAGACGGCGCGCCGGGTCGAGGGCTGACTGGGGACAGCATTCGGCACGGCTTGCGCCAATGCAGGATTGCGACTAGGGCTTGCCAAGGTCAATCTTTGACCTAGCCGGCGTGTTTCGACCGCAATTGGCGGCTAGTCCTGTCCATCTTCTTCAACTTGCGTCGCGTGTTCCGGCAGGTCGACGTCCATTCTTGCAGCCTGGAACCCGATGACGTCTCATTCCACGACCTCCGACGCCGTGCAAAGCGCGCGCGCCTGGACAAAAGCACTTGCCAAATTTCGTCAGCCTAGCACCGCGCGCAGCGCGTTCGAACTGGCTGTCACCATCATTCCGTTCGTTCTTTTGTGGATTCTCACGGCAATCGCGGTCGTCAACGGGTTGTACTGGGGGCTCCTCCTGACAGTCCCTGCGGCCGGCTTTCTCGTGCGGCTGTTCATGCTGCAGCATGATTGCGGCCATGGGTCGCTGTTTGCGCGCCGCGGGCTCAACGACTGGACCGGGCGTGTCATCGGCGTCCTGACTTTCACGCCCTATGATTACTGGCGTCGCACGCATGCAGTGCATCACGCCACCACTGGCAATCTCGACCAGCGCGGCATCGGCGACATCGATACGCTGACGGTCGCCGAGTACAAGGCGTTGTCGCGTTGGGGCCGGACGAAATACTGGCTCTACCGGCATCCGCTGGTCATGTTCGGCATCGGGCCGGCCTGGCTGTTCATCTGTCAGTACCGCCTTCCGTTCGGACTGATGCGCGCGGGCGTGACGCCCTGGACCTCGACCCTCGCAACCAATCTGGGCATTGCCGTTCCGGCCGCGCTCCTGATCTGGATCATGGGGATCTGGCCTTTCTTGATGGTGCAGTTGCCGATCACGCTGATGGCGGCGACGGCGGGCGTCTGGCTGTTTTATGTGCAGCACCAGTTCGAGGAGACGCATTGGAGCGAGCAGCAGGACTGGAACTTTCAGCAGGCGGCCCTGCATGGCAGTTCGCATTACGACCTTCCCGTCGTGCTGCGCTGGTTCACCGGCAATATCGGCATCCACCACGTCCATCATCTGTCGTCGAAGGTGCCGTTCTACCGGCTTCCGGAAGTGCTTGAGCACCATCCCGAGTTGCGCGAAATGGGCCGCATCACCTTTTTCGAAAGCCTGCGCTGCGTGAAGCTGGTCCTGTGGGATGAGCAGCAGCGCCGGCTCGTGTCCTTCCGAGAGGCGCGCCTGGCGGCGGCGTAGCTTGCAGGTGCCGAACGGGCCGAGGGGGAGGCGGCTTCGCCCTTTTCTTCGGGGCTGACTCTCTCCATATTCCGGCCATGGCCAAAACCTCTTCCAAGTCCGCACGACGCAGCCCCCTGACCGATTTCCACGACGCCTCGGAGCCGCTGAGCGGCTTCGGCGAAGCGCCTCAGGCTGAGTTCGAGGGCGCGCCGCTTACCGGGGGCGTCGCCACCTGGGCGAAGCAGATCGCCGACGAGGCGGAGCGCGCCGCCCCTCCCCACAAGGGAGAGGGCAAGAAGCTGCCCAAGCAGCCAGCCGCACGCTCCTCCGCCCCGACCCGTAGCGGACGCGGCACATCGATGGGCGGCGCGGCAACGCCGAAGGAGCGCGCAGCTGCCGGACTTAATCCCGTCGCGGGCATGGATATCAGTCTCGAGGATGCAGGGTCGTTGTCGTCATCGGGCGTGACGGCGACGGTGGCGGCGCTCTCGGCGCTGATCGAAAGCGGCAATCCGCTGCACAAGAACGGCGAATTGTGGGTACCCCACAGGCCGGCTCGGCCGGACAAGTCCGAGGGCGGCATCGCGATCCAAATGGAGTCGGATTTCGAACCCGCCGGCGACCAGCCGACGGCCATTCGCGACCTCGTCGCCGGTGTGGACGAACAGGAGCGCACGCAGGTTCTGCTTGGCGTCACCGGTTCGGGCAAGACCTTCACCATGGCCAAGGTGATTCAGGAAACGCAGCGTCCCGCTTTGATCCTGGCGCCGAACAAGACGCTGGCCGCACAGCTCTATGGAGAGTTCAAGTCGTTCTTCCCGAACAATGCGGTCGAGTATTTCGTCTCCTATTACGATTATTACCAGCCGGAAGCCTATGTTCCGCGCACCGACACCTTCATCGAGAAGGAGTCGTCGATCAACGAGCAGATCGACCGGATGCGCCACTCCGCCACGCGCTCGCTGCTCGAGCGTGACGACGTCATCATCGTTGCCTCCGTGTCCTGCATCTACGGTATCGGCTCGGTCGAAACCTACACGGCGATGACGTTCCAGATGGAAGTCGGCGACCGTCTCGACCAGCGCGCTCTGCTCGCCGATCTTGTGGCCCAGCAATACAAGCGCCAGGACATCAATTTCGTGCGCGGCTCGTTCCGAGTGCGCGGCGATACGATCGAAATCTTTCCCGCCCACCTGGAAGACCGGGCCTGGCGCATCTCGATGTTCGGCGACGAGATCGAGACGATCACCGAGTTCGACCCGCTGACCGGCCAAAAGACGGGCGACCTGAAGTCCGTCAAAATCTACGCCAATTCGCACTATGTCACTCCGCGGCCGACGCTCAACCAGGCGATCAAGTCGATCAAGGAGGAGTTGAAGCACCGTCTCGTCGAACTCGAGCAGGCCGGCCGCCTGCTCGAAGCCCAGCGGCTGGAACAGCGTACCCGGTTCGACCTGGAGATGCTGGAAGCGACGGGCTCCTGCGCCGGAATCGAGAATTATTCACGCTATCTGACCGGACGCCGCCCCGGCGATCCGCCGCCGACCCTGTTCGAATACATTCCCGACAACGCGCTCGTCTTCATCGACGAGAGTCATGTGACCGTGCCGCAGATCGGCGCGATGTATCGTGGCGACTTCCGGCGCAAGGCGACGCTTGCCGAGTATGGCTTCCGGCTGCCGTCCTGCATGGACAATCGGCCGCTGCGGTTCGAGGAGTGGGACGCGATGCGGCCGCTCACAGTTGCCGTCTCCGCCACGCCGGGCGGCTGGGAGATGAACGAATCCGGCGGCGTCTTCGCCGAGCAGGTCATCCGCCCAACCGGGCTGATCGATCCGCCCGTCGACGTGCGCCCGGCCAAGCATCAGGTCGACGACGTCGTCGGCGAGATCCGCGAGACGACGGCAAAGGGCTACCGCACGCTGTGCACGGTGCTCACCAAGCGCATGGCCGAGGATTTGACCGAGTATCTGCACGAGCAGGGCATCCGCGTGCGCTACATGCATTCGGACATCGACACGCTGGAGCGCATCGAGATTTTGCGCGATCTGCGGCTCGGCGCTTTCGATGTCCTGGTCGGGATCAACCTTCTGCGCGAAGGCCTCGACATTCCCGAATGCGGCTTCGTCGCGATTCTCGACGCCGACAAGGAAGGCTTCTTGCGCTCGGAAACCTCGCTGATCCAGACCATCGGCCGGGCCGCGCGCAATGTGGACGGCAAGGTCATCCTCTACGCCGATCATGTCACCGGCTCGATGGATCGCGCGATGGCGGAGACCAATCGCCGCCGCGAAAAGCAACTCGAATACAACCTCGCCCACAACATCACGCCCGAGAGCGTGAAGAAGAACATTGGCGACATCCTGTCCTCGGTCTACGAGCGCGACCATGTGCGCCCCGATATCTCCTCGGTGACCAAGGACGGGCAACTGGTCGGCGCCAATTTGAAGGTGCACCTCCAGCATCTGGAAAAGGAAATGCGAGACGCGGCCGCCGATCTCGATTTCGAGCGCGCGGCGCGGTTGCGCGACGAGATCAAGCGTCTGCGGGAGGCGGAACTTGCCATTTCTGACGATCCGCTGGCTCGCGATGTCGAGTTCGAAAGCCCAGTCTCGGGGCGCGAGAAGGGCAAGCACAATAAGGGGCGGGCGCGCCACCGGGCGGTCGATGACACCGGCGCGAGCCTATTCCGCAAGCCGGACCTCGATGAAATGGGGACTTCGGGCGATCACGCCGTCCCGTCCGGCGGCACCCTGTTCCGCAAGAATTCGCTCGACGAAATGACCGTGCGGCGGACGGAAAAGCCGGTGGGAGGCGAAAAGCCGATCATCCGGGAGAAGGCAGGCATCGGCTCCTATGAAGATCCGGCCGATCAGCGCCGGCAAAAGCGCCGCCCGGGCAAGACCGGCCGCCCGGGGAGGTAGGTGGCTTGGCCGAGAGCTGGGTGTGAGCGTTCAGCGAAGTAATCGGTCATAATCCGCGTGGCTGCCGATCCAGAACCAGATCATGTCGCCGCTATCCTTGATCGCAAGAGCACGATGGTGCAACCCGGCGCGAACGGACCAAAAGCGTCCGGTGTGCTTGAAATCCAATGATGGGTGAAACGGATCGGATTTCAGCCGCTCAAAGTTTCGATCTGCCAGTTTCCGGATAGTGTCCGGTAAACGTTCATAGCAGTCCCAGAAGTCGGGTGTGGCAACATGGTTCACAGCGGCCGGGTACGGCCGTGGCGATGCGCGGCGGTTGCCCGTTCGGCGAACACGTCCAGCTTGCCGGAGGCTGCGTCCGTTTCAATCTGCGCGTCCCACCTTGCTGCGTCGAAAGTTGCGAACCACTCCCGCAACTGCGCGAGTTCTTCGGCGTCCAACAGTTCGATCTCGCGTTCGATCTTATGGAGCTTGGTCATGTCCCGATATAAGCATCTAAGACGTTTGGCAGCAATGATGCGATCATGCGGCGTTCGCCAGTTTCGGAGCGGGTGCGACGGCTGCAACGACGGCGTCCAGCGACCATTCACGGAAGGCTGGATCGGCGCGTAAATCGGCTAGGCTCCGTGGAATGGGCAGCGGCCCCTGCCAATCCTCGAAAGCGAAGCCGAGCGTGACACTGGCTTCTTGGATGGCCTGATCGAGCGTATCGGGAACCGCGGTCACCCCCACGACATCGGGGAAGGAGACGCCATAGCCACTCTCCTTCTCCTTGTGAATGAGGGCGATGTAGTGCGTCGGCATTTCACTCCTTCCGCCAGCTGGCCTGCCTTTGGATCGCACCACTCAGCTCAAAAATACGCCTGGAGCGGGCGGACTTCAAGCGAACCGGCTTTCAGGGCCGCGATGGCTTCGGCGACGGCAGCGGCGCCGGCCATCGTCGTGTAGTAGGGCACCTTCTGCATCAAGGTCGCGCGGCGCAGCGACTTGGAATCCGAGACCGCCTTTTGGCCATCGGTCGTGTTGAAGACGATCTGGACCTGACGGTTGCGGATCGCATCCTCGATATGCGGGCGGCCTTCCAGGACCTTGTTGATCTTCTGCGCCGCCACGCCGTTTTCCCTCAGGAAGCGGGCGGTGCCGCCGGTGGCGAGGATTGCGAACCCGATTTCGGCCAAGCGCCGGACGGCAGGCAGAACACCGGCCTTGTCCTCGTCGCGGACCGAGACGAACAAGGTGCCGGAGCGCGGCAGGTCGACGCCGGCGCCAAGCTGGGCTTTGGCGAAAGCCAGCGCAAAGTCCCGGTCCAGTCCCATGACCTCGCCCGTCGACTTCATCTCCGGACCGAGCAGGGTGTCAACCCCGGGGAAGCGGGCAAAGGGGAAAACGGCTTCCTTGACCGCGATGTGGCCCAGTTTGGCGGCATCCGGCTTATCGCCATAATGGTCGAACGCTCCGTCCAAGGTCTCGCCGGCCATGATGCGGGCGGCGATCTTGGCGATCGGGCGCCCGATCGTCTTGGCGACGAAGGGAACGGTGCGCGAGGCCCGCGGATTGACCTCCAGAACGTAGACTTCGCCGTCCTTGATCGCATATTGGACGTTCATCAGGCCTCCGACATGAAGCGCCTTCGCCAGCGCTGCCGTCTGGCGCTGGAGTTCGGCGACCACGTCTTCGCCAAGAGAATGTGCGGGCAGTGAGCAGGCACTGTCGCCGGAATGGATTCCAGCCTCCTCGATATGCTCCATGATACCCGAGACATAGGTGTTCTCGCCGTCGCACAGGCAATCGACATCGACCTCAATCGCTTCGCTCAAATAGGTGTCGAACAGAAGCGGGTTCTTGCCTAAAAGCGTGTTGATCTGGCCGGTCTTGTCGTTCGGGTATTTCTGCTTGATGTCCTCCGGCACGAGGCCGGGCACGGTGTCGAGCAGATAGGTCTGCAGCATCGGTTCGTGATAAATGATCTGCATCGCGCGGCCGCCCAGCACATAGGAGGGGCGCACGACGAGCGGGAAGCCGAGTTCCGAGGCGACGGTGCGAGCCTGCTCGACCGACCAGGCGATGCCGTTTTTCGGCTGCTTCAGCCCGAGCTTGACGAGGAGCTTTTGGAAGCGGTCGCGGTCTTCAGCGAGGTCGATCATGTCGGGCGAGGTGCCCAAGATCGGAATGCCGGCCTTTTCCAGCGCTTCGGCGAGCTTCAGCGGCGTCTGGCCGCCGAACTGGACGATGACGCCCTGCAGCGTTCCCGCCTGCCGCTCCGCGCGCAGGATCTCCAGCACATCCTCGGCCGTCAGCGATTCGAAATAGAGCCGGTCGGAGGTATCGTAGTCGGTCGACACCGTCTCCGGATTGCAGTTGATCATGATCGTTTCATATCCGGCGTCGCTCAGGGCGAAGCAGGCATGGCAGCAGCAATAATCGAACTCAATGCCTTGGCCGATCCGGTTCGGGCCGCCGCCGAGAATGACCACCTTCTTGCGATCGGAAACCCGCGCCTCGTCGGCAGGTGCGCCGCCAAAAGGCGCTTCATATGTCGAATACATGTAGGCCGTCGGCGAAGCGAATTCCGCGGCGCTGGTATCGATCCGCTTGTAGACCGGATGAACACCAAGCTTTTCGCGAATCTTTTGAATCTGTTCCGGGTCGCTCTTCACAAGCGAGGCGAGACGGGCGTCCGAATAGCCCATTGCCTTCAGCATGCGCAGGTTGGCCGCGTCGTCGGGCAGACCATGCTCCCGGATGCGCGCTTCCATCTCGATGATGGCGGCGATCTGCTCAAGGAACCACGGATCAATGCGGCACATCGCGTGCACGTCGTCGAGAGAGGTGCCCATGCGGATCGCCTGGGCGACCATGCGCAGCCGATCCGGCGTCGGCGTGCCGAGCGCGGCGCGAATGGCGTTCTTGTCGTCGCCTTCACCGATGCCGGGAATCTCGATTTCGTCGAGCCCCGTCAGCCCGGTCTCCAAGCCGCGCAAAGCCTTTTGCAGGCTCTCGGCGAAGGTGCGGCCGATTGCCATTACCTCGCCGACCGACTTCATGGCCGTGGTCAGCGTGGGCTCGGCGCCCGGGAATTTCTCGAACGCGAAACGCGGGATCTTGGTGACGACATAGTCGATGGAGGGCTCGAAGGCGGCCGGCGTCGCACCACCGGTGATGTCGTTGTCGAGCTCGTCAAGCGTGTAGCCGACGGCAAGCTTGGCTGCGACCTTGGCAATGGGAAAGCCGGTCGCCTTGGAGGCCAGCGCGGAGGAGCGCGAGACGCGCGGGTTCATCTCGATGACGACCAAGCGACCATCGGCGGGATTCACGGCAAACTGCACATTCGAGCCGCCGGTCTCGACTCCGATCTCGCGCAGCACCGCGATCGAGGCGGTGCGCATCACTTGATATTCCTTGTCGGTCAGGGTCAGCGCCGGGGCGACGGTGATCGAATCGCCGGTATGAACGCCCATCGGATCGACGTTCTCGATCGAGCAGATGATGATGCAGTTGTCCGCCTTGTCGCGGACGACTTCCATCTCGTATTCCTTCCAGCCGAGCACACTCTCCTCGATCAGCACCTCGGTGGTCGGCGAGGCGTCAAGGCCCGAGCGCACGATGTCGAAGAACTCGGCCTGGTTGAAGGCGATGCCGCCACCGGTGCCGCCAAGCGTGAAGGAGGGTCGGATGATCGCCGGCAGGCCGATCGTGTCGAGCGCCTGAGCGGCAATGCCCATGGCATGGGCCATATAGCGTTGCTTGCGATCGCCTTCACCAAGGTTCCACTCCGTCTCCAATGCGTCGAGCGCCGCATCGAGATCGGCCGGATCGGATGCCTTCACCTCCGCGCGGCGGGCTTCATGCGCCTTGCGGTCGGCGTCCTTCACGTCGGTGGCATTGGCCAGCATCGACTTCGGCGTCTCGAGGCCGATCTTCTTCATCGCTTCGCGGAACAGTGCGCGATCCTCGGCCTTATCGATCGCCTCGGCATTGGCACCGATCATCTCGACATTGTAGCGCTCGAGCACACCCATGCGGCGCAGCGACAAAGCCGTGTTGAGCGCGGTCTGACCGCCCATGGTCGGGAGCAGTGCGTCAGGCCGCTCCCTGGCGATGATCTTGGCGACGACTTCCGGCGTGATCGGCTCGATATAGGTGGCGTCGGCGAGCTCCGGATCCGTCATGATCGTGGCCGGATTCGAATTGACGAGGATGATGCGGTAGCCCTCCGCCTTCAAAGCCTTGCAGGCCTGGGTACCGGAATAGTCGAACTCGCAGGCCTGGCCGATGACGATCGGGCCCGCCCCGATGATCAGGATGGACTTGATATCGGTGCGTTTGGGCATGGCTTTTCTCGGCGCGTATGGCCGCGTCCGGCGGCGTCGAGCGGCCGGTGCGGCAGGGTTTTTGATCTGTCAGGCTAGGACCGCCTTATAGGCAAAGGCTCGTTGAAACGTAACCCCGAAAATGTGTCGCAGCCGCGCCTTATCCTCAACCGCGCGCGAGATCGGCGAGGAAAGCCGATGCAATCTTCGCCGATCTCCTCGACCTGTTAAACGAGACGCCGCGTGAAGGCTAGGAATGCGCCTTGGCGCTATTGCATTTCGATGCCGGCCCCTTCGATGATCTCGGCGTATTTGGCGATCTCGGATTCGATGAAGTCGGCGAATTCGTGCGGGCTCGTCGGGCTTGCTTCGGCGCCCTGTGCGGCAAGCGCCTCGCGCAGATCGTCCGCCTGAAGCGCCGCGCTGATCTCGCTGTTGAGGCGATCGACAATGTCCTCGGGCGTGCCGGCAGGTGCAAGGACGCCGAACCAGGTCGTGATGTCGAACGTCTCGTAGCCGGACTCGATCATGGTCGGAAGATCGGGTGCAAAGTTAGAACGTTCCGCCGTGGTCACCGCCAAGGGGCGCACCGTCCCCGCATCGATATGGCTGGAAGCAGAAGCGAGATTGTCGAAGATGAAATCGACCTCTCCGGCCAGCACTGCCTGCATGGCCGCTGCCGAACCCTGATAGGGAATATGATCGGCCTCGATGCCGGCGGCGGCGTTCAAGAGCTCGCCCGCCAGATGGCCGGCGCTGCCGGTCGAACCGGAGGAGAACATGAAGCCATCCGGATCGGCCTCGGCCAATTCGATGAACTCGGCAATCGTCTCGGCCTCGGATTGCGCATTGACGACAAGCACGTTCGGCGTCACCGCAACCAGCGAAACCGGTTCGAAATCGGCGACGGGATCAAAGGGCATGTCGCGATAAAGGCTGACATTGACGCCGTGGGTCGACAGCGCACCCAGTAGCAGGGTGTAGCCGTCCGCCTCGCTCTTGGAGACATAATCCGCGCCGATATTGCCGCCGGCGCCGGGACGATTTTCCACAACCACCGGCTGACCGAATGTCGGTTCCATACTGTGGGCCAACAAGCGCGCGGCGACGTCCAGGGTGCCGCCGGGCGGAAAGGGCACGACCAGCGTGACCGCGCGTTCGGGATAAGCCTCCTGGGCATTGGCAGCCGGCACGAGCGCCAGACCGGTCATGAGCAGCGCCGCAGCGGCGGCCGCGGGGACGGAACAACGGAAAGTCATACAATTCTCCTACAAGCGACAGGCATTCGGCGATCAATAGGCCGGCGGCCGACCATAATGAAGGTCAGCGCAAGGTCAAAGCCCGGCGCGCGATAAGCGTTGCCAACTGAACCTTCCGCCGGCTCGTTCGTTAGGTTGCGTTCCACGGATGGCGATGATCGCGTATCCGGTGCGGCGGCCAAGCCGCGAAGAGCGAGGAGAGCCGATGCGCTGGAGAGGCCGCCGCCAAAGTTCCAATATCGACGACAGGCGCGGCCGCAGCCCGGCCCGTATTCCCGGCGGGTTCAGCCGCGGCGGCACGCGCATACCGATTCGGATCGGACGGGGCGGCGGAATTGGCGGCATCGTCCTCATTGTCGCGCTGTTCATCCTCTTGCCGGCGCTCGGCATCAATCCGGGCGATCTTATTGGAGGGGGCGGGCAGGGGCCAGCGGTTCAGACCTCCCAGCGCCAGGCGCCGCCCGCCAATGACGAGCAGGCGCAATTCGTCGGCGTCGTACTGGCCGAAACCGAGGATGTCTGGAATGGCATCTTCCAGGCCGAAGGCGAGAGTTACCAGGAACCGACGCTGGTGATGTTTACCGGCGCCGTCAACTCTGCCTGCGGAACCGCCTCATCGGCCGTTGGACCGTTCTACTGCCCAGGCGACAACCAGGTTTATATCGACCTCTCCTTCTTCGACGAATTGGCCAGCCGATTCGGCGCTTCGGGCGACTTCGCGCAGGCCTATGTGATCGCGCATGAGGTCGGCCATCACGTGCAGAACCTGACCGGCGTCCTCTCGTCATTCCATCGCGAGCGGCAGCGGATGGGCCAGGCGCAAGCCAATGAGATGTCGGTGCGCGTCGAATTGCAGGCCGATTGCTATGCCGGGGTGTGGGCGCACTTCACCGAGCAGCGCGGCCTGCTTGAAGAAGGCGACATCGACGAGGCGCTGAATGCGGCCCACCAGATCGGCGACGACACGCTGCAGCGCCGCACGCAAGGTCAGGTCATGCCGGACAGTTTCACCCACGGCTCGTCCGAGCAGCGCCAGACCTGGTTCATGCGCGGCTATCAGACCGGGCGCTTCGACCAGTGCGATACCTTCAGCGGCGCTATTTGACGATCACTCCGCCAGTACGGTCTCGCCCTGGCGCTCGCGGATGAGATTGACGAAGCGGCGGAAGAGATAGTGCGAGTCCTGCGGGCCGGGCGAGGCCTCGGGATGATGCTGGATCGAAAAGACCGGCTTGCCTGTCAGCGCGATGCCGCAATTGGAACCATCGAATAGAGAAATGTGAGTCTCCTCAACATTTTCCGGCAGCGACTTCGAGTCAACGGCGAAGCCGTGATTCATCGAGACGATCTCAACTTTGCCGGTCGTCTGGTCCTTTACCGGATGGTTCGCGCCGTGATGCCCCTGGTGCATTTTCTCGGTGGTAGCGCCGAGTGCGAGCGCCAATATCTGGTGGCCGAGGCAGATGCCGAAGATCGGCAGATCGGCAGCGAGCAGATCCTGAATGACCGGCACGGCATACTCACCGGTCGCGGCCGGATCGCCCGGGCCATTGGACAGAAAAACGCCATCGGGCTTCATCGCCAGGATCGTATCGGCATCCGTCGTGGCGGGAACGACCGTGACCTTCGCGCCCAGACCGGCGAGGATGCGCAGGATGTTGCGCTTGGCGCCGTAGTCAATCGCCACAATATGCAGGTCAGGCTGGTCTTGCGTCCCGTGGCCCTCGTTCCAGACCCAAGGCTTTTCGGCCCAGACCGACGATTGCCCCGAGGTGACCTCTTTGGCGAGATCAACGCCGAGAAGCCCCTTCCAGGCCGCCGCCTGCGCGCGCAAGCCATCGAGATCGAAATTTCCCGAAGGTTCATGCGCGATGACAGCATGCTGAGCGCCGCGCTCGCGGATGAGGGCGGTCAGCGCGCGGGTATCAAGGCCAGTGATGGCCACGATGCCGCGCCTTTTCAACCAGTCGTGGAGATGAGCCGCGGAGCGGTAATTGGAAGGCGCGGTGATGTCGGCTTTCAAGATCGCGCCGACGGCGCCGTGGCGGGCCGCCGGCACCAGATCCTCGACATCGTCATCATTGGTACCGGTATTGCCGATATGCGGGAAAGTGAAGGTCACGATCTGGCCGGCATAGGAGGGGTCGGTCAGGATCTCCTGATAGCCGGTCAAAGCGGTGTTGAAGACGAGCTCGGCGACGCGTTCGCCGACCGCGCCAGCACCCTTGCCTTCGATCACCGTTCCATCGGCCAAGACGAGAACGGCGGTGGGTTTGTCGATGCTCCAAGGGGCGGTTGCAGCGGCCATGCCACTCTCCAGTCATTGTTGGCGGGGCAGCGCTCTGCCCTTGAATTGAGGCGCATTTCGGACCATATGCGCAAGCGTGATTCGCGAGTTGCATGCCATCAGGCGCCAAGCCGGGCGGGGGTCGGCCTGAAACCTACCGGAGCTCAGTTTGGAGCCGGACGGCCTTAGCGCGGCACTCTTCGAAAGATGTGCGCGTCATAGGTGAAGGCGGAAGCTCGGTCAATCACAACCAATCCAATCGATTCGGCAGGCCGGCACATGCACGCATTGTCGGGCCGCGGCCAACTTCAGGAGAACATCATGCGCGAGGAACTTGCTTCGGCATTGACCCAGGCACAAAAACGCCAGGACAAGACCCATACCGCGACGCTGCGCCTGATCAAGGCGGCCATCACCGATCGTGACATCGGCAATCGCGGGCAAGGTAAGGACCCTGTCAAGGATGATGAAATCGCGCAGATCATGGTCAAGATGGTCAAGCAGCGCGAGGAATCAGCCCGCATCTACGAAGAGGGCAATCGCCCGGAACTGGCCGCGCAGGAGCGTCAGGAGATCGAGATCATCCGGAGCTTCTTGCCGAAGCAACTCGGTGCGGATGAAACGCGTAAGGCCGTCGAGGAGGTCATTGCGGAAGTCGGTGCCGAGGGCCTCCGCGACATGGGCAAATGCATGGCGGTTCTCAAGGAAAGATTTTCCGGCCGGCTGGACATGGCTAAGGCAAGCGAGATTATCAAGTCGACGCTGAAATAGGGATGCGGAGTTGCAACGCGTGGCCGGATCGTCGCTTGACAATGCGGCCGCTTTCCCCAAGTCTGAATCTCATGAACACGCATCACCACTGGCGTCGAATCTTCAACAGGGTGTGCCCGATCGCAGGCACCTGACCCCCGGCTCGGTCGCGTCGCGCCCCGGCCGTGGGGTATTGGCAGACGCCCGCGGGGAGGCTCAGTCGAGCGACAAGAACAGTTCAACCTTATCCGCCTTCCAGCCTCGAAGGCGCATTCATCTTCAAGGAGGTCAAGAATGGCCCCTGTACTTGGCAAGCGTCGCAAGCCCGCAATCGCGGTTTCCCAGTCGGATTACGAGAAGCTCATCCGGCTGGCGGAAACCACCGCGGAGCGCAATCCGGAAGTCTCGGACGCATTGTTGGCTGAAATGGACCGGGCACGCGTGGTGCCCGACGCCCAGTTGCGCGCGGACGTCATTCGGATGGGTTCGTCCGCCCGATATGTGACGGATGCGGGTGAAGACCGGACGGTGACGCTCGTGTTTCCGGCAGAGGCCGATATCTCGCAGGGAAAGGTGTCCATCTTGACGCCGATCGGCGCGGCGCTGATCGGCCTGTCCTCCGGGCAATCGATGGATTGGGAGTCGCGCGATGGACGCGTCCATCGCCTGACCGTCGAGAGCGTCGAGTTTTTAGCCGATCAGGCCGAGCGGCATCCCGCGTGATGTCTCCGACCCGGCTCTCTCTTTTTGGAGGTTGCCTCATCGCAGGATCCTAGCCCCTGCGCCGCCTTCCGGCGGCCCAGGGGTATCTCTACTTTCGCCCAGAACCGGGACCTTCTTGCCGGCGGAGCATGGAGAACAGCGATGTCACAGGATAGATGCACCCTCACGGTTGCCGATTTCAGAAGCCTCGAAATTCTGCTCGGGCAGTTGCAGGACGATGATCCGGCTCGAACGCTGCTGCAGCGCAAGATCAAGACCTCATCCATCGTGCCGCCCAACGATCTTGCGCCCGATGTCGCAACGCTGAACAGCCGCGTGACCTATCGGGTCAATGATGGCGCGGCCGACACGCACATTCTGTCGCTCGACTCCTCGATGACGCCTTCCGGCCTGTTTCTCTCGATCTCGACCGATCGGGCGCTCGCCTTGCTGGGACTACGCGAAGGCCAGGCGTTTCATTTCCTGACCCGGGGCGGCACGGAAGAAAGCGTCAAGCTTGAACGGGTGGTCTATCAGCCGGAAGCAGCGACGCGGGAGACAAGGACCTTGCCGCAGGTCTCCACAGCGGAAACACGAAGACCAGCATTGCGCGTGATTTCCGGAGCGCTTTCCGAGCTTAAACCCAGAAAGCCAACGCCGATATACGTGCCCAATGGGAGCGACGATCCCGGGCCGTCGGCGGCATGATAGCCGCGAAGGCGTTCCGACCCGAATGATTTCAGGAACGCCTTCGGAACGAACACGGCTTCAAATCACGCCGAGCGCACGCATTGCCTCGGCAACGCGGACAAAGCCGGCAATGTTGGCGCCCAGGACATAGTCGCCCTTGGCGCCGTATTCTTCCGCGGTGTCCGCGCAGGCATCGTGAATGTTGCGCATGATTTCGGCCAGCCGGTCTTCGGTGCGTTGGAACGTCCAACTGTCGCGCGAGGCGTTTTGCTGCATTTCAAGGGCGGAGGTCGCGACACCACCTGCATTGGCCGCCTTGCCGGGCGCGAACAGTACATCCGCGTGCTGGAAGCAGCGCACGGCGTCGGGCGTACAAGGCATGTTGGCGCCTTCGCCGACCGCGATCACGCCATTGTCGACAAGGGTGCGTGCGTCCTTGCCGGTGAGCTCGTTTTGCGTGGCAGAGGGGATGGCGACCTGGCAAGGAACATCCCAGATCGAGCCATTGTCGACATAGCGCGCGGACCGCTTCGTCTTGACATATTCGGAGATCCGCTCGCGGCGCACTTCTTTAATTTCCTTGACCAATTCAAGGTCGATACCGTCCTCGTCCACGATATAGCCATTGGAGTCCGAGCAGGCTACGACCTTGCCGCCAAAGGCGATGACCTTTTCCATCGCATAGACGGCGACGTTACCCGAACCGGAGACGGCGACCGTCTTGTTTTCAAAGTCCGTGCCGCGTGAGGCGAGCATGCGCTCGACGAAATAGATCGCGCCAAATCCGGTCGCTTCCTTGCGGGCGCGCGACCCGCCATAGACGAGGCCCTTGCCAGTCAGCACGCCGGCCTCATACCGGTTGGTCAGACGCTTGTACTGGCCGAACATGTAGCCGATCTCGCGTCCGCCGACCCCGATGTCGCCTGCGGGAACATCGATATACTCGCCGATGTGGCGATAGAGCTCGGTCATGAAGGACTGGCAGAAACGCATGATCTCGCCGTCAGAGCGGCCGCGTGGGTTGAAGTCGGCGCCGCCCTTGCCGCCGCCGATCGGAAGACCCGTCAGCGCGTTCTTGAAGATCTGCTCGAAGCCTAGAAACTTGATGATGCCAAGATTGACCGAAGGATGGAAACGGATGCCCCCCTTGTACGGTCCGAGGGCGGAATTGAACTGGACTCGAAAGCCGCGATTGATCTGGACTTGGCCGTGGTCGTCGACCCAAGGCACGCGGAAGATGATCTGGCGTTCCGGCTCGCATATGCGTTCGATCAAGGCGTTGTCGGTGTAGTCTGGATGTTTGGCGATGACGCGGCCAAGACTTTCCAGAACCTCGCGCACGGCCTGATGGAATTCGGCTTCGCCGGAATTGCGCCGAAGCACCTCGGACAAAATGGGTTCGAGCTTTTCGTCTACGTGGATCAATTCGGTGAACTCTCACTGAACAGGTTTCATTTACCGCCATGTCGACGGGAGGTATGGAGCCTCCTTCTCAGATCTGTCGGCTTGGCGCACGCAACGAACCCGCGTGCGGGTTCCTTGTCGAGAAGGATGAGAAGAGTGGTCAGCCGCTCTCATACAGAAAGAAAAGGCGGGATGAAACCTTGATTAGTGGAATGCGGACCGCTTTGTCGCAGCCTGCCGGCGTCCTTTTCCCGATGTGTTTGCGCTAGCGCAAAGAGTGGCCCGACGCGTTCGGGTACCTGTCCCCTCGCGGCCGTCAGAGCCGCGAAAAAAGGACAGGAACAATGAAAAGACTGCTGACACTGATCGCCCTTGCCGCGGCACTTGGAACCGCCGGCGCCGCGCAGGCCGCCGAGCACGAGATCCTGATGCTCAACCGGGGCGACAAGGGCCCGATGGTGTTCGAGCCTGACTTCGTGCGCGCCGCACCGGGCGACACCATCAAATTCATTGCGACGGACAAGAGCCACAACGCCGAAACCATCGACGGCATGCTGCCGGAAGGCGCCGAGCCCTTCAAGGGCAAGATCAATGAAGAGATCTCCTTCACGGTCGAAGCCGAAGGCATCTACGGCATCAAGTGCATGCCGCATTATGCAATGGGGATGGTCGCCGTGATCGTCGTCGGCGATGCGGTCAATGCGGCCGAGGCCGAGGCGGTCAAGCATCCGGGCAAGGCCAACACGGTTTTCGCTGAACTTCTCGGACAGGCCGTCGCCGGAAACTAAGGCGGCCGATGGGCAGTGCCGGAGAGGGAGGACTTCGGTGCTGCCCGCCATTTCACTGCAGCAAGGAGGAACTGACAATGTCCACTCATTCTCTCAAGCATCGTTCGGTCGACACCGAGAGCGGAACGACCCTCATTCCCATGCTGGTCTGGGGCTTGATCCTGATCGTCATCGGCATGATCGGTATCATGGCGCTGGTTTGACGCACTTGCCGAGCGGGCCGTTTGCCATAGGTTCGATGCATGACTGTCGTCTGTAAGCGGCACGGTCTGCCCTCGAGGTAGTGCCAGAGCCGCGTTTTGCCGGCAGTTGTGGGTTCCTGGCCTGTCGTGGGAACATGGCGGGCAGGGAAGAGTTTGAGCCGAGGCACGATTGGCCTCCGATCAACGACTATCAAGGAGATTCGGTGTGAAGCTACTTACAGCATCTACGACTGCAGCAATGTTCCTGGCACTGACAGGCGGCGCCTTCGCCGCCGAACACGAAGTGCTCATGTTGAACAGAGACTCCGAAGGCCTGCCCATGCAGTATGAGCCGGCTTTCCTGAAGATCGAACCCGGCGATACGGTTACCTTCATCGCGACCAACCCCGGGCATAACGCCGAATCGATCCTAGAATTGATGCCGGAAGGCGCCGAGCCATTCAAGGGTGCGATCAATGAAGAGATCAGCGTCACCTTCGACATCGAGGGCGTTTACGGCATCAAATGCCAGCCGCATCTCGGCATGGGCATGGTCGGCGTCATCCAGGTCGGCGAAGATACGAGCAACATGGAAACGGCGGAACTGCCAAGGCTTCCTCCCCGCAGCACGCAGCGTCTGGAAGACTTGCTTGCCATGGTGAATGGTGAAGCCGCGGAATAAGCATGCAGGGAAGCTATCACCAAATTGGAGTGAGACATGAACGAATCGAATGAAGGACCCGTCGAAGTCGCCGTTGTCGATGAGGCTGAAGCATCTTCCGGCCTTGCCATCACACGGCGCTCATTGCTCGCCGGCTCGGCCGGCGCAACGCTGGGCGCGCTTGCGATGACAGGTTCGGCGTCGGCCCAGCATTCCCATGGCGGCCCAGCCCATGCGGCCCAAAGCGCCGCAGCGCATCGGGCGCATCAAGCAGGTAGCCTGAGCCAGCGGGTTTATTCGGTTCCGACGCGGGTCGCCAACGACATCGCCCACGACCCGTCCGTGCTGCCTCCCCCGATCGAGCGGCGCGAACCACAGACGGTCCGCGTCGACCTTGAGACCGTCGAGTTGGAAGCGCGGCTCGATAGCCGCGCCACCTTCCGCTATTGGACGTTCAACGGCACCGTGCCGGGGCCGTTCATCCGCGTACGCCTCGGCGACACAGTCGAGGTGCATCTGAAGAATGCCGAAGACAGCTGGATGATGCACAATGTCGACTTCCATGCCTGTACCGGACCCGGCGGCGGCGCGGAAGCAACGAACGCCGGCCCAGGCGAGGAGAAATCGTTCCGCTTCAAGGCGCTCAATCCTGGCCTGTTCGTCTATCACTGCGCCGTTCCGCCGGTGGCCATGCACATTGCCAACGGAATGTATGGCATGATCCTCGTTGAACCCGAGGAAGGGCTGCCGCCGGTCGATCGCGAGTTCTACGTGATGCAAGGTGAAATTTATACGGAGGAGCGGTTCGGCTCCGAAGGGCTGCTCACCGAAAGCTACGACAAGATGATGGACGAGCGGCCCGAATATTTCGTGCTGAACGGCCATGTCGGTGCGCTCACGGAGCACTACCCGTTGAAGGCGAATGTCGGCGAGACGGTGCGCATCTATTACGGCGTCGGCGGGCCCAACTTCGTCTCGTCCTTCCATGTGATCGGCGAGATCTTCGACCGGGTCTATATCAATGGCAGCGTCACCCAGGAACCGCAGCAGGACGTGCAGACGGTCTTGGTTCCGGCAGGCGGCGCCACGATCGTTGAAATGAAGCTCGAGGTTCCGGGCCGCTATGTGCTCGTCGACCACTCGCTTTCCCGGGTGGAACGGGGCCTAGCCGGCTATCTCGACGTCGAGGGCGAAGAAAATCCGGAAATTTTCGAGCCTCTCGCCTGATCCGTAAGCGGATCGCGCACAAGATTCATGCGGGCGGCGCCGTCACGGCGCCGCCCGCATCTGTTTTGGCATATTTGTCAGCGCCGGGTATAGATGGTGAGCGATCCATCCTCGCCGGCTGACGCCGCTACGATGTTGCGAAGGGCGATCGACCGTCCGCGCAGTTCAAGCCGCAGATCCTCGTTTTCAACAATGGCGGTCTGAACCATCGCCCACCCGTCTTCCGTACGCTCGAGCGCCCGGTCGAGAGCTTCGCGGTCCGGGTCGTCCTCAAATTGCGCCAGGTCGATAACTTCTATCGCCGCGAATGAGTTGAGCGCGCGCAATTCGCTGGCGCTCAAGTCGTTCTCGTCGAGTTCGGCAACGACATCCGCGATCAAGAGTGCCTCAGCGTCCGAACCTTCAGCGACAACGTCCAGAGGCGAACCGGCCAATGCGATCGCCGCGATTAACCCCAACTTTCCGAACATCGACACCTCCAATTTGACCCGGAACGATGCCGGCTCGTTTCCCACGATTGAAGGCTGAACTGTTTCAATCGTCAATCTGTTTGCGACAGCGCAACGTCATGGTGCAGCAAAGATGGTCGAATAGCCACTTCGAGGAGGCGTGAGCGTCTATGAAACCTTACCGAATTGATCCTGAAATGACCGTGGATGAGATGATGCGCCGATGGCCGGCGACGATCCGGGTCCTGATCCGCAACCGGATGCTGTGCATCGGATGTCCGATCGGCATCTTCCATACTGTCAAAGATGCGGCGGCCGCGCACCAACTCGATGAGGACGTACTGACGGCTGAACTGCTCGAAGCGATGCAAACCGATCCGCAAGCCAATGCTCCCTCGGCTTTCCTCGAGGAGCGGCGGAGGCCGGAGGGGGAGGTGTTCATTTCTTCCGACGGTTTTCTGCAACAAGCATGAGAGCATGGGGATCGGCGACGGTCACCTTCTGTCGGCCGCCGCGCACGATGCCTTCGGCCTCCCAGGCGCTGAGCAGCCTGCTGACGGTGTGCAGCGTCGTCCCGGTCATTTCGGCGATGTCCTGCCGGGTGATCGGGAAGTCGATCTCGATGCCGTCGGCGCTCTTGCGGCCCGACTGCGTCACCAGCCGGAGGATCGTGTGGGCGATCCGCTGCTCGACCTGCTGGGTCGACATCTCCATGACCCGCGCCTGGGTTTCCATCAGCCGGTTGCCAAGGGTTTCATAAGCCGTTGTCGTGAAGGCGGGGAAACGGGCCTGAATCTCGTGCCAGACGCTGTTTGGCCAAGCAACCACGATGCAGTCGACGGCAGCGACAGCGGAAGCCGGATAGCTCGGCCGGCCCATCGCCACGGCTATGCCGAACAACTCGCCTTCATTGATATAGCGCGCGATGACCTGATGACCTTCCGGCGAGGTGCGGACGACCCGGATATGGCCGCGCAGAAGAAGGTAGAACGAGTTCGCCTCCTCTTCCTGCGAGAACACTTCCGTATCCTTGGGGTAGTGAGAGGAGCGCGCATGGGCGAGGATCTGATCCAACTCGGCTTCGGACAGGCCAGCGAATGCCGGCAGGTCCGCAACAAGCGATCTGGCAAGAACAGGCATCAGGCATTCCTCTCGCGATCCCGTTGCGGTCAGCTTCCGTCTTTGTACCCACTGTTTGCGAAACGGCAAACAGACTCAAGCCGTTGGCGCTTATCATCGGGTTGGCGCGACATCGCGTCACGCATGAACAGGAGCAAGCAGATGGACGGAAGCCACACCCATATCGACGAGGCGCTGTGGGACGAAACGGCGCGGCGGTACGATCGGTCCCATCCGCAGGACAGCTTCGCTGATCTTGCCGGGCGCGTTTCCTTTTCCAAGGAAGATCGGCGGCTTCTGGAGGACTGGCTCGCGGCCGTCAAAGCGAACTGGGAGCACCGGCAATGAATGCCGCTCCCCCAAAGATACAGTTCGATCCGGAAGGCGCGACGGTTGACGCGCGGCTGGTCGGCGAGGGGCTCGGCCTCGACGCCGAACGCGTTCCGGAGTTGATGCGGACGGGCGCGATTACCTGTGCGTTCGAACGCGGCATCAACGAAGATGCGGGCCGCGTCCGCCTGACGTTCTGGCATGGTCGGCACAGATTCAGGGTGATCGTCGACGATGACGGCGCCATCGTCCAGCGCTTGCGCATCGACTATGGCCAGGAGCAGCCAGGATAGCCGGCGTCGAGCCGGCTATCCTGCATTCGATACGCGGCGGGTCCAAAGGATGGGCGCGTAGCGGACGGCAAAGAGGAGGAAGGCCGCGCTCCATAAGATGCCGCTCAATGCGAGGGCCGACGCGTACCAATCCAGTGCAAGAGGCGCCACTACCCTTAACGCCGCCCCCATTATGACAGCCAGATACATCGCCACGACGAAGGGATCCGCCCGGATTTCACGCCCGGTATGGCCGAGGCTTGCACGGGTCATGACGGCGAGCGTCATCGTTCCGATCGCGCCCGCGGTCAGTGCATGCAAAGCCGCCGTCGGGGGAATGGCCGGCCCGAGGATCGAAGCTCCCAAGAGCAGCAGCGCGACCGCCAGCCACATATAGCCGACATGCAGGATGAACAGGATCGGCTCCCGGACGGTTCGGTAACCATGCCAGCGCAGGGCGCGGACCGC
>CAZEEC010000010.1:0-30056 GCA_964511105.1 uncultured Mesorhizobium sp.
CGGTGTTGATGCCGATCACCTTGCCATACATGTCGAACAGCGGGCCGCCGGAATTGCCGCGATTGATCGCCGCATCCGTCTGGATGAAGTCATCATAGCGGCCGGCATTGATATCGCGGCCGCGCGCCGACACGATCCCGATGGTCACGGAGCCACCAAGCCCGAACGGATTGCCGATCGCCATCACCCAGTCGCCGATCCTGGCATCCTGCGAAACGCCGAATTCGACGGCCGTCAGGTCCCGCAGCGACGGATCGACCTTCAAGACAGCCAGATCGGTTTCTGGGTCGGCGCCGATCAGTTCAGCGGCCAATGTGCCGCCATCGGCAAAGTTCACCTCGATCTCGTCGGCATCGGCGATGACGTGATTGTTAGTGATGATGATGCCTTCGTCGGCATCGATCACGAAACCGGAACCCAGAGACTGCATAGGTCGCATGGACCGACCGCCGGGCTGTTCCTGACTGAAGAACTCGTCGAAAAACTCCTGGAAGGGGGAGCCTTCCGGCAATTGTGGCACCGGAACATTGCCTTGCCCCGGACGTGAGGCGGCACTTTGCGAGGTCGACACATTGACGACAGCGTCGAGGAGCCCTTCCGCCAGATCTGCCACCGAAGCCGGCCCCTGCTGACGTGGCTGGGCGCTTTTTTCGACTGGCTGCGCCTGCGCGACCGATAAGGCGAAAAACGGGCCGGCCAGTCCAAGCGCCGCTGCGGAGAGGCCGATAGCCACCTTCCGGCGGATCGAGGTTGGGGTGTTCATCAGGCGCTGTCTCCCATCGATTCTAACGATACTGATCCCGATCAGTCGCGGCGTGTTGCGATTCACCGGCCGGCGCGAACGATCAATTCAACATCTCAACCGGATTTGGCAAACGCAAGATGCGCTTTGACGTCAAAAAAGCCCCCGATCACGAAAATGCGACCGAGGGCTTGCGTCATGTGCGGCAGATTTGGCTTAAGGCTGCACCGCGCCTGTCGTAATATCCCCGCCGGCTGCCGGCGGTGTTTGTTGCTGCGCCGGCGGTGCCGATGCCTGAATCCGCCCCGCCGGATTGCCGAAGAAGCGGAAGAACTCCGACTCGGGCGACAGGACCATCGTCGTTGCCTCACCATGGAGTGCCGTCGAATAGGCCGCCATCGAGCGATAGAACTCGAAGAACTGCGGGTCGCGGGTGAAGGCATCGGCGAATATCGCGTTACGCTCAGCTTCGCCCTCGCCTCGCAGGATCTCTGATTCCCGGCGGGCATCAGCGACGATCTCCACCACCTCACGGTCAGCACGGGCGCGAATGCGCTGAGCCGCTTCACGGCCGCGGGCGCGCAGGCGCTCGGCTTCGGCCAGACGCTCCGCCTTCATGCGCTCATAGGTCTGCTGCGAGACCTCGGCCGTCAGATCGGTCCGGCGAATACGCACGTCGGTGATCTCCAGACCGAGCGACGTGGCGTCGGGACGCAATTGATCGCGCACTTCGCGCATCATCGAATTGCGCTCTTCCGAGAGAGCGGCTTCGAAGCCACGAAGGCCGTAAACGCGGCGAAGCGAGGCATCGAGGCGGGTGCGCAGCCGCTGTTCGGCAAGCGGAACGCTACCCGAGACCGCCAGGCGGAACCGCCGCGGATCGGCAATACGATAGGCGATGAAGGCATCGACTTCGTAGAAGCGGCCGCCCGACACCTGAACGCGAATGTCGTCGAGATCGAAACGAAGCACACGATCTTCGATCATCTGAACGCTATCGGCTTCGGCGAAGGCGAAAGGCAGTTTGAAGTAAAGCCCGGGTTCGGTCTTCACATCGACGATTTCACCGAAGCGAAGGACGATAGCCTGCTGCCGTTCATTGACGACGAAGAAGGACGAATAGGCGAGGATCAGCAGCACCAAAACGGCGATGGCTATGATAGGCAGACGGTTGGCCATCAGTTGGTCCCTCCCTGGGTGGTCGAGGCAGTCACGGGCGTTCGGCGTGCATCGAGTTCAGGTAGCGGCAGATAGGGAACGACCCCCTGCCCTCCGTTTGTACCCTGCTCCACGATCACCTTGTTGGAATTGCCGAGGACGCCTTCCATGGTCTCCAGATAGAGGCGCTGGCGAGTGACCTCCGGCGCCTTGGCGTATTCGTCATAGACTGAGATGAAGCGTTGCGCCTCGCCTCGGGCTTCCTGAACGACGCGGTTCTGGTAGGCCGCCGCTTCTTCGCGGATCTGAGCGGCCTCGCCTCGCGCAGCACCCAGTTGCTGGTTGGAATACTGATTCGATTCTTCGACGAATCGGTCTTCGTCCTGCTCGGCGCGCTGCACTTCCTCGAAGGCGTCAGCGACCTCTCGCGGCGGGGCCGCGTCTTCGATGGAAATCGCATTGATCGCCAGGCCGGCGCCGTATTCGGTCACCGACGTATCCATGATCTCACGCACTTCTTCCGCGATGCCCTGACGGTCGTCACGGAAGATGTCCTGTGCGGGACGTCGCCCGACGACTTCACGCATGGCGCTTTCGGCGACCTGACGCAGCATGTCATCCGGCGCGGCGACATTGAACATATAGGCCTGCGGGTCCGCGACCTGATAGGCCACCGAGAACCGCACGTCGACGATGTTCTGGTCGCCCGACAGCATGAGACCCGTCGACGTTCCACCGGTGCGGGGATCGCCGATCTGGATCAGCTTTTCCGCGACATTGGCGATCTCGACCGTTTCGACCGGCCACCAGTGAAAATGCAAGCCCGGCTCGGAAATCTCGTCCTTGGGATTTCCGAACCTGAGTTCCACGCCGAGTTCATCGGGCTGGACCGTATAGATCGACTGGAAAAGCCAAAGCGCCGCCAGCGCGAGCGCCCCAAAGGCGAACACGGCGGGGCTGGCACCACCGCCACCCGGCAGCGCCTGTTTCAAGCGGTCCTGCCCGCGACGAATGATATCTTCCAGATCAGGCGGCGTGCCCTGCGGTCCGCTTGGCCCGCGCGGCCCTTGGCCCCACGGTCCTCCGCCCCCATTGCCGCCGCCCCACGGGCCGCCAGTGCCGCCGCTTTGATTGGTCCAGGGCATGAACTTCCTCTTTAAATTACGATTTGTCGACGCAGCAGCGGAACCTCCGACACCGATCAACGTTACAGAACGTTATAAGGACCCAATGTGGCCGTTTCAACGCAAACCGAGAGAAGATCGGTGATCGCGCCTTAGCCGGTCGCGCTTTTGCGCGCGTAGACGGCATAGATCGTCGCGTGTGAATCCCGGTCGCCGGCAGGTACCGGCTCCTCATCCGTCATGGCCCAATCCTCCAGATTAACCGGGGGAAAATAGGTGTCGCCGTCCATTTCGGCCTGAACATGGGTCAGATGCAGGATGTCGGCCATCGCTATGGCCTCGGCAAAAATCTGTCCACCACCGATCACGCAGATTTCATCCGGCATCTCGCTGGCCGCAATTTCAAGTGCGTCGGCCAGCGAACTTGCGCGCACGGCACCAGGATCGGCGAAATCCGCTTGCCGCGTGATCACGATATTGGTCCGCCCGGGCAAGGGACGCTTCGGGAAACTCTCCCAGGTCCTGCGCCCCATGACGATCGGCTTTCCCAAGGTCAGAGACTTGAAGCGCTTCAGGTCTGTTGACAACCGCCATGGCAGATCGCCGTCGCGCCCGATGACGCCGTTTTCGGCAAGCGCGGCATAAATGCCGACCGGCGGGCGGGCGGGCGTGGTCATCAAACCGCGATCGGAGCTTTGATGGATGGCTCCGCAACATAGCCGTCCAGCCGGAAATCTTCGAAGGCAAAGTCGTAAAGTCTACGTATCTGAGCATTGACGTGCATGACCGCAAGTGGATGCGGCGTCCGCTTCAACTGAACACGCGCCTGGTCGAAATGGTTGGAATACAGATGCGCGTCCCCCAGCGTGTGAACGAATTCCCCCGCTCTGAGCCCGGTCACCTGCGCCACCATCATGGTCAGCAGTGCATAGGAAGCGATATTGAAGGGCACGCCGAGGAACACATCAGCTGAACGCTGGTAAAGCTGACACGACAGCCGGCCGTCGGCGACGTGGAACTGAAAGAGGCAATGGCATGGCGGCAGCGCCATCGCGTCGACCTCCGCCGGGTTCCAGGCCGACACGATCAGGCGGCGCGAATTCGGGTTCGTCTTGATCTCGCTTATGACATTGTCGAGTTGGTCGATTGTGCCGCCGCCGGGCTTCGGCCAGGAGCGCCATTGCTTCCCGTAGACTGGACCAAGCTCGCCATCCGCATCCGCCCACTCATCCCAGATCGTCACGCCGTGAGCGTTGAGATAGCGAATGTTCGTATCGCCGGCGATGAACCACAGCAATTCATGGATGATCGATTTCAGATGCAGTTTCTTGGTGGTGAGCAGCGGAAATCCGTGTCCGAGGTCGAACCGCATCTGGTACCCGAACACGCCCCGCGTGCCCGTGCCCGTTCGGTCGCCGCGATCGACCCCGTTGTCGAGCACGTGCTGGAGAAGATCGAGATATTGCCGCATTGGAACCGCCTTGAGTGGACGCGAAGCTAGCCCATCGAACGCCCTGCCCGCCATCATGACATCGGGCAGTCCCCAACTTTAAGGCAGCCTCATCCGAAGTCTTGTCAAAAGGTCGAATAACACCTATCTATTGGGTGCCGTCGCAAGACGGCTATGGTGCTAAACCGACTGTGCAATAGATGGACCGGACGCGGTTTCGAAACCGCCACCTCCACCAGGAACCCGCCCAGACGATGTTTATCGGACGGGCTGCTGATGGGGGTGAAATGGGATCGACGGACGTTGAAAGACAGCACGCTGTACCCGGCATTGTACCACCGTTATCGGGCTAACCTAGTAGTTGCAAACGACAACTATGCGGAAGCACGTCTCGCCGCTTAATGCGGTGCGATAGCTTCAATTCAAGTCCTGAGGGTTCGCACCTTTAGGCGGGGTTCGGAGGTACCTGGCAACAGAAACCTCCACTTTCCTCATCTCACGCCTGATTTTGATTTCTCAACGACGCGAATGCTTCGGGTGCATCCGTGCTGCGCCGAAAGTCTGTTTACCTCGGCATCAAGCTTGACTACACCATGGGCGAACGATTCAGGACGCGCGAGCAATGGCCGAAGACCTCATCCGCTATGACATTCTTGCGCAGGAAGCCTTGCGCGGCGTCATGCGCAAAGTCCTGTCCGAGGTTTCGAAAACCGGGCTGCCCGGCAATCATCACTTCTTTATCACTTTCCTGACGGGGGCGCCGGGTGTGCGCATCTCAAGCCGCTTGCGGGAGCGCTATCCTGATCAGATGACGATCGTCGTCCAGTTCCAGTATTGGGACCTGAAAGTGACGGACACCGGCTTCGAGGTGGGACTCTCCTTCGCCGACATTCCCGAGAAGCTTGAAATCCCGTTCTCCGCCGTGCGCGGCTTCTACGACCCATCGGTCAATTTTGAGTTGGAGTTCGATGTCCGCACTGAGGATGAGCCCGAACTTGCTATTGAGCCGGAAGAAGAGCTCAAACCCGTTGCTGTTCCGGTCAAGAAGCCGGCTGTAAAGAAGGTTGAACTCGCATCCAGGGACGATGAAGCCGGCGAGAAGACGGACGACAAGAACTCCGCTCAGGTCGTTTCTCTGGATTCCTTCCGGAAAAAGTGACCGATCCGAGGCGTTGATGAGCGAGGTCGTAAATCTTCGATTAGCACGCAAGCGCCGACAGCGGGAGGAGGATGCTGCTAAGGCTGCGGAAAATCGCTGCCGCCATGGGCGAACCTTATCCCAGAGACTGGCTGACGAGCGCCAAGCCAAAGCCCGTGATCTCCATCTCGATGGCCATCGCCTGAACCAGCCAGATGACGAATGAGCGGCGTCGTCAAGCGATCGCTGTCGATACGCGGTCATCGTACCAGCGTCTCGCTGGAAGATGCCTTCTTCGATGAATTGGTCCGGGTTGCTGGCGAGCGCGGTCTCGCGGTCGCCGCATTGGTCGCGCAGATCGATGAACAGCGCGACCGACAGACCAATCTCTCGTCGGCGCTACGGCTGTTCGTGCTCGACAATCTGAAAACCTGTCGGACTGGGCAGCATTAAGGCAATGCCGGAGGTAGCCCGTCCCCGCCCAGCAGCCCCTCGATGGTGAGATTTTCCGGGCGAAAAACATCGGCTGCGGGATTGGGCGCGGCCTCCGGAGGATTGGAAGCAGGGGTAGCGTCTTCCCGCAGAAAACGTTCGACATCGAGCCACAATTGATCCGATTGGCTTGCGTCTTCCTCCTCCTCCGCCCTGCGCGCAGCCTCCTCGGCGGCGCGCTGCGCCTCCTGCTCCTCCATCTCCAACCGCTGTCGTTCCTCTTCAAGCGCCTCGCGTGCAACCCGCGCTGATTCCGCCCGCAAGAATGCTTCCGCCTCGGCGCGGCGTTCTGCTTCGATGCGCTCCAGCCGCGCCTCCTCGCGCGCCGCATAGTACCGGTTCTCGCGGCGCAAGCGCTGCGATTCAAGCAGGCTGGCCTGCATCGCTTCGACCCGCGCCTGTTCGATTTCGAGCGCACGCTGCGTCAAGAACTGAGCCAGCGGCTGGGGGTCGAACCGGACGGCCGGCGAAGCGGGTGGGCCTTCAACGAGAATGCGCACCGATGGGGTGGAACCAATGAGTTCCTCATCCCCGGCATCATATGACAGGAGGGCATCGATCGAGACGTTGCCCTGGCCGAGATCAGCGCGCAGATTGGCCGTCAAGTCGGCCCCGGCGCCGTCAAGGTGGATCGGCGGCGCTCGCAATTGACCGCCCGCGAGGGAGAGCGCCACTTCACCCACTTGCGCCACAAATGCGCCCTGGCCGATGATCGCGGGGGCGAACTGCGCCGTCCGTTCCTCATCGATGTCGCGTCCGATTCTGTCCGCTTCCGCGATAAGGTCTCCAAACGCATCTTCATCGAGCCCGGTTATCACGAGTTGAGGCAGTTCGACGCTGAGTGAACCCGAAAGCGCGCTCATCATGGAATTCAACGTCCGGCCATTGGCACTGACCACGGCAGAAAGATCGAACCCTCCATCGAGTGCCGGCTGATCGAGAGCCAAGTCAAGCGAGGCGTCCGACACGGCAAGTTGCGCCGAGAAAAGACCCGTACCGGCGTTGTTGGCCAGTTCGACGAATCCTTCTACCCTACCGCCTGCCCAGCGCGCCCCTAGCTCATTAAGTGCGAGCCCCTCAGGTCCATACCGCAGGTCGGTCGTCAAGGCGGTCAACGTTCTTGGACCGATCGCCGCCTGCGCGGCGTTCAAGGATAGATCGGCGCTGAAGAGATCGGAACCGGTTGCGGCGAAGGCTTGCGATCCATCGGTCGTGCCGGCTTCCCCCAGGACAAGCGCGGCGAGCCAGGCGATATCCAATTGCGGCAGGTTCAGCGCGCCCGAAATATGCGGCCGACCCTCGCGCATCTCGACATTGAGATCGCCGCTGACCGTCCGATCGAGCGCAAGTCCCTCCAGATTGGACAGGACAATCAACCTGTCCTGGACATCAAGTGCTGTGCGGAGGTCGAGCGGCAGACCCGACGTCATGCCCGGTAGCGAGACGCCGGCGGTCGCCAGCCACCCCGAAAGGTCGTCCGTCGTCAGCGCGGCCATGCCGGAAAGCGCGTGACCGTCGTGGTCGAGCCGCAAGGCCCCGTTGAAAACCGCATCGAGCCCGTCTGCTCGTAAGCTCAGGGCGGTTTCCGCCCCCCGCGACAATTCACCGGACAGACGGATGCCCATTTCCGCGGCGCCGACAAAGCCGAGCGGCAGGCCGGGCAGTCCGGCCAACGCGTAGAGTGCTGCCGGCTCGTCATTGCGCAGCGACATGTTGAGTTCGATGGGAAGATCGATTATCGGCCGGCTGGTATGAGGAGCGGCCAAGGTCGACTGAAACGTCGTCCCGCCAAACGTGCCATCCGCGTTGAAGGAGGCGCCATCGTCTTGCATGGCGTTTGCGACGAGATTGATCTGCGCATCTTCCAGCAGCCCGGGATAATCGGCGGCGCGCGCCGCCAACTCGGTAAAAACGGTATTTGTGGGAAAGCGGCGGGCCAATTCGGAAACAAGTGGCGCGAGATCGACCGCGATAACCGAAGCATCCACATGCCCGGCGGGCGACTCGTTCCAGCCGCTGAGAGACGCCGTCGCGCTGATATTGGCACCGCTCAAATCGCCCACTGACAGCCGGTCGACCTCGATCGCGCCTTCGCGCAGCCGCAGGGCGGTGTCGAGCGTTGCAGCCCGCACGCCATCCAACTCGACCGGACCGGCTTTCAGCGCGATGTCGACATCCCGGTCACTGAGCCGCGCGATGCCGGTCTCGTCCACGAACAAAGACGCAAAGGCCTGCATCGCCGGTAGATCAAGCCGGCCACCGTCGAGCGCGAGGCGCAGAGACGGCCGGATACCCTCGGGCGTGGCACTGTCGATCTCTCCCCTGAATGTCCCCCCGCCCAGCGCCAATTCCAGATCCTCGAAAGATTGCCGCTCGCGCGATAGCGCGACCCGAGCACTGAACCCGCCCGGCGGCAGTCGTCGGATCGCATCGTCCACGTCACGCGCAAGCCAGGTGGCGAAGCCGGATGGCTGGTTGACCGCGACAAGCAACTCCCCTTCAAAACTCAGTCCGCCATCCATCGCCAGGTCGCCGCTGGCTTCGATGGTTGACCGACCCGGCAATAGAGCGCGCATCTGGTTGATGGTCCAGGCGGACGGGCCCGGCTCGGCGCTCAACTGCAGATCACGAATTGTCGTGTCGCCAGCGACAAGCGCCGGTAGATTGATTTCGATCGTGCCCGGTATGCCCGGCCGCGGCAGGGACACCAAAAACTGTTCAATTGCCGCGAGACGGCTCTCCAGGCTGGCCGCGCCGGCATCGCCTTCCTCGCCCAGCCTGACCTGCGCGCCATCGGCGGCCACGAAGAACCGCGGCTCCAGACCGAGATCGAGGCCACCGCGCCCGCTTGCAATATAGGGATCTTCCGGCGGTCCGGCCTGATAGGTGAACTCAGGAATATCGAGCGATCCGTGATCAAGTTCAAAAAGACCCGTCAGACGATGGACGGGATTGGCAGTGACAGGCGGACTTTCCGGCTCGTTTCGCATCAATTCGGCACGAAACTGGCCCGAATAGCCAGTATTGCCGTTCGATATCTGAGCCACTCCATCCGTCTCGATGAAGAACGAGCTTCCGAAAGGAGCCACACGTAGGCGGACCCGGACCGCTCCTTGCGCATAGGTGCCGGTCGACAGACTCAGCGCTGTCTGCAGCCCGTCGATATCGGCAGTGCCGTCGAGTCGCCAGGGTCCCGAGAGGGTTTGTGCGGACAGACGCGCATCGAGATTCGAGAGCCGATGCTCCCGTCCGCTCAAGCGGTGAAGAAGTCGAAGCTCGCCGTCCTCGACTGTGATGTTCTCCAAGATGACCTGGCGGGCGGGCAAGCTCGCGTCTTCCCCGTCGAACCAATCCAGGCGCCCCTCCTCGTCCAGTTCGACGGTCACGACGGGCCGTTCGAGCCGCATATCGAAGATCAGGACCTCGCCGCGCAGAAAGGGGGCGAGCTCCAGATCCATCGAAAATGTGTCGACATGCATAGCCGGTTGACCAGCAGGCCCCCCGGAAACGGTAACGTCTCCGAACGATACAGACGGAAACGGCAGCAGACGGGCTGTAGCGTCGCCTTCGACTGTCACGTTGCGCCCCAGAACCCGGCTCGCCTCGCGCTCGAAGTCCGCGCGGTAGGTCGTCCAGTCGACGAAGAGCGGTCCGACGAGGGCGGCGATCAATGTCAGAACGATCAAGCCACCGATGATGACGAAAAGGCGTGCCAGCGATCTGCTCCACCTAGGGACGGGATTGAATGACCAAGTTTAGCTCTTTGCCCGTGTCGAGACAGTGGCAACCGGGGTAGTCGGGGCGTTATCGCACACGCGGCAGGATTTTTCCCGGATTCATTATATTCTGCGGATCGAGCGCGGTCTTGATCGCGCGCATATAATCGAGTCCGGAGCCAAGCTCGTGGACGAGATACCCGGCCTTGCCTTGGCCGACGCCATGTTCTCCCGTGCAGGTTCCATCCATCGCGATCGCCCGCATGTTGAGACGACCCACGAAAGCTTCGGCCTGTTCGATTTCCGCGGGATTGTCGCCGTCGATCAGGATCAGGACATGGAAATTGCCGTCGCCGACATGACCGACGATCGGCGCGATCAATCCGTTCTCGGCGATGTCCGCCTCCGTTTCGGTGATGCATTTGGCGAGCTGCGAGATCGGCACGCAGACGTCCGTCGTCAGCACCTTTGCGCCCGGCCGCAGCGTCTGCCCCGCCCAATAAGCATCATGCCGGGCTTTCCATAGCCTGGTGCGTTCTTCGGCGACATTGGTCCACTGGAACGGCCCGCCGCCAAACTCGGCAGCGATCTCGCCAAACGTCTCCGCCTGCTCCTTAACCCCCGTATCGGAGCCGTGGAACTCAAGAAAAAGGCAGGGGCTTTCAGCATAAGAGAGCTTAGAATACTGGTTGAGGGCGCGCATTCCCAGCCCATTGATCAGCTCGATGCGGGCGATGGGAACACCCATCTGGATCGTGGCGATCACCGCCTGGCAGGCGGCATCGACACTTCCAAACTGGCAAACCCCGCCTGAAATAGCCTGCGGGATACCATAAAGCTTGACCGTCAAGGAGGTGATGATCCCGAGAGTCCCCTCCGCACCGATCAAGAGCCGCGTCAAATCGTAGCCTGCCGACGACTTGCGCGCTCTTCCACCTGTCTGCACCGCGCGGCCGTCGGCCATGACCGCGCGCAGCGAGACGACATTGTCGCGCATCGTGCCGTAGCGCACGGCGTTGGTTCCCGAGGCGCGGGTCGATGCCATCCCGCCGAGGCTCGCATTGGCGCCCGGATCGATCGGGAAAAACAGCCCCGTATCGCGCAGATGGCTATTCAGGTCTTCGCGGGTGACGCCGGGGTCAACCGTGCAGTCGAGATCCTCGGCATTCACGGCAACGATGCGGTTCATGCGTGACAAATCGAGCGATATGCCGCCGCCGGGCGCGTTCACATGGCCCTCAAGCGACGTGCCGGTGCCGAATGCGATCACCGGAACACGGTGTTTGCCGCAACGCTGGACCACGTCCTGAACGTCGGCTTCGCTTTCTGCAAAGACGACGCCGTCGGGAAGCTGCGCCGGAATATAGCTCGTCGAATGGGCATGCTGGCGACGCACGGCTTCGCCCGACTGGAAACGATCGCCGAACCGCGCCGACAAGTCACCCATCACGGCTGCAATTCCAGCTTCGTTGCGCTCGATAGTGACCAGATTTGCCAGTGACATGCCTACTGCTCCAAAAGACTGCCGGCCGGTGGACCGCCCGATCCAGCTTCTGTATCGCTATCTGCGAAACGTGCAAATGTCTTTAGGGCGGGTCAGCCCTCCAACGCCATTCAAGGAAGGTGCAGAATGACGACGCAGGTCCCTTTTGTTTCCCGTGCCATGGAAGTCCAGGAGGAATGGATCGACTATAACGGGCATCTCAACATGGCCTATTACAATGTTCTGTTCGATCGCTGTTCGGACGAGGCGTTTGCCTTGTTGGGAATGGGACCACGTTACGCCGAAGACCGCCGTCTGACGACCTACACGGCCGAAATCCATGTCTGCTATGTCCGGGAGCTTCATCTGGCGAATCAGGTGACATGCACCTTTCAGCTTCTCGACTTCGACCAAAAGCGCTTTCACGCCTTCCAGGAACTGCGCCATGTCGACGGCTGGCTCGCCGCGACATGCGAGGTGCTGACATTGCACGTCGACATGAACGGCCCGAAGGTTGCCCCTTTCCCCGACGATATCGAAGCCAACCTGAAGGCGATGCATGCTGCCCACGCCGACCTTCCGCGACCCGCGCGCGCCGGCCGCTCTATCGGAATCAAGCGCAGGTCGTGACGCGTCACCTATTGCCTTGAATTATTCTCCGTTGCTCCGAAAGAAAGTGCCGGTCGCGGCCTTCCTTGCTCCGCATTCGTTCACGTTCTGGTCTTTCCACCCCGAATCACTACATTGCAGGAGCCATGTCTGGATTTCCTGACGATATTCCCTTTTTCGATGAGGACGATCGGCACAAGCGCCCGCCCCCCACGCAAGGGAGCGGCCTTGCCGCGCGCGCAATGGCGGCGCGCCGCCCGACTGCTCCGGATTATCTGAACGGCCTTAATCCGGAGCAACAGTTAGCCGTGGAAACGACGGAGGGTCCGGTACTCGTTCTGGCCGGTGCCGGAACCGGCAAGACGCGCGTCCTGACGACGCGCATCGCCCATATCCTGCGAACCGGACGCGCCTATCCGTCGCAGATTCTCGCTGTGACCTTCACCAACAAGGCCGCCCGCGAAATGAAGTCGCGCATCGGCATATTGGTCGGCGAAACCGTAGAAGGCATGCCATGGCTCGGCACGTTTCACTCCATCGGCGTCAAGATCCTGCGCCGCCATGCCGAACTGGCAGGGCTGAAGTCGGGCTTCACAATCCTCGACACCGACGACGTCGTCCGGCTGATCAAGCAACTGATCCAGGCCGAGGGGCTTGACGACAAGCGCTGGCCCGCCCGCCAGTTCGCGCAGATGATCGACGGCTGGAAGAACAAGGGCCTTGGTCCCAAAGACATTCCCGAGGGTGACGCGCGCGCCTTTGCCAATGGCAAGGGACGCCAACTCTACCATGCCTATCAGGAACGCTTGAAGACGCTGAACGCCTGTGATTTTGGCGACCTTTTGTGCCATCCGATCCGGATCTTCCGCGAGCATCCGGACGTGTTGCGCGAATATAATGCGAAGTTCCGCTACATCCTCGTCGACGAGTATCAGGACACCAACACCGCGCAATATATGTGGCTGCGCCTGTTGGCCCAGCGTCCCGCGTCGCCCGACGGTAGCCGCGTAGCGCCCAATATCTGCTGCGTTGGCGACGACGATCAGTCGATCTATGGCTGGCGGGGAGCCGAGGTCGACAACATCCTGCGCTTCGACAAGGATTTTCCAGGCGCCACCGTCATCCGCCTGGAGCGCAACTACCGGTCCACCGCACATATTCTCGGTGCCGCCTCGCATCTGATCGCTCACAATGAAGGCCGTTTCGGCAAGACGCTGTTCACCGAGAAGGCGGATCCCGAGGATCCGCGCGTGATGATCCATGCCGTATGGGACTCCGAGGAGGAAGCACGCGCGGTGGGCGACGAGATCGAATCGCTCCAGCGCAAAGGCGCCCTGTTGAACGACATGGCGATTCTCGTGCGCGCGTCATTTCAGATGCGCGAGTTTGAAGACCGCTTCGTCACCCTCGGCTTGAACTATCGGGTCATCGGCGGCCCGCGCTTTTACGAGCGCCAGGAGATCCGCGACGCGCTCGCCTATTTCCGCGTTGTCGCGCAACCGGCCGACGACCTTGCCTTCGAGCGTATCGTCAATGTGCCGAAGCGCGGACTGGGCGAGGCGACGATCCGGCTGATTCACGATACGGCCCGCGCGCTTCGCATTCCCATGCTCGAAGCATCCGCAAGGCTTGCCGAAAGCGACGAACTCAAGCCCAAGCCCCGCGCCAGCCTCCGGGAAGTTTGCGCCAATTTTGCCAGATGGCAATCCGCTCTCGATACATTGTCTCACACCGAACTCGCCGAGACGATTCTGGAAGAGAGCGGCTACACGGAAATGTGGAAGAACGACCGGTCGGCTGAAGCCCCCGGCCGGCTCGAAAACTTGAAGGAGCTGATCCGCTCCATGGAGGATTACGAGTCGTTGCGCTCGTTCCTCGAACATGTCGCCCTCGTGATGGATGCCGAACAGCAGGAGGAGATGGATGCGATTTCCATCATGACGCTGCACTCGGCCAAGGGCCTCGAGTTCGACACCATATTCCTGCCCGGCTGGGAAGAAGGGCTGTTTCCCCACCAGCGCGCCCTCGATGAGGGCGGGCGCTCAGGCCTTGAGGAAGAACGCCGCCTTGCCTATGTCGGGCTCACGCGCGCCAAGAAGAACCTGCATCTGTGGTTCACGTCAAACCGGCGCATCCACGGATTGTGGCAATCGACAATCCCCTCGCGCTTTCTCGACGAATTGCCTGAAGCCCATGTCGAGGTGGCTGAGGCCGGTTCCAACTACGGCGGTTACGGCGTCGGCTCTGGAGACGGCGGCTATGCCGGGCGGCGCAATCCCTATGGCGCCTCACGCTTCGATGAGCAGGGATCGTTCTCCAATACCTATGCAACTCCAGGCTGGCAGCGCGCGCAGAAGAACAAGACGGAGGCGACCGACCGCAACTGGGGCAGCCGCTCCGGCCATCATGTCGAGCGGATCGGCTACGGCGAGCCCGATTCAGGCTTCGGTGCGGGGCGCGGCTCTGTCAAGGGGCGAACGATCGAGGGCGAACTGATCGCCAAGTCCGTGGCCGAGAAGCCGTCGGCTTTTTCGGTCGGGGAACGTGTCTTCCACCAGAAGTTCGGCAACGGGAACATCGCGGCCATCGAAGGCAACAAGCTGACGATCGACTTCGACAAGGCGGGCCAAAAACGTGTGCTCGATGGTTTTATTACAGCCGCTTAGCCTGCGTATTTGTCGATGAATTCTTCGGGCGCCAGGGATTGCATGTCGGGTAGCGCGTCGGCCAGTTTCTCGTGCGGCCAATCCCACCACGCCATCTGCCGCAAGGCATCAGCCAGTTTGGGCGCGAAACGATTGCGCAGATGGCGTGCGGGCGCTCCGGCAACGATCGCATAGGGAGCGACGTCGCGTGTGACGACGGCATTTGCGCCGATGACCGCTCCGTCGCCGACGGTGATGCCAGGCATGATAACGGCTCCGTGTCCGATCCAGACGTCGTGACCGATCGTCACTCGCATTTCCTGGCGCCGGGCGCGATATTGCGCATCCACACCATGAAACCGGAAATATTCGTTCGGCCGGTAGGTGATCTTGTGTGTCGTTACACGCTCCATCGGATGCTGGAGCGCGTTGATCCGGACATTGGCGGCAATCGAGCAGAATTTGCCGACTGCCGTGTAGATCGCCTCGCCATGACGTTCGAAATAGGAGAAGTCCGCCACTTCGACATCACGCAAGATGGTGCGCGCGCCGATCGACACGAAGCGGCCAAGCCTGCAACCCTTGAGCTCGGCCGTCGTATGGATCTTGGGTTCTGAATCGTGAGGGAGAAATGCGACCATGCATCGAGCTTTAGGGGGTGCGTCAGCCGGCGGCAAGATGACCACTTTTGGGGTCGGCAGGAGAAGGCTATAGTAGCTTCATGACACGACACCAGATCATCATGCCACTATGCGGGGCAGCCGGGCTGGTCGCGCTCGCCGGCGCGACCGGGGTGGCGTTTGCCAGCTGGCTGGATAACGGGACCCGCATCTTCATGGTGATGGCCGAATCAGGCCTTGCCTGGTGCTTTTAATCAACCCTCTCGAGGCTGAAACGGATATTTGCCGACATGCGGATCCTTATCGTCGTTAGCACGATCGTCGTTGCAGCCGCCGTGTCCTGGTTGGCCTTCAGCTTCTATGCGGACCGCACTGCCGGCCAATCTTTCGGCGCCCCCTTCACATTGGTCGACCAGCACGGTGAAGAAATCACGGAAGCAGCGTTTCGCGGTCAGCCTTCGGCGGTCTTCTTCGGCTTCACCCATTGTCCGGAGGTTTGCCCGACGACGCTTTATGAAATGGACGGCTGGCTCGACCAGCTCGGCTCCGAAGGCGAAGATATCCGCGCCTATTTCGTATCCGTCGATCCAGAGCGGGACACGCCTGAGATCATGAACCGCTATGTCGGCAACGTGTCCGACCGCATCGTTGGGATTACGGGCGATCCCGAAAACGTGGAAGCCATGGCGAAGTCCTTTGGAATCTTTGTGCGCAAGGTGGAACTGGAAGGCGGTGACTATACGGTCGATCACACAGCCTCAATTCTGCTCTTGGACAGTTCAGGCGACTTCATGGGCACGATCGCCTATGGTGAAAACCCGGACAACGCCGTCGCCAAGCTGAAGCGGCTGGCCGCCAGCTGATCCCGGAGGAAATCGCAGTGCCTCAGACCAGGCTGTACTTCAGCGCGGCCAAGCCTGAGGCACAAGCCGTCTACGCGAGACTCGAAGCGCTTCTGGACGATGACGGCCATCCGATCTCGATCTTCGATCTGGACGAAGATGCCGGCCTTGACGAAGTATCAGTCTATGTCGAGGAGGAGTTTGACAACGTTTGGGCGCTGATCGAAGGCGTGCTGGCGGAACTGGCGCCTTCGGCGACGCTTGAGCTCGAACAGCTTGAAGACGTCGACTGGGTGACGAAGTCGCTCGCCGGCTTGAAGCCGGTTCGTGTCGGCCGCTTTCTGGTTCACGGTTCCCATGATCGCGATCAACGCCGCATCGGCGACCTCGCAATTGAGATCGAGGCTGGACTGGCCTTCGGAACGGGCCATCACGGCACCACCGCTGCTTGCCTGCAACTCATCAACGAGGTGACACGCAGGGAACACCCACGAACAGCCCTCGATCTCGGCACCGGCAGCGCCGTCCTGGCGATCGCGCTGGCCAAGCTCCGTCATATTCCAGTCCTGGCAACCGACATCGATCCGATCGCGATAAAAGTCGCGCAAGAGAATGTCCGCCTGAACCAGGTCGGCGCCTATGTCGACGCCGTCACAGCAGCAGGTTTCCACCACAGGATATTCGCGGCGCGGCGTCCCTTCGACCTGATCGTGGCCAATATACTGGCGCGTCCCCTGATGACGCTCGCGCCCCAAATGCGCCGGCACATAGCCCCCGGCGGATCGCTGATACTCTCAGGGATTCTCGGGCGCCAGCGCGATGCCGTAGTCGCTTCCTATGTCGGGCAGTCATTCAGGCACATGCGAACCGTTCACCGCGAAGGCTGGGTCGCCATTCACCTCAAGCGTTGAGCTCGGGATCGGTACCTATTTATTCAGCTCCTCCCGCAGATAGCCGTGCGAACGGAGCGTCTCGGCATCCAGCCTGCCCAGAGCCCTGTTTACATAACGGTCGGCCTGTTGCGTCCGCGCTTCGACAAGAGCGTCAAAGGCACTGCGGAAGAACCCGCGCTTGGCTGTCCTAGCCATTGGTCTTCTCCTTCATCCGTAATTGGTTTGTAATTTGCATGTAGGTATCGCCGATCGCTTCTCCCACCGCCGTTCCTGCATGGCTTCCATACGCCAACGCATGAGGGCAATCGGCTACAATCGAAAGTTCGGCCGGGCTTTCGTGCGAGTGCCTAGCGCGCTAAGGATCGGTAAATAGAAGGTGCCTTCATGTTCCAGAATTTCGAGAGCCGCGCCGATCCTTCCCATGGCACAGAGCGCGTGCCGGTGTTGCGCGCGGAACTGGCCAGACTCGGAATCGACGGTTTCCTCGTGCCCCGCGCCGACGAACACCAGGGCGAGTATGTCGCAGCCCGTTCCGACCGCCTGAAATGGCTGACCGGTTTCGGCGGCTCGGCGGGTGCTGCGATCGTTCTAGGCGACAAAGCCATCATCTTCGTTGACGGGCGCTACACGCTCCAGGTCCGGGACGAGACGGACAGCCGCACCTTTGGCTATGAAAGCCTTGTCGAGAACCCGCCGTCGAAATGGATTGCGGCGAATCTCCCGGCAGGATGCCGGCTAGGGTTCGATCCATGGCTGCACACGATCGCCGAGACGAAGGCCCTACGCAAAGCTTGTGAAACGGCCGGCGCTGAATTGGTCGCACTCGACCATAATCCGATCGATCATGTCTGGCTGGATCAGCCCGCCCCACCGAAAGGTCAAGTCATCATCCAGCCGGTCGGCTTTGCCGGCGAGCTTGCCACCGACAAGATCAGGCGGATTGGCCAGACGATCAAGGATGGTGGTGCCGACGCCACGGTCTTGACCGACCCCTCCTCCATTGCCTGGCTCCTTAACATCCGAGGCGCGGACGTCGCACACACGCCACTGGCGCTCGCTTTCGCAATCGTGCCCGCCAATGGTCGCCCGTCGCTCTTCATCGATCCGGACAAGCTCGGCATCGAAAGCAGGGCCTATCTGACGCAACTTGCCGAGTTGCATGCACCGGAAGCCCTCGAGCCAGCCTTGCAGAATTTAGCACGCGACGGCGGGACGATGGGTCTTGATCCGCACTTGGCTGCCGAATCCCTGCGGATGAGCATCGAAGGCGCAGGCGGAAACATCGTCGATCTGCCGGATCCGGCCAGACTGCCGCGCGCCTGCAAAAACGAGGCGGAACTGAAGGGTGCCCGCGCCGCACATCTTCGCGACGGGGTGGCGGTCACGCGGTTTTTGGCTTGGCTCGATGGACAGGCCCCCGGCAGCGTCGACGAGATCGGAGCGGCACGGAAGCTGGAATCCTGCCGTGTCGAAAGCGGCGAGAACGTCCAAATGCCGCTGCGGGATATTTCCTTCGACACGATATCGAGCACCGGCCCGAACGGCGCCATCAACCATTATCGCGTCACCACGAAGACCAATCGCGAACTTGGCGCCGGCGACCTTTATCTGGTCGATTCCGGCGGGCAGTATCAGGACGGTACCACCGATGTCACACGCACGGTCGCAATCGGCGAGCCGACGCACGAGATGCGGCAGCGCTATACGCTGGTTCTGAAGGGTCTGATCGCGGTGTCCACGCTGCGCTTTCCGAAGGGTACCCGAGGACAGGACGTTGATCCCTTTGCCCGGCGCGCGTTGTGGCAGGCGGGCCTCGATTTCGCCCACGGCACCGGCCACGGCGTCGGGTCGTTCCTCGCCGTCCATGAAGGTCCCCAACGTATCGCCAGAACCGGCACACAGCCACTCCTGCCGGGCATGATCCTGTCGAACGAACCGGGCTACTACCGTCCAGGCGACTACGGCATCCGGCTGGAAAATCTCATAGTGGTCGAAGAACCCTCGGAGATCGAGGGTGGCGACATACCGATGCATCGCTTCGAGACGCTGACGCTTGTCCCCTTCGACCGCCGGCTGATCGACGCGAGCTTGCTCGACAAGGCTGAAATCCAATGGCTCGACGCCTATCATGCTCGCGTGGCAGCAGAACTCGTCGATCTTCTGGAACTGGAGACGAAAGCCTGGTTGGCGGCAGCCACCGCTGCGCTGTCAGAATAGGTTCCGGCCGGCGATCAGCACCACGGCCCCAGCGAGAACCATTGTCATCAGCCCGCCGCGCCAGCCGACGATGGCGGCAACGACAAGCGCCGCGACCTCGGCCGGTCCGGCGCTATAAGCTGCTGGCGCGACCAGTGTCGTCAACACTGCGGCCGGCACGGCATTGAGGCCCTGCTCGACGCGCGGGTGGATCTTGTCGAACCGCGACAGCACCAGATGGCCGCCGATGCGCGACAGATACGTCACCACGGCACCCGCGAGGATGATCCAGACCGTGGTCGTCATGTGTCACCGGCCTCGCCAGCTTCGGGGAGCGGCATGAAGGCGGCCAGCGCAATGCCGGCAATCGCGCCGACCGAGACATGCCAGGGCGAACCGATCGTCTCATAGGCTATGACCGAAGCGACCGCACTGGTCGATACGATGGCGAGCCAGAGTGGACGCTTGCGGAACGACAGCACGAGGCCGAGAAAGTAGATGGGCAAGAGAAAGTCGAACCCGAGCGCATGGGTATCGGGAATGAGGCTTCCGAAGGCAGCGCCGAGCCAGGCCTCGATGACCCAGAAGAGATAGATCGGCGTGGCCATGCCCATGAACCAGGCAAAGGTGACGGCTTCACCCTTCTCCGCCTTGCGTTCGGCCTCTGCATATTGCGGGTCGACGAGGAAGAAGAAGCCGAACACCCTCTGTGTGGGCAACCAGTGCAGGACCCGGCGCCCGACGGCGGCCGAATAAAGCACGTGGCGGAAATTGACGGCAAAGATCGACAGGACGATGAGCCAGGGCGCGACCTTCTGTCCGAAAAGATCAAGCCCGACGAGTTGGCTCGCCCCCGCATAGACCGTCGCACTCATCAGCACGGCTTCGCCAACCGAAAAGCCATTATCGATCGCCAATGCGCCGAACAGCAAGCCGAAGGGCGCGGACGACAAGACGATGGGCGGGCTCTTGCGCATTCCGCGCGCGAATTCATTGGCAAGGGACATGCGCGACCTCTTAGGCCAGCATTGCTGACTTGTCACACGAAGAGTGTCAGCGTCAGCCAGGCTCCTGGCCGACGCGCTCGAACCACTCATCCTCGTCGATGACCTCTATGCCAAGTTCGCTCGCCAGCTTCAGTTTCGATCCGGCACCTGGCCCTGCGACGACGAGATCGGTCTTCTTCGAAACCGACCCGGCCACCTTGGCGCCCAGCCGTTCCCCCATGGCCTTCGCCTCGTCGCGTGACATCTTTTCGAGTGAGCCGGTGAAGACGATCGTCTTGCCGGCCACGGGTGAGGAAACCGCTTGCGGCGCCTCCTCGTCGAGCGGAGTCACCTCCCGCAAGAGCGCATCGACCACCTCGCGATTGTGCGACTCGGCGAAGAATTCGACCAGCGCCTCGGCAACCACGGTGCCAATGCCGTTGACGCCAATGATCTCCTGCCAGGCATCATTTCCCGGATCGCCGCGTTCGACCGGCATCTTCGCGCCTTCCGCGGCTGCACGGAGCAAACGAAAGGACAGGAAATGGCGCGCCAGCCGTTTTGCGTTGGTTTCACCGATATGCCGGATGCCGAGCCCGAACAGGAAGCGCGAATGCTCGACCTGCCGGCGCTGGTCGATCGCAGCATATAGTTTGGCCACTGATACCGGCCCGAAACCTTCTACCTTCTCCAGCTTGGCCAGCGAGTTTGCCTGCCGGGTCTTGAGCGTGAAGATATCTGCCGGGGTCTTGATGTGAAAGGCCGGATCTGGATGATTGTAGAAGAATTCGATCTGTTTTTCCCCAAGACCTTCGATGTCGAGTGCATGGCGCGAGACGAAATGTCGGATGCGCTCGACCGCCTGAGCCGGACAGACGAGCCCGCCCGTACAGCGGCGCACCGCTTCCCCCTCCTCCCGGACGGCGTGACTTCCGCAGGCCGGACAGCGATCGGGGAAGATGTAAGGACTAGCATCGTGGAGCCGCTTTTCAGGCAGGATGTCGAGGATTTGCGGAATGACGTCACCTGCGCGCTGCAGGACGACCGTATCGCCGACGCGGATGTCCCGCCCCTGCCGGATCGGTAGCCCGGCATTGCCGATGCCCTTGATGTAATCCTCATTGTGGAGCGTCGCGTTTGTAACGACCACGCCACCCACGGTCACAGGTTCCAGCCGCGCGACCGGCGTCAGCGCACCGGTTCGCCCGACCTGAATGTCGATCGCTTCCAGCCGCGTCATCGCCTTTTCGGCAGGGAACTTATGCGCCGTCGCCCAGCGCGGGCTGCGCGACCGAAAGCCCAGACGCTCCTGAAGGTCGAGACGATCGACCTTGTAGACGATGCCGTCGATGTCATAGGACAAATCAGCGCGACCGGCTTCTGTCGCACGGTAATGGGTCAGCATATCGTCGAGATTTGCGCAGCGCCTCATCAGCGGATTGACAGGGAAGCCCCAGTTCGCCAGCCTCTCCACAGCCTCGAACTGGGTCTTGGCCAGCGGCTCGGACGTTTCCCCCCAAGCATAGGCGTAGAAGCGCAGCGGACGCGTTTTCGTCACGTTCGGATCGATCTGCCGCAAACTTCCGGCTGCCGCATTGCGCGGGTTGGCAAAGACGCGGCCGCTCTCGGCCATGCGCTCGTTCAACGCCATGAAGTCGTCCTTGGCCATATAGACTTCGCCTCGGACTTCAAGAATTGGAGGTGCATCTTTGATTCGATTCGGAATTTCGGAAATGGTTCGGACATTGGCGGTGACGTTCTCGCCTGTCATACCATCACCGCGCGTGGCGGCCGTAACGAGCGTCCCGTCTTCATAGCGCAGTGACATCGACAGGCCGTCGATCTTCGGCTCTGCGGTGAAGATGAGATCGTCATCTGCCTTCAACGACAGAAACCGGCGCACGGACTGAACGAAATCAACCACGTCCTGATCGGAAAAGACATTGTCGAGGGAGAGCATCGGCCGGGCATGACGGACAGGTGCAAACGCACCTGCGGGTTGAGCCCCGATCTTGAGCGATGGTGAGTCTGTCCGCACCAACTCGGGATAACGTGCTTCGATCGTGGCATTGCGCTGGCGGAGCGCGTCATACTCGGCATCCGCGATCTCGGGCGAGTCCTGCCGGTGATAAAGATCGTCGTGATGGGCAATGTCGGCGGCAAGCCGAGCCAGTTCCTCGGCTGCTTCTTCCGAAGTCAGATCATCGACAGGTTTCAGGGCATTGACCATGCGGGTGGATTCCGGATGCGGCTGGCGGCAACATAGTCCGAACGCTCAACGGCACAAACCGTCTTCGTTATGCACCGCCGACGTTTTCGCCGAGCAGCCGCTTGGCTGCCGCACGTGCTTCATCGGTGATGCTGGCGCCGGCGAGCATCCGCGCGACCTCTTCCCGGCGTGCCGCATCGTCCATTGCCTCGACTCGCGTGGCAACGCGTTCTCTGTTGCCGGATTTCGAAATCAGGTAGTGGGTCGCTGCCCGGGCCGCGACCTGTGGCGCATGAGTGACGGAGAGGACTTGGACGCGCTTTGATAGACGCGCGAGCCGTGATCCGATCGCGTCGGCAACCGCGCCGCCAACTCCGGTGTCGATCTCATCGAAGACGAGTGTCGGCGCCGAGCCCCGATCGGCGAGCGCGACCTTCAACGCCAAGAGGAAACGGGAAAGTTCACCGCCTGAAGCGACCTTCATGATCGGACCAGCGCGCGTGCCGGGATTGGTGCGCACCCAGAATTCGATCTGATCGATACCATATTCGCGGCGAACTCGGTGATCTGCCTCCGCCTTGACGATGAACTCGGCTCGTTCGAGTTTCAGGTCAGGAAGTTCCTGCATGACTGTTTCGGCCAGAACCGCAGCCGTAGCCTGGCGGAATTCCGACAGGAGAAGCGCCTTTTGATCATAGGCATCGCACGCATCCTGGGTCGCCTTTTCCAGCGCATGCAGCCGTTCTTCTCCTGCATCGAGGTCGGCCAGATCGGCCAGCATCGAGTCGCGAAGCTCGGCCAGATCATCCACATCAACCGAATATTTTCGCGCAAGAGCGCGCAAAGCAAACAATCGCTCCTCAGCACGTTCCAGAACCTGTGGGTCGAACTCGATCGCGCGCAGCGCCTCGTCGACGGCCGTCTGCGCCGCATCGAGTGAAATCAGCGTTTCGTCAAGCGGCGTAATGATCGGGTCGAGCAAAGCTGGCGCTTCCTCCGCCTTGCGCTGCAATCGGCGCAGGAGGCTTGCAAGTTGTGGCACTGCCGAGCCCTGTCCCGACAGCACATCGAGCGCGTCGTTGATTTCGGACGCGATCTTCTCCGACCGCATCATGTCGGCGCGCTGTTCGGCCAGTTGCAACTCTTCGCCGGGCTGCGGATCGAGTTTGCCAAGTTCATCAACGGATGCACGAAGATAATCGGCTTCCCGCGCCGCCGCCTCGACCTTGGCGCGGTGGCGCAGGAGTTGCTTTTCCGTTTCGCGCCAATACGCGTAGGCTTGTGCGACGCTTTTTGCCTCGCCAGTATGACCACCAAAGGCGTCGAGCAGGTCACGATGTGCGGCCACATCGACAAGTGCCCGCTCGTCATGCTGCCCATGAATCTCGACAAGAGCGCGACCGACCTCGCGCAACAGCGACACGCTTGCCGGCTGATCGTTGATAAAGACGCGGCTGCGCCCGTCACCCGTCTGGATGCGGCGCAGGATGATGTCGCCCTCGTCCGCAACGTCGTTTTCACGCAGCAACTCACGGGCCGGATGCACCGCAGGCACATCGAAGACAGCCGTCACATTGCCTTGGGAAGCACCATGCCGAACCAGCGCGGCGTCGCCTCTGGCACCCAGGGCCAGGGACAGTGAATCCAGAAGAATCGACTTCCCCGCACCGGTTTCACCGGTCAGCACGGACAGTCCTGATTTAAAATCGATGTCGAGCCGCTCAATCAGGACGATATCACGAATCGACAAATGAGCGAGCATGAAGCGGGGCTATCAGCTTCCCAGAATGGCCGCGCCGGCGCGAGAAATCCACGAGCCTTCGTTCTCGCGCGGCTCAAGTCCGCCCGATTGCAGAAGTGCGTAGGAATCTGCGTACCATTGGCTATCCGGGTAATTGTGGCCGAGGACGGCGGCGGCCGTTTGCGCTTCCGAGGCAAGACCCATCGCATAATAGGATTCCGTCAGGCGCGCGAGCGCCTCCTCGACGTGACGCGTGTTGGAGTAGTTCTCGACGACGGTACGGAAACGTTTAACCGCGGCGATGTATTCGCGACGCTCCTGATAATAGCGCCCGATCTGCATCTCCTTGCCGGCCAGTTGATCGCGCGCGAAGCGAATCTTGGCATTGGCATCCTCGACATATTCCGATTCGGGCCAACGCTGCGTCACGGCTTCCATCGCGTCGATGGTGCGGCGGGCATCGCTTTGATCCTGCGTCACATCCTTGATTTGACGCCAGTAGCTCAATCCCACGATGTATTGCGCATAGGCGGCATCCTGATCGTTGGGATAAAGCTGGACATAGCGCTGCGCGGAGTTGATCGCGTCCTGATAGTTGCCTTGGCGATATTGCGTGAACGCACCCATCACCATGGCACGGCGAGCATATTCCGAATACGGATGCTGCCGGTCGACGGCTTCGAACTTGCGTGAGGCCTCGCTCAGTCGTCCTGCTTCAAGATTCGCCAAGCCCTGGTTGTAGAGCGCATCGGCCGGTTCGACGCTCTCGACATAATTCGTTAGATCGAGTGTGTCGTCGGTTGATTGACAGGCTGCCAATGCCAGGGGAAGTGCGAGCACCGGCGCAAGAAGCGCCCGGCTCCAAGCATGTCGAACGGGGCGCAGAGAGCGGTCAGATATGACGATGGGCATTGCCCCTCCGGCAGAAAACTTCATGGCAACGGCCAGTCTTAGAGCATAACGGCCCGCTGGCAGCAACGCTATGCGGATGCAATCGTCCAAATTTGTGGCGACGGTTCAAAGCCGGAGAAATGTGTGCGGCTGGTCAAGAAGCGCGCGCAACGCAGCGGCGTTGAGCTTATGACCCGCCCGACTTGACCGGTAGCAGCCGATGACCGCCAGGCCAGCGACGGCGATATCCCCAACAGCGTCGAGGGCTTTATGACGTACGAACTCATCGGCAAAACGCAGACCTTCGGAATTGACGATGCGATCGTCCTCACCGATCACCACTGAATTCTCGAGTGACGAGCCGAGTGCCAATCCGGCCGCCCACAACCGTTCGACATCCCTCATGAAGCCGAAAGTCCGTGCCGGTGCGATGTCCCTGCGATAGACCTTCGGCGTCAGATCGAACGATATCTTCTGGTTGCCGATGGCCGGCGTGGAAAAGTCGATCTCGATTTCGTATCGCGATCCGTCGTAGGGAACGAACTCGGCCCAAGCCGCGCCAGCCTCGACGCGTACCGGTTCCAGAACGCGGATGGCACGAACTGGTTGCTTCTGGCCGACGATGCCTGCGGCATCGATCCGCTCGATGAATTCAATCGCACTGCCGTCGAGAATCGGCACTTCCGAGCCTGAAATCTCGATCTCCAGATTGTCGATACCACCACCGGCCAGCCCACTCATCAAGTGTTCGACCGTGGAAACGTGAAAGCCTGCCCGATCACCGATCAGCGTCGACAAGTCGGTTGAAGCGACCGCATCGGGCTGAACTCTCAAACGCTGCTCGCCGGCGCTATCGATGAACGAAACGCCGGCATCGACGGGAGCCGGCCGCAAGATGAGTCGAACGGCCGTGCCCGAGTGGACGCCAACGCCAGCGATATCGACCTCTCGGCCCAGTGTGGTCTGCTCGCGAAGCTTCAACGGATCTATCCAGTTTTTCAACGACGAGGCACCATAGATGCATCATATGTCGGCACAAGGTCCGGAACGTGAAACGGGCCCGTTGGGGCCCGCCTCGAGATGAATCGATATCGATCGGATGATCAGTTCGCCTGACGGCGCAGGAAAGCCGGAATTTCGAGCTGGTCGTCCTCCTGGACCTGGCGCGGCTGAACGGCCGGGCGGCCATGGTCGTCAAACTGGCCGCGGCGCGGCGCATATTGCTGCGCTTCGGCGCTTGGCGCCCGACGCGGCTCAGCCGTCGGAGCGGACTGCTGGCGAAGTTTCGGTGCCCGCGGCTGGGCTGGCTGCAGCCGCGCAGGCTCTTCCTCACGGCGGGCAAGACCATTGGTCAGGCGCCTGAGAAGGCCGATCGGCCCGCGATCTTCCTGCGCCTCTTCGGGTGCTGCCCGGGTCAGTTCAGCCTGGACGATCGGCGGAAAATCCTCGACCCGCGGCATGCGCGGCTGGGCTGCCTGTGCGGGGGCCGGCTGCGGAGCAACGGACTCACCGGGATGAACGGGGGCAAGCGCGGCCGGCTGGGCCGGCGCTTCGGCCGGACGGGAAGGCTCGGCAAAAAGGCGGCTTTGCGGACGGAACTCATCCTGCTGGGCCGCGCGCATTTGCGCCGCTTCGGCGTCTGCCTGGCGGATTGCTTCGGCGACCGGATCGACCGGAGCAGGCGCCACCGACTGCGGCCGTTCCTCGACGGTGCGTGCGGCCGCCGGGCGCAATTCAGCCACCGGTTGGGCAGGCCGCTCGACTGGCTTGGCCATCGGGCGGTTCATGATCGGCGGAGCCGCGATGTCGGCGGACGCCTTGTCGATGCCGGTCGCGACGACCGAGACGCGGATGACGCCTTCCAATTCCTCATCGAACGTCGCGCCGAGAATGATGTTGGCGTCCGCATCGACTTCCTCGCGGATGCGGGTGGCCGCTTCGTCCACTTCGAAGAGGGTCAGGTCGCGGCCGCCGGTGATCGAGATCAGAAGGCCTTTCGCGCCCTTCATCGACGTCTCATCGAGGAGCGGATTGGCGATCGCAGCTTCGGCGGCCGCCTGCGCGCGCCCCTCGCCGGAGGCTTCGCCCGTCCCCATCATCGCTTTGCCCATCTCGCGCATCACCGAGCGCACGTCGGCGAAATCGAGATTGATGAGGCCTTCCTTGACCATCAGATCGGTGATGCAGGCGACGCCCGAGTAAAGCACCTGGTCTGCCATTGCGAACGCATCGGCAAAGGTCGTCTTGTCATTGGCGATGCGAAACAGGTTCTGATTGGGAATGACGATCAGCGTGTCGACGCATTTTTGCAGTTCTTCAATGCCCTGGTCCGCTGTTCGCATGCGGCGCTGGCCCTCGAAGTGGAACGGCTTGGTGACGACACCCACCGTCAGGATTCCCTTCTCACGGGCAGCCCGCGCGACAACCGGAGCGGCGCCGGTACCCGTGCCGCCGCCCATGCCCGCGGTGACGAAGCACATATGCGTGTTCGACAGATGATCGAGGATCTCGTCGATGCATTCTTCGGCGGCCGCGCGCCCGACCTCCGGCTGGGAACCGGCACCGAGACCTTCGGTCACGTTGGCGCCCAACTGGATCAGGCGCTCCGCCTTTGTCATCGTCAGAGCCTGGGCATCGGTATTTGCCACAACGAACTCGACGCCCCGAAGGCCGGCCGTGATCATATTGTTGACGGCATTGCCACCGCCCCCGCCCACACCGAAGACGGTGATCCGCGGCTTAAGCTCGGTGATGTCCGGCTTGTGCAAATTGATTGTCATAAAAGTCGTCCTTTTCGCCTGTCCTGCCGCTTCGCCGCCGCGGCCGCCGATGGGGCAATCCCCTCACAACTCAAAAACTATCCCGCAACCACTGGCCTACTCTTTGAAAACGGCCGCCGGTACCGGTGGCCTGCCAACGCAGCCCTCGACCCCGTTTTAGCTGGCTTTCCAGTTCCGAAACTTGCGGGTAGATCAAAAGTCCTGCCGCAGTCGAAAATGCTGGTCCCTTTGCCGCCTCCGGCAAACCGCTGACACCGAGCGGCCGTCCGAGCCGGACATTGCGGCCCAGTATTTTGCGCGCCGCCTCGGCCATGCCGGTAAGCTGGCTTGCGCCGCCGGTCATCACGACACGCTTCCCGACTGCATTTCCGTAGCCGGACCTGTTCAGGCGATCGCGCACGATCTCCAGCGTCTCCTCGACGCGGGCGCGAATGATTCGGTTCATGACCGAACGCGGCACTTGCAAAGGTGCATCGCCATCCTCACCCATCGGATTGACCGTAACGATGTCTCGGTCGTCGCCGCCAACAGCCAGCGCCGAGCCGTGCATGACCTTAAGCCGCTCGGCGTGCGACAATCGTGTCGAAAGCCCCTTGGCGAGATCCATCGTGACATGCGTTCCGCCAACCGGCACGGCGTCCACATGGACGAGTTTGCCATCCGAGAAGATCGCCAATGTTGTCGTGCCCCCGCCCATGTCGATGCAGGCCGCACCCATTTCTATTTCGTCCTCGACGAGTGATGCGAGGCCGGACGCGAACGGTGTCGCAACGAACCGTTCAACCGACAGATGGGAACGATTGATGCACAATTCCAAATTGCGTAAAGGCGCGGCATCCGCCGTCAGCACATGCATATCGACGCCCAGGGTTTCACCGACCATCCCGCGCGGATCGCGCACGCCGCGCTCGGCGTCGAGTGAATAGCCGACCGGCATCGAATGGATAACCTCGCGCTCGGCCCGCTGCACTTGCTTCGCACCGGCAGCGAGAACGCGAGTGATGTCGCTCTCGTCCGCCTCGTGCCCGCCGAGATTGACGGTGGCTTTGAAGACACGGCTCTTCAGGCGCCCGGCGGAGGTGTTGACGATCAGTGAATCGATGGTCAGACCTGCCATGCGCTCGGCCGCGTCCACCGAAAGACGTATCGCCTGCTCGGCGCGATCGAGCTCGACGACCAGACCGGACTTTATCCCGAGCGACTTTTGATGACCGATGCCGAGGACGCGCGCCTGATGGGTGCGCCCTGGCAAGATGTCGCTTTGCTCGCGCGGCTGGAGCTTGGCGATGATACAGCACACCTTGCTGGAGCCGACATCGAGAACGGTAACGATGCCGGAGCGGCGCGCTGAAGCGGGTTTGCCTGCGGTCAACCAGCTCATGTTCGCTTCTCCGGAGCGTATTTTTTACCCAGACGCTCCTTGAGCAACGCATCGCGCTGCTGCGTCGCAGCCTCGGTCAGCCGCAGCACCATGCGATCGTCCTGGCGCAGGTCGATCACCGTCACGTCACGCGCAAGCAATTGATGCTCGCGATCGGCTTCGACGACCGATGCGAGCGCCCGTTCGTAGCTCCCCACGGGCAGCTTGATCGTCGCCCCGTTACGGAGCCGCAAGTCCCAACGACGGTCGGCAACCCGTATATAGGCGCCGGTCCGGGACCCGATTTCTGGGAACGCCTCCATCACCTTGAGAAAATCGGCCGCCTGCTCATCGGCACCCTTGCCGACGAACACCGGCAGATCCGCATGCTGGCTGCGGACGAGCGGAGCGATGACGGAACCTTCCTCTTCAATAACCCAAAGACGATTGCTCGACTGCCAGACAGCGAAAGGCTGGCGCTCGACCATTGCCACCGCCAGCGTCGACGGGTAGATTTTCTGCACGTCGACGGTTTCGACCCATGGCAATTGCGCGATCCGATCTCGCGCCTCCCCTGCGCCGAATCCGATCAACGATGTCCAGCCGTCGAGACCAACGGCCTGAAAGACATCGATCTCCGACGTGTAGCGATTGCCGACAATCTCGATGTCCTCGATAGCAAATCCGGTGCGGGCGGTAACAGCCTTGACGGTTTCGGGCATATGCCCGCCTACAACCGCGCCGTAGACCACTGCCGAGCCAATCAGCGCGACGCTTGCCAGCAATGCGGCGAAGGGCGGCGGCTCGACATCGCCGGACGTCCAGCGGTGCAAACGCCGCGCCGGACGACGCAAAAGGCGCGGCAAGACGAACGCGGAACGCATCGACGAGGACCGTTTGCCTCGATTGCCTAGCGCATGCACGACGCGTCCTCCACCATCCAACTCAACAATTCACCGAAGCTGTGACCGGCGTGTTCCG
>CAZEEC010000011.1:0-29940 GCA_964511105.1 uncultured Mesorhizobium sp.
TGTCGATGGTGGACGGAGCGATCGTCCTGGTCGACGCTGCCGAAGGCCCCATGCCGCAGACCAAGTTCGTCGTCGGCAAAGCCCTCAAGGTCGGGCTGAGGCCGATCGTGGTCATCAACAAGATCGATCGGCCGGACGCGCGCCATGTCGAGGTGGTCAACGAGGTATTCGATCTTTTCGCCGCGCTCGACGCGACCGACGAGCAACTCGATTTTCCAATTCTCTATGGGTCCGGCCGCGACGGGTGGGTCGCCGACGATCCTGAAGGTCCACGGGACGGCGGCCTGGCGCCTCTCTTTGAACTTGTCTTGAAGCACGTTCCCGAACCCACGGTTGAGCCGGGCCCGTTCCGCATGATCGGCACCATCCTGGAAGCCAACCCGTTTCTTGGACGCATGATCACCGGGCGCATTGCATCGGGGATCTTGAAGCCCAATCAGCAGGTCAAGGTGCTGCACCATGACGGCTCGTTGATTGAGACGGGCCGCGTCTCGAAAATCCTGGCCTTCCGCGGCCTGGAGCGGCAACCGCTCGAGGAGGCACAGGCCGGCGACATCGTCGCGATAGCAGGCCTGTCCAAGGGCACCGTCGCCGACACCTTCTGCGACCCGCAGGTGAGCGAGCCGATGCAGGCACAGCCGATCGATCCGCCGACCGTGACGATGTCCTTCATCGTCAATGATTCGCCGCTTGCCGGCACCGAGGGCGACAAGGTCACGAGCCGCGTCATTCGCGACCGTCTCCTGAAGGAAGCGGAAGGCAATGTTGCGCTGAAGATCGAGGAGTCAACCGACAAGGATTCCTTCTACGTCTCGGGCCGCGGCGAATTGCAGCTTGCCGTGCTCATCGAAACCATGCGCCGGGAGGGTTTCGAACTTGCCGTGTCACGCCCGCGCGTTGTGATGCAGGAAGATGAGGATGGCCAGTTGCTGGAGCCCGTCGAGGAAGTCGTTATCGACGTCGACGAGGAGCATTCGGGAATCGTCGTCCAGAAGATGTCCGAGCGTAAGGCAGAGATGATCGAGTTGCGCCCGTCCGGCGGCGACCGGCAGCGTCTGGTCTTTCATGCGCCGACGCGCGGCCTGATCGGCTATCAGTCGGAGCTTTTGACGGACACGCGCGGCACGGCTGTCATGAACCGGCTGTTCCACTCCTACCAGCCCTATAAGGGGGAGTTGGCCGGCCGCACCAACGGCGTTCTCATTTCCAATGACAATGGCGAAGCTGTCGCCTATGCCCTCTTCAACCTCGAAGATCGCGGCCCCATGGTCATCGATCCGGGCGTCAAGGTGTACCAGGGCATGATCATCGGCATTCACTCGAGAGACAACGATCTCGAGGTGAACGTGCTCAAGGGTAAGAAGCTCACCAATATCCGTGCTGCGGGCAAGGACGAGGCCGTCCGCCTGACGCCCCCGATCCGCATGACGCTGGAGCGTGCGCTTGCCTGGATTCAGGATGATGAACTCGTCGAGGTGACGCCGAAGACGATCCGCCTGCGCAAACTCTACCTCGACCCGAACGAGCGCAAGCGCTTCGAGAAGACGGCCAAGATCGCCGGCGCAGCCTGATAGCCAGAGTCGTCGACGCATTTTTGGCGGCCGCGTCCCCGATCGGGCGCGGCGCCTTGCTTTCCAGGCAGGCATCGGACTATTCGAAGATCGATGCGGCGAACCGGGGGGGTGAACATGATCTACATACTGCTATGCAAGGACAAAGCGGGCCATCTCCAGACCCGAATCGACAATCGCCCTGCGCATCTCGAATATATTGCCGGGCTCGACGCGTCGGGCAGATTGCACTTTGCCGGTCCCTTTCTCGATCATGACGGCAAGCCGAACGGCTCGATGGTGGCCGTCGAGGCGGCCGACGAAAGCGAAGCGCGCGAGATCGCCGCAGGCGACCCTTATGCTCAGGCCGGTCTCTTCGAGGCCGTCGATATCCGCCCGTGGAACTGGATTTTCAACAAGCCCGGACACGCCTGATGCAATACTGGCTTTTCAAATCGGAGCCGGATGCATTCTCCTTCGATGATCTCGTTGCCAAGGGAAAGGAGGGCTCCGAGTGGGACGGCGTGAGGAACTACCAGGCGCGCAACAACATGCGGGCGATGAAGAGGGGCGATCTCGGCTTCTTCTATCATTCGAATATCGGGCTGGAAGTTGTTGGCCTCGTGGAGGTCACCGCAGAGGTGCATCGTGACTCGACGACCGACGATCCGCGGTGGGAATGCGTCGATGTCCGCGCCATCAAGCCCGTCCCAAAGCCCGTCAAGCTTGCCGACGTGAAGGCGAACCCGAAGCTGGCGGACATGGCACTCGTGACCTCGATGCGCTTATCGGTTCAGCCGGTGAAGCCGGATGAGTGGCGCGAGGTTTGTCGGATGGCAGGCTTTGACAAGGCGCCGTGAAGATCCGTACCCGCGTGGCTACCTGACGACATGCAGTTTCGTGCGCGACGACAGGCGTGGCAGGAGCCAATCCATGTCTTGCCGGCCAACTGCGACGCAACCTTCGGTCGGCGCATAGCCGGGGCGCGCCAAATGGAGGAAAATTGCGCTGCCCATGCCCGGCCTACGCGGGCGGATATTGGCATCGAGCACGATGACCACGTCGTAAAGATGATCGTCGCGCAGCATCTTCTCATGGCTTGCGCCATAGGGCAGCGGCACGCGCCGATTGTAGTTCCGGTCGCCGGGCGCATCGCACCAGCCATCCTTTGAGCCGATCGCCCTCACTTTCAATCCGGAGCGAACTCGTTGAAGGCGGTCGCGACGCACATAGACCGATATCAGTCCCATGACGCCCAGCGGCGTTGCGCCGTCGCCTTCGCGCTTGATCGACTTAATGCCGCCTCTCCCGAGGGCGCAGTCAATGACGCGCCCGGACGCGATCAGGAGCCCCCGGCTTTGGTCTCCAGGCTTGGCCCGCGCGACCATCCGTCTGATGAAGCGCCCCTTTTTCGCCTTGCCCAGGTTGCATTCCTTAAAATTCGGGTATGATCGGTTGGGCAAGCAAACACCGCAATAATAATTCCGGAAACATCGACCGCCTCATCCGGTAGCCAAGTTCCCGATAGACTAACAAATGGACCAAGCGATGACGTCACGCACCATACTCATCGTCGACGACGATAACGATCTGCGCGAGACGCTCGCCGAACAGCTTTCGCTCCATGAGGAGTTCCACGTGCTGCAGGAGGCGACCGCGTCCAAGGGCGTACAGGCCGCGCGTGGCGGCATCGTCGACCTGCTCATCATGGATGTCGGCCTGCCGGACATGGACGGGCGAGAAGCGGTCAAGATGCTGCGCAAGGGCGGCTATAAGGCCCCCATCATCATGCTGACCGGCCAGGACACCGATTCCGATACGATCCTCGGCCTGGAAGCCGGTGCCAACGACTACGTCACGAAGCCTTTCCGTTTTGCGGTGCTTCTGGCGCGCATCCGCGTTCAGCTTCGCCAGCACGAGCAGAGCGAGGATGCCACATTTACAGTCGGACCTTACGTCTTCAAGCCTAGCCAGAAGCTTCTGACCGATGCAAAGGGCGGCAAGATCCGCCTGACGGAAAAGGAAGCTTCGATCATTAAATATCTCTACCGGGCCGACATGAAAGTCGTCACCCGCGACGTCCTGCTCGAGGAGGTCTGGGGATATAATTCCGGCGTAACCACCCACACGCTCGAGACGCATGTCTACCGGCTTCGTCAGAAGATCGAGCGCGATCCTTCCAATGCAGAAATTCTTGTGACAGAAAGCGGCGGATACAAGCTCGTGCCCTGATTTCCGGGGCCCGGCGCATAGCCGGCACTGGAGGGGGATTCGGTGCCGGCGCACGGGGAAACCGATGGCCTTGGACGATGATATCCGCATCCTGTCCGGCGTGGAGTTGTTCGACGGCTTCACCTCCGAGCAATTGCGATTGCTGGCCTTCGGTGCTGAAAGCCTGCGGCTGGCGCGCGGGCGCGTCCTTTACCGCGAAGGCCAATCGGCCGAGAGCGGCTATGTCGTGAGAACCGGCACCGTGGCGCTGTTCCGCGAACGCGAGGGCGAGCGCGTCAAGCTCACCGAGGTGGGACCGGGGACGCTCCTTGGCGAACTGGCGATCATCGCACCGACGAATCGCCTGACAGGAGCGGTGGCGCTCGACGATGTCGAACTCATCCGTCTCAATCGGACGCTATTTCGCCGCATCCTAACGGAATATCCTGAAACCGCGGCCCTTCTCCACCGGCGGATCACGGAAAATCTCGCCACGCTTCTCGCCGACGTCCAGGCACTCGCGCCCCGGTTTGCAGATTGAGTTCGAACACCCCCGCTTACTCCAGATCGAACCGGGCAATGACCGGCACATGATCGGACGGACGTTCCCAGCCACGCGCTTCCTTGAGCACCTCGATCGAGGTCAAATGCGGCGACAGGTTCGCAGATGACCACACATGATCGAGACGCCGGCCGCGGTTCGAGGCTTCCCAATCCTTTGCGCGGTAGCTCCACCATGTAAAGAGGTTCTCCGACGGTGGAATGTGCTGGCGCATGAGGTCGACCCAGTTGCCGGCTTTGCGCATCGCTTCAAAGCTTTCGGTCTCGATCGGCGTGTGACTGACGACGTTCAGCAATTGCTTGTGCGACCAGACATCTGTTTCGAGCGGCGCGATGTTCAGATCGCCGACCAGGATCGAGGCAGAAGCCTCGCCATCCAGGGCTGGCACACCATGCATTTCGGCCACGAAATCGAGCTTGTGGCGAAACTTCGGATTGATCTCCGGGTCCGGCTCGTCGCCTCCTGCCGGCACGTAGAAATTGTGAACCAGGATCTTATGGCCACCCACGTCGACGGTGACCGAGAGATGGCGACAATCACCCTTGGCGCAAAAGTCGCGCTTCTCGACAAGTTCGATTGGCCGACGCGAAAGTGTGGCGACGCCGTGATAGCCCTTTTGGCCGCTGATCTCGACATGGGAGTAGCCGAGAGCCTCCAACGCTTTCAACGGGAAGAGATCGTCGGGGCATTTCGTTTCCTGCAGGCATAAGACGTCTGGCTGGTGCAGCGTTAGAAAATGCTCGATCAGCGGCATGCGCAGGCGAACGGAATTGATATTCCAGGTGGCGACGGAAAACGGCATGAAAAAGAGCGGAACCTCAAAAGGAAGATGCGGCCGGACCCTGCCAGCCGCACACTTTCAGTTCAAGCATTCCGGTGCGGTGCAGATGGAATCGGCCGCTCGTCCACAGCCTTACCGGTCCGGATTGGCGAGGGCATTGACCCGTCGATAGTCAATTGCAAACACCGACGGATCGAAAGAAACGCCGGATTGGACGTTGTAGATCATGACCGTCGTATCCCGACCCTGGGCGTCGCGGATGGTCCATTGCTTCAGTTCGTAGCTTTGCGGATCGAACATCATGGTGATGGTCGAATTGCCGAAGACGGATTGGTCCGCAAGCGTGATCGTCGTCGCGTCAGCTTCCTGCTTCACATCCCGCACTCGGTTGCCCGACAGGTCGATCCGCTCGTCGAGCAGGAGCTTCAATGGCGTGGCCGACAGCGAATAAAGATCAGCGGTGTTCATCCGCGTGTTCTCAAGCACGACAGACTGGCCGTCCGACGTCACCTTGAATGTCGACGGACTTTCATAGTTGAAACGCACCTTGCCGGGACGCTCGATGAAGAATTTGCCGCCTGTCTGTTCGCCTCCGGGACCAAACTGCACGAAATCCCCCATCATCGTCTTCACGCTCGAAAAATGGTCGGCGATCTGCTGCGCTTCGGCCGACTGCGCGATTGCGTCGCCGCCGAGCGGCATCATTCCAACACCGGCGAGCACTGCAGCACCAGCGCCGAGCGCCAGCAGATTGCGACGGATTCTCAGGAAGGAGGAACGGAACGGAGATGCCATTGATGAACTCGCGGATTGCCAATGTTGCCTTGAACAGCCGATAACGCGCCAGTGGGGCATTAGTTTGTCCCATCGCAGCGATTTTCTGGGGCCGCGGCCGTCAGTAAGTCTCCTCTTCGGTCGGCACGAGAATCTCCCGCTTGCCGGCATGATTGGCGGGACCGACAATCCCTTCCTGCTCCATTTTCTCGATGATCGAGGCCGCGCGATTGTAGCCGATGCCGAGTCGCCTCTGGATATAGGACGTTGACGCCTTGCCATCACGGAGCACGACGGCTACGGCCTGATCGTAAGGGTCATCGGAATCGTCGAGATTGGACGATGATCCGCCACCCTTGCCGGCACCGTCGTCCTCGTCGTCATCTTCGGTGATCGCATCGAGATATTCGGGCACGCCCTGGAGCTTGAGGTGCGCCACCACCTTCTCGACCTCTTCGTCGGCGACGAAAGGTCCGTGGACGCGCTGGATCCGCCCGCCGCCCGCCATGTAAAGCATGTCGCCCATGCCAAGCAGTTGCTCGGCGCCCTGCTCACCCAAGATGGTGCGACTGTCGATCTTCGAAGTTACCTGGAAGGACATGCGGGTCGGGAAATTGGCCTTGATCGTGCCGGTGATGACATCCACCGAAGGCCGCTGCGTCGCCATGATGACGTGGATGCCGGCGGCGCGCGCCATTTGCGCCAGTCGCTGGACAGCGCCTTCGATATCCTTTCCCGCGACCATCATCAGGTCGGCCATCTCATCGATGATGACGACGATATAGGGCATCCGCTCAAGATCGAGATGCTCGGTTTCGTAGATTGCCTCGCCAGTTTCACGGTCGAAACCGGTCTGGACGGTCCGGCTGATCTGCTCGCCCTTCTTCTCCGCCTGCGCCACGCGCTGATTGAAGCCGTCGATGTTGCGCACACCGACCTTCGACATCTTGCGATAGCGGTCTTCCATTTCGCGCACGGTCCATTTGAGCGCGACGACGGCCTTCTTGGGATCTGTGACGACAGGGGTCAAAAGATGCGGAATGCCGTCATAGACGGACAGTTCCAGCATCTTCGGATCGATCATGATCAAACGGCACTCGTCTGGCGTCATGCGGTAAAGCAAGGACAGGATCATCGTATTGATGGCGACCGACTTGCCCGATCCGGTGGTGCCAGCGACGAGCACGTGCGGCATCTTGGCGATGTCGACGATCACCGCCTCGCCATTGATCGACTTGCCGAGCGCCAAAGCGAGCTTCGCCTTGGTATCGTCGAAATCCTGGCTTGCCAGAATTTCGCGCAGGTAGACCGTCTCGCGCCTTGCGTTGGGAAGTTCGATACCGATTGCGTTGCGTCCAGGCACCACTGCGACGCGCGCGGCAATCGCGCTCATCGAGCGCGCGATGTCGTCGGCGAGGCCAATGACGCGCGAAGACTTGATGCCAGGCGCCGGCTCCAATTCGTAGAGGGTGACGACGGGGCCCGGCCGAATCTGGATGATCTCGCCCTTGACGCCGAAATCCTCCAGCACCCCCTCCAGGATGCGTGCATTCTGTTCAAGCACATCCTTGGAAAGCGACTGGTCGCGTGCGACTGCCTTTGGCTTGGAAAGAAAGTCGAGGTCGGGAAGGTCGAACCCGCTTGTACCGCTCCGTTGTCCTGGAACCGTGGCAGCCGGACGCGGCGCCGCCCGTCCGGCGCGCGCAGCTTGAGAAGCGGCTTCGACTGCCCGCGACACCGCCTCCTGCTGGCGCCGTGCGGCAAATTCCTGTGGCGAGGGAACCGGTGCGTCGAGATCGAGGTCTTCCTCGTCGAGCCCGATATCGTCTTCGTCGAAAGGTGGCTCGACAGCCGGCGCAGCAACGCGCTCCAATGCGTCGAAGGCTGGTTCCGCGCGGCCTGCGCTGCGTCGAGGCTGCCGTTCAAGTTCGTCCAACGCGTCGAACGTGTCGTCATAGTCGCGCCCGCGCGCTCTGTCGTTGGACGGGCCGTGGCGCTTCAGGAAGGCGCGGGCGGAAAGCCACATATGGGCGACGGCGCCGAGAGCCAGGAAACGGCGATCCTCATCGTCCTCGTCGAGATCGTCATCCTCGTCCTCCACCTCGCCTGTGTCAGCCGACCTGCGGGTGCTTTTCACAATGCCGACCGGCTTTATCGTCAGCGCATTGGCGGCGATATAGAGAAGCGCGCCCGCTGGCACGAAGAGCAGCGCCGCCGTTATGAAACCTGCGAAACCGGTCGGATAGGCGCCAATGATCGCAGCGGGGAGCGAGAGCACGATGTCGCCGAACACGCCGCCAAGACCCGAAGGCAGTGGCCAGGTTGGCGGCGCTTGCATGCAGCCGACAATGCCCGCGCCAAGCACCGCAGCACCGAACCATGCCAAAGCGCGCTTGCTTGGATGCCGGATGCCGCGACCGAGCAGGAGCCCGATCGCCCACACAATCGCCGGCACGAGGATAACCACGGATCCGAGGCCGAAAAATTGCATCAGGATGTCGGAAATCACCGCCCCCGGATATCCGGCTGCATTCGTAACGGGATTGTCGGTTGCGTGGCTGAAACTCGGGTCGGCGACGTTCCACGTCGCAAGACTTGCGACGACGCCAGCCACACTGACGAGAATGGCCAGGCCGACCAACTTGCGCATTTGTCGGCGCAAGAAGCCGGTCAAGCCATGATCACTCTCGTCAAAGGTGAGTGCGTGAGACTGCGAACGCATGCCATACCCCGTATGCCCGCCGCGCCGCTCCACCGGCGCCAGATTCGCCTGACGCTAGTGGCAGGGGGTTAAGGGCGCATTAACCATGGCCATCTGGATCCAGTGGGGGATCAACGAACGGTCGCCCCTGCGAATTCCGGATAGGCTTCGACACCGACTTCCGCCTTGTCCAATCCAAGATATTCAAGGTCCGCACGCGGACGCAGGCCGGCTGCTGCCTTGATGATCAACCAGGTGGCCGCACTGATAATGCCAACGAACGAACCCACTACGAAAATGCCCGTGAGTTGCGCGACGAGGCTTGCGTCGGGATTGGTGAAAACCACAGCGATTGTCCCCCATATGCCGGCGAAAAGATGAACCGGGATCGCGCCGACCACGTCGTCGATCTTGAACCTGTCGAGGAGGGGGACACTCAAGACCACGATCACGCCTCCTACGGCACCGATGATAGTCGCCGCACCGAGACCGGGCGTGAGGGGCTCGGCGGTGACCGATACAAGGCCGGCGAGAGCGCCATTGACGACAAAGGTCAGGTCGACCTTCTTGTAGATGATCTGACCGAGGATCGCCGCCGCGAGCGCGCCGCCTACGGCACCCGCATTCGTGTTGGCCATGACCCGACCGACATCTGCGATGTCGCCGACGGTGCCCATCGCAAGTTGTGATGCCCCGTTGAAGCCGTACCATCCCATCCACAGGATGAACATGCCTAGCACGGCGAGCGGCATGTTGGAGCCAGGCAAGACGTTCACCGAGCCGTCGGCGTTGTACTTGGCCTTGCGCGGCCCGATGATCAGCACGCCAGCCAGAGCCGCCCAGCCTCCGACAGAATGCACGACGGTCGATCCGGCGAAATCGAGAAAGCCCATTTCATCGAGAAAGCCGCCGCCCCATTTCCACGACGCCTGGACCGGGTAGATCAAAGCGGTCAGCACCAGAGTGAATGCCAGGAACGGCCACAGCTTGACGCGCTCTGCCACTGCACCGGAAACGATCGAAGCGGCGGTAGCGCAGAACATGATCTGGAAGAAGAAGTCGGCGCTGACCGTAGCGTAGGAGAGGTCGACGGCCTCCGGTCCGACCGCGACGGGCTCAAGCGTAGCCAGCCCCAAGGCCCCGATAACGTGACTGATCATCCATCCATCGCCTGGATACATGATCTGGTAGCCGACGAGATAGTAGGCGAAACAGGCGGTCGAGTAGAGGGTGATGTTCTTCAGGAGCTGCATGGAGACATTCTTGGTGCGCACGAAGCCCGCTTCCAGCATCGCGAACCCGGCCGCCATCCAGAAGACCAAGATGCCGCCGATCAGCATGAGAAGCGAGTTCAGCACGAACCGAAGCTGCTGCGCTTCACCCGTTAAGGCGCCTGCTTCCGAAGTGGCCGCTTCCTGAGCGCCGGCCGGCAGCACAGCAAAGCTTCCCAGCACGAGTGTCGCCAGCACCATGCCGCGCATTGTTCCCGGTCCCGCGCCTGGCTCGTTGGTGGCCATCATGAATTTCATCAGCTTCTGCCTTTCCCCACGGCTCCATGCTGCATGACCTTGCCGGCCGGCCGTATCGGCGGCGGTCTATGCACAGGGGATTCAAGCAGCGTGCCAAATGAGCAGAAGCCGGCAGAGCAAAGGACGTCTGCCCATCTCCGAGAGGACGGGACCTGCGGGAATGATCAAGAATTGTGCAGAAACGGTCTCTTGCCTATTTTTCAGGCTTGGTCCGGACGCGGATGAGGCCCTCCTGAGCAACCGAGGCGATCAGCCGGCCATCTCTGCCGTAAAGAAAGCCGCGCGTGAACCCGCGGGCCCCAATAGCGTTGGGGCTGTCCTGAGTGTAAAGCAGCCAATCGTCGAGTTTGTGGGGCCGGTGGAACCACATTGCATGGTCCAGGCTCGCCATCTGCATATCGGGGTCAAAGCCGCTGCGGCCATGGGCGAAGGTTGACGTATCAAGCAGCGTCATGTCGGACAGGTAGGCGAGGACTGCGGCTTGCACGGCCCGATCGTCCGGCACCTCGCCGGACGTCCGCACCCACACCTGTTGCTGTGGCGCCAACTTCTTGCGGGTCGTGTAGTGCTCGAGGACGACCGGCTTGATCTCCAGCGGTCGCTCGCGCGCCCAGAACTTGCGGATCGCGTCGGGGACGTCCTTCCCCATCAACTCGATCAGTTCCGTCTGCGATTTGAGCGTCTCGGGCTCAGGCAGGCCGAGCGGCGCCTCGATCTGGTGTTCTAGGCCCTGCTCATCGACCTGAAACGACGCTTCCAGAGAAAAGATGGCATGGCCATGCTGAATGGCCACGACACGTCTTGTGGTGAACGAGCCGCCATCGCGAATTCGGTCGACCTCGTAGATGATCGGCACCGCCGGGTCACCGGCGCGCATGAAATAGCAATGAAGCGAATGGACGTGCCGCGCGGCTTCGACCGTGCGCTGCGCGGCCACCAGCGCCTGCCCTATAACCTGCCCGCCGAACACGCGCTGCCAGCCGGACTGGGGGCTGCGTCCACGATAGAGGTTGTGTTCCAACCGTTCGAGATCGAGTATGGACAAGAGTTCGCGCATCGCAGCCGTCATTGAAATCCCCCGGCAAGAGCCGACATAGCCTTGATCGTGGGTTCAACAGGAACATGCTGTGAAGTCAAGAACGCAGGGTTAGTTGGGAAGGAACGGACATGCCCGATGCAATGAGCGGCAACCGGAGGGACATCGTCATCGCCGGCGCAGGCTATGTCGGCCTGGCGACGGCAGTTGCGATCAAGGCGGCCCGGCCCGAACTTTCTGTCTTGATCGTCGATGCGGCGCCGGAAGGCGTGTGGCAGCGCGATACGCGGGCCGTTGCGATCGCGGCGGCCGCAACCCGAATGCTCGATCAACTCGGCTGCTGGCAGCAAATCGCCCCGCAGGCGCAGGCGATGACCGAGATGATCATCACCGATTCGCGCACGTCCGATCCAGTCCGCCCCGTCTTCCTGACTTTTGACGGGGAGGTTGGTCCGGGGGAAGCCTTTGCGCATATGGTTTTCAACATCGATTTGAACGGCGCTCTGCGCGCTCGGGCCCAGGAGCTTGGCGTCGAACTGCGCGAGGGACTAGGCGTCAGCGGCTTCGAAACCGGGGCGGCGGAGACCCGCGTCACTCTGGCGGATGGTGCGATCATTGACGCTCGGCTTCTGATTGCCGCCGACGGCATCAAGTCGCGCCTGCGCGAGATGGCCGGCATCAAGACTGTGCATTGGCAGTACGGTCAGTCCGGGATCGTCTGCACTGTCCATCATGAAAGGCCGCATAATGGCCGTGCGGAGGAGCACTTTTTGCCCGCGGGTCCCTTCGCAACGCTGCCGCTCGCGCCTGACGCCGACGGCAACAATCGTTCTTCGATCGTCTGGACCGAGCGCACGGAGGATGCCGATCGGCTTGTAAACTCCGACATCATCGTCTTCGAGCATGAACTCGAGCAGCGTTTTGGCCTTCAATTTGGCGAAATCCGGGTTGAAGGCAGGCCGCGTGCCTGGCCGCTGGGACTGACCCTGGCGCGTGACTTCGTCAAACCGCGCTTCGCGCTTGTCGGTGACGCCGCTCACGGGATCCACCCGATCGCCGGGCAGGGCCTCAATCTGGGCTTCAAGGACGCAGCCGCACTGGCCGAGATCATAGTGGAGGCCGATCGGCTCGGCATGGACATCGGCCAGTTGGACATCCTCCAGCGCTACGAGCGATGGCGGCGGTTCGACACCGTCCAGATGGGGATCACCACCGATGTCCTGAACCGACTGTTTTCGAATGACATCACACCCGTCCGGGCAATCCGTGATTTTGGTCTCGGACTTGTCGACCGGATGCCGCGGCTGAAAGACTTCTTCATCCGCCAGGCGTCGGGCCTATCGCCGCAGTCGCCGCGCCTTCTGCGTGGCGAACACATCTGACCTGAACCAGCGACTGAGCATTTTCATGAGCCTGCAATCTGTGCGCGCGTTCTTGGCCGAGAACGCTCCCGACATTTCAATCATCGAAACCGAGCAGAGTTCGGCGACGGTTGCCTTGGCCGCCGAGGCTCATGGCGTTAATCCCGACCAAATCGCCAAGACGATCTGCCTGCGGGTGGGTGAGGAAACCATGCTAATCGTCGTCTCCGGGCTGTCGCGGCTCCACAACCGCAAGTTCAAGGACCGGTTCGGCGGCAAGGCGCGGATGCTGCCAGCCGAAGAGGTCGTCGAGGCAACGTCGCATCCCGTCGGCGGCGTCTGCCCGTTCGGTCTGCCCGCACCGCTACCTGTTTACTGCGACGTATCTCTGCGAAAATTTGACGAGGTGGTCCCGGCTGCGGGCGCGACCAACGCGGCCGTGCGACTTTCGCCCGACCGACTTGTCGCTCTGACCGACGCGCAATGGATAGACGTTTGCCAATAACATCCCCTGGAAACGGTGCGCATGCCCTCTACCTTAGGTGACAGGATCATCACCTGCCAAGGAGGGCAAAATGAACAGGCACGCAACTGCGAACTGGCAAGGAGCACTTAAGGACGGAACCGGGACGCTCGATGTCCAGAGCGGGGCATTCTCGCAACAGCCCTACTCGTTCAAGGGAAGGTTCCAGGATGAAAGCGGCAAGTCGGGGACCAATCCGGAAGAATTGATCGCCGCGGCACATGCCGGCTGCTTTGCCATGCAGCTCTCGCATTTCCTGGCCGAGAATGGGACGCCGGCAGAGAACCTTGAGGCCAAGGCAGTCGTTACTTATGGCGAGGCATCGGGCGGCGGCTTCGAGATCACCGAAAGCGCCTTGCAGTTGACCGGCAACGTCCCGGGTATCGATGAAGCGAAATTCAAGGAACTGGCTGAAAAGGCAAAGGCGGGATGCCCAGTCTCCAAAGCGCTAGGTGCGATCAAAATTACGCTGGATGCCAAGCTGGGCTGAGCAATATCTTGTACTTCAAGAAGATAGTTGCCGCACGGGAATGACGCGTTCCCGTGCATCTTCGCAATGAAAGAACCTAGGCTTCGATTTATCTTGCAGTGGCATTTGGGGAGAAGTGCCATGTTGCAACCCAAGCGCCTTCAGGCGCAGCCGACGCTGGAAATCTCAGATATCACCGCGGACGTTCGCGGACTTGCGGGTTTCGACGCCCATGAGCGGGTCTTGCTCGGCCATGACGAAGCGCGCGGGCTGATCGCGATCGTGGCGATTCACAACACCAAACGCGGACCGGCGCTTGGCGGCACCCGGGTCTGGAAGCATGACAGCCTCGAAGCTGCCATCACCGACGCGATGCGCCTGTCGCGCGGCATGACCTACAAGTCCGCCATCGCCGACATGCCGTTCGGGGGCGGCAAAGCCGTCATTCTGGCCGATGCCAAGCGCGACAAGACGCCGGAACTGCTCACTGCCTATGCCGAGATGCTGGCGAGCCTCGATGGAGATTATTACACTGGTGAGGATGTAGGACTGACGCTGGCCGACGCCGATTTCCTGCGCGCCCGCACGGCCAATGTCGCCGGGACGACGCTCGGAGGCAGCCAGAACCCGTCGCCTGTCACTGCCCATGGCGTCTTTCTTGGGCTCAAGGCGGCGGTCAAACATCGGCTTGGTCGCCAGGGTCTTGCGGGGTTGCGGGTCGCCGTTCAGGGGCTCGGCTCGGTCGGTCGGCAGCTTTGCGACGAATTGCATGCAGCCGGAGCCCAACTTGCGGTCGCTGACATCGACAAGACACGCGTCGACTCCGCCCGGCACGATCTCAGCGTGGAAGTCCTGCCGTCGGAAACGATCGCTTTTGCAGATGTCGATGTCTTTGCGCCCTGCGCGCTTGGTGGCATCATTCATGCGGACATGATCGACCGGATCAAGGCGAAGGTGATCGCTGGCGCCGCCAACAATCAACTGGCCGAAGAAGAGGACGCCGTCCGCCTCAGCCGCCGTGGCATTCTCTACGCGCCCGACTACGTGATCAATGCAGGCGGCTTGATCAACGTGGCCAGCGAGTTGCTGCCGGGTGGCTATGATCGCGCGCGGGCGATGCAATTGGTTGAAGCGATCCCGGCAACGCTCGAGGATATTTTCGCGCGCGCCGATGCCGAACAACGGCCGACCGACGCGGTCGCCCAGGAACTGGCCGAGGAGCGGATTGCCGCCGCAGGCTGACCTGGTTTCGGGACAGCGCCCTGAAAATCATGGGGTCTTGTCGATGCCGTACATGGCCGCGCTGCCCCACACCTGGCGCAGGCGTTCATCGCGCTTGCAGGCGTAGCGGTAGTAGCGGTAGCGTAGCGGGTTCTTCGTGTAGTAGTCTTGATGATATTCTTCAGCGGGCCAAAATTGCGGCGCCGGAAGAATTTTGGTCGCCAACGATGCGCCGCCAAGAGTTTGTGAAGCCTCATCGAGAGCGATCCGCGCAGCAGCGAGTTGTTCCTCGTCCACTGCATAGACGGCCGTCGTATAGCTGAAGCCGCGGTCGCAGAACTGACCCTCGGCATCCGTCGGATCCACGGAGCGGAAAAAGCTCGTCAGCAAGGAATCGTAACTAACGCGTGACGGATCATAGACGATCTCGACCGCCTCGCGGTGGCGCGCGGCTGTATGGGTTTCATAGGTTGGGTTGTCGCTCGTTCCGCCAATATAGCCAGAGGTGGTGGAAATCACGCCCTCGACCGCATCGAAATCGGCTTCCACGCACCAGAAACATCCACCGGCAAAAATCGCTCGCTCGGTCTCCTGCGCGGAAGCGGGCAGCGCCGTGAGAAGAAGAGCAAGGGCAAGGGTGCCTTTCCGGATCATGACGCAGCCTCCTACATTGGGGAGGAAACTAACGGCAGCCGCGGCGGTTGCAAAATCACCGCTGCGGCAAAACGGCGTGATTTCCCCGCGACGCGGTATGAACGCGGGCCGTGCGGCTAAACTCGCCGTTCCACCATCATCTTCTTGATTTCCGCGATCGCCTTGGCCGGATTAAGTCCCTTCGGACAGGCTTGCGTGCAATTCATGATGGTGTGGCAGCGATAAAGCCGGAACGGATCTTCGAGGTTGTCGAGGCGTTCTCCGGTCTTTTCGTCCCGGCTGTCGATCAGCCAGCGATAGGCTTGGATCAAAACCGCAGGACCGAGATACCGATCGCCGTTCCACCAATAGGACGGGCACGAGGTCTGGCAACAGAAGCACAAGATGCACTCGTAAAGGCCGTCGAGTTTGGCCCGGTCCTCGTGGCTTTGCGTCCACTCCTTGGCCGGTTCGGGCGATACGGTCTGGAGCCACGGCTGGATCGACGAGAGTTGCGCATAAGGCACCGTCAGATCCGGCACCAGGTCCTTCACCACCGGCATATGCGGCAGCGGATAAACCTTGACCGCGCCGGAAATCTCGTCGGCGCCCTTGGTACAGGCGAGCGTATTCGTCCCGTCAATGTTCATGGCGCAGGAACCGCAGATGCCTTCACGGCATGAACGGCGCAGCGTCAGAGTCGGATCGACATTGTTCTTGATCCACAAAAGACCGTCGAGGACCATCGGTCCGCAATCGTCCATGTCGACATAGTAGGTGTCGGTGCGCGGGTTCTCGTCGTCGTCGGGCGACCAGCGGTAGATCTTGTATTCGCGCAGGTTGGTGGCGCCATTCGGCTTCGGCCAGGTCTTGCCTTCGTTGATCCGCGAGTTCTTGGGAAGCGTGATTTCGACCATTCTTCCGCTCCTTTAGTAAACGCGCTTCTTCGGCGCGATCTTGGCCGGGTCGATGCCGCCCTGGTCGAGCGGAAGCATCGTCTCGGTGTGAACGGCGCGGTAGTCGAGCCGCACCTCGCCTGCCTCGTTGACCCACGACAGCGTGTGCTTCCGCCAGTTCATGTCGTCGCGCTCGGAGAAGTCCTCGCGCGCATGAGCGCCGCGGCTCTCCTTGCGCGCCTCGGCCGAATAGACCGTGGTGATGGCATTTGCCATCAGGTTCTCCAACTCCAGCGTCTCGACGAGATCCGAGTTCCAGATCATCGAGCGATCATAGACCTTGAGGTCGGCCAACTCGCCCCAGATCTGGGAGATGCGCTGGCAGCCCTGCTCCAGGGATTCCTGCGTGCGGAAGACGGCAGCATCCTCCTGCATGGCCTTTTGCATCCGGTCGCGGATCGTTGCCGTGGGCGTCGCGCCGTTCGAATGGCGGACGCGGTCGAAGCGCTCCATGATCTTATCGCAGGCCTCGACATTGAGGGCAGGAACATTGGCGTCGCGGTCGATGATCTGGCCGGCGCGGATCGCCGCAGCGCGGCCGAAGACCACCAGGTCGATCAGCGAGTTGGAGCCAAGACGGTTGGCGCCGTGAACGGAGGCGCAGCCCGCCTCGCCGACGGCCATCAGGCCGGGTGCCACCGCGTCGGGATCGGCCGCGGTCGGGTTCAAGACCTCGCCCCAGTAATTGGTCGGGATGCCGCCCATATTGTAGTGGACGGTCGGCAGCACCGGGATCGGCTCGCGCGTCACGTCGACGCCGGCGAAGATCTTGGCGCTTTCGCTGATGCCGGGCAGCCGTTCATGCAGGACGGCCGGATCGAGATGATCGAGGTGAAGGAAGATGTGGTCCTTCTCCTTGCCGACACCGCGCCCCTCGCGGATCTCCATCGTCATGCAGCGCGAGACGACGTCGCGGCTGGCGAGATCCTTGGCCGACGGCGCATAGCGTTCCATGAAGCGCTCGCCCTCGGAGTTGACAAGATAACCACCTTCGCCGCGCGCGCCTTCGGTAATGAGGCAGCCAGCTCCGTAAATGCCAGTCGGATGGAATTGCACGAACTCCATGTCCTGCAGCGGCAACCCAGCCCGGGCGACCATGCCGCCGCCGTCGCCCGTGCAGGTATGAGCGGATGTAGCGGACTGGTAGGCACGGCCATAGCCGCCGGTCGCCAGCACCACCATCTTGGCGGTGAAGCGGTGGATGGTGCCATCGTCAAGGTTCCAGGCAACGACCCCCGTGCACACGCCATCCGTCATGATCAGGTCGAGCGCGAAATACTCGATGAAGAACTGGGCATTGTGCTTGACCGACTGGCCGTAGAGCGTGTGCAGGATCGCATGGCCCGTGCGGTCGGCAGCCGCGCAAGTGCGCTGCACGGGCGGGCCGTCACCAAAATTCTGCATGTGGCCGCCGAAGGGGCGCTGGTAGATCTTGCCCTCTTCAGTGCGTGAGAAAGGCACGCCGTAATGCTCGAGTTCATAAACGGCTGCCGGCGCCTCCCGGGCAAGATATTCCATGGCGTCGACGTCGCCCAGCCAGTCCGACCCCTTGACCGTGTCGTACATGTGCCACTGCCAGGAATCAGCGCCCATGTTTTGCAGAGAAGCGGCGATGCCTCCCTGGGCCGCGACCGTGTGCGAGCGGGTTGGAAACACCTTGGTGATGCAGGCGGTCTTCAGACCCTGCTCCGCCATGCCGAGCGTGGCGCGCAACCCGGCGCCGCCGGCCCCGACGACGACGACATCATATTTATGATCGACATAGTTGTAAGCGCCATTGCCGGCAGCCGGGCGTGACGCGTTCATTCTGGTTTCAGCCTGAGCCACGCCTCAGCCTCCGAATGCGATTTTGAGAAGCGCGAAGAGCGAAGTCGCGCCGAGGATTACGATGAAGAACAGGTTGAGCATGAGCAGAATGACCTTGGCCAGTTCACCATGAACGTAATCCTGGATCACTTCTTCCATGCCCGATCGCATATGATCGAGGCAGATAACGATGAACAGGCCGAAGAGAACCGTCACGACCGGCTGAGCCAGGGCGGCACGCGTCTCCGCGAAGCCTGCGCCGCCGAGCGAGATCAGGAAGCCGACCACGAAGAGGCTGAGCGGTACCAGTGCAACGGACGTGACGCGGACGCGCCAAAAATGGGCCGTTCCGTCCCTCGCCGAACCTAGGCCGCGGACCTTGCGAAGAGGCGTTTGCATCTGCGTCATATGTCAGCCCGCCACGAAAAAAATAATTGCCCAAAGAAGGACTGTCAGGATGATGGAGCCGACCATCGTCGCCTTCGCGAGCACGGTCGACGTCTCCTTCTCCATCGCATAGCCGGTATCCCACATCAGATGGCGAAGGCCGCCGAGAAGATGGAAAAACAGCGCCCATGTGAATCCGATCAGGACGAGGAGGCCGAGCCAAGAGCCGAGCAGCCACTGCGCGTTCGCGAACCAACTTTCGGACGTCGCCGCGGCCAACAGCCACCAGGCGATCAACAGCATCCCGAAATAGAGAGCGCCTCCGGTGATCCGGTGTAGGATCGACATCAGCATCGTCGGGATCAGGCGATAGATCTGCAGATGCGGAGACATCGGCCTCGCACGGGTGACTGTGGTCTTCATCATCGCTCCCCCGCTTCGACACGGCCTTGACGGAAACTTCCTGCCGTCGTCGGGCTGCGGCTAAAATACTTGCCGCGCTTTCTAATGTGCTTTTTGCAATGCGTCAAAGTTTGAAAATGCCGGCGAGCACCTTCTCGCCCGGCCCTTTGTTAACCATGGCAGAAAAAAGACGGCCGGATGGGCGAGCCGTTTCAGGTGACAAGAGTTAAGAAAACGTTAATTTGTTCGAAGATCGCCGGCGTTCTTCGACGGCGAGCCTTGGAGACCGATGCCGATGAAGCCCATAATCCTCGCTGCCGTTGCACTGACCACCTCGTTCGGCTTGGCCGGAAATGCCCATGCGGACCGTATCCATACCGACAGCTTCGGCAATCTCGTCGTCTATTCCTCGGCTGGTTATAAACGTATCGTGGTTGGCGCGGGTGCAACAGAGCCGATTAGCCGAGCCAACTCACAACATGGAGAAGCACCGCGGATCGCTTGGAATGGCGGCCAGCGTCTGCGCCTCACCCCCGCCCGCGACTGTGAGTTCGGCGCCGTTCTGCTCCATGGGCGCAGTTACATGTACGGGTTGCCCGACCATGTCGTGCCGACGCCGGCGGCCAGACTTTGCCCGTAGGCGGCCTACATATTCGTGACGCCGCGGTTTCGCGCCGGATGCGGGCGCGTCCTCATTTCGACACCTTTATTTCGCCTGTGCGGATGATGAGGTTAAGAAATGGCTAACCATACGACCGCCCGCAACATCCGCAGTCACGTCGCTTCGTTGCAGACGATGACGCGATTTGTCCTGGCTACATTGGCTCTGGCGAGCGGCGTCTACACCTATCTCGGCGTCCGTAGCCTGCTCAATGGTGATGCCACTCTCGTCTTCTTTGCCGCCATTATCTATTCGGTCGCCGTTTCCGTCGGGATCTACGGCTTCTGGGTCTATCTCGCGCGCATCCTGCCTGAGATGCGAGATGCCGCTTCGCGCCTCGCCCTTTTCGGTATCATGGCGATCGGCTCCTTGATGATCATCGCCATGTCGTCCTGGTTGAACGCGGCCGCCCTTGCCGGTTCGGCCGCGGTGGAGCAGCATCTGGCCGTAACCCAGGAGGGCTACACCGCCGATCTCGACCAGGCGAACTCGAACGCCATCGCCGCCCTGTCGCTGCTTCCCGATATCCAGCGCGCCGCGGAGCGCTTCGCACGGCTTGCCGACGACGAGCGTCAATCCGGCGCGCTCACCGGCACGTCCGGCTCGGGCTCGGTCGTCCAACTCTTGACCCAGATGTCGGCACAGATGCGCGAACTCGAAGCCAACATCCTCGCCTCGCGCGGCACTGTGCAGCAACTCTTCGAGCAAAGCCAGCAGCACTTGGCGACGATGCGCGGTCTGGTCTCCGGGGCTGGCCCCGTTCAGATCCGCGCGGACGCGTTCGCCGAAGAAAGCGTCGCGCTCGCCGGCGTCATCGCAGCCCTCCAGCAGACCTCGATCGCTCCCTCCGTCGCCCGCGCAGCTCAAGACCTGTCGGCTGGGTTCATCGCTCCTGTCGCCGGCGGCGGCACCGCCGATCTGGCAGGACGGCAAAACGAGGTGATGACGACGATCCGGACCTCCGTCGATGCTCAGTCGCAGGCGCTTTCCGGCGCAGCCGCCGAGATCATGGCGCAGCCGCGCGTCGAGGAGCGGCGCTTCGTGCCGCTCTCCTCGGCCGAAGCGGTCATCCTCTATGCTACCAGCTTCCTGCCGAGTTGGGCCGGTGCGATCTCCATTGACCTGCTGCCGGGCGTCCTCGTGGCCATGCTTGCCGTTGCCCATGCCGCGATGCGCCGCGACGAGGAGAACATGAGCGATGCCGATCGCATCACGGCCGCCGACATGATGCGCGCCATAGAGTTGCACGGGGCATTGAGCCAGACACGGACGCTTCACGAGCGCGAGATCGAGGCAGACGCGCCCGCTGCGCCGGAGCCAGCCGTCGAAGAGCCGGCCGCAAAAGCGCAGGCCGCGACATCTGCCGCGCAGGCCAGCGGCGAGAACATCACGCCCTTGTCCCTCAACGATCGCAAACGGTTTGACTCATGAGCACCAAGGCCAAGGATTCGGAGAACCGCGGCGCGATTGCCGCCTTCTTCGACCGCATCGACGACGGCAACGTCATGCGCGTCGCCTTCACGGCGATGCTTGCCGGCACGATTTGCGTGCTGGCGCTCGATCTCAACGCCTTGCGGCAGGAAGCCGGCGGGCTGTGGCCGGCCAGTAATCCGGCAGTCCATGTCTCGCAGCCGATCCTACCGCCCGCCGTCGATTCGGATCGAACCTCACCCGGCTCGCTGGATCCGCGCGAGAACATCCGTACCGGAGAGGCCGCGCTCAAGGATGCGATGCGGTTTGAGTTGAAGCCGGGCGGCGTGCTTGCAGCGACCGGCAGCATCGATGCAGGCTCCTCGGCTCGGCTTGCCGCTGAACTGGAAGCGCGTGGCGAATATGTCGAAAGCGTATCGCTCGATTCGCCTGGCGGTTCCCTGGACGATGCAATCGCGATGGCGCGGATGATCCGCGAGCGCGATCTTGCGACGCAGGTTCTCGATGGCGCACTATGCGCCTCCTCCTGCCCGCTCGTCTTTGCCGGTGGTACGACGCGCAGCGTCGGCGACAAGGCAGCCGTTGGCCTGCACCAGTTTTATGCGGCTACGTCGGATCTGCCGCCGCCGGCCCAGGCGATGTCCGATGCGCAGATGACGGCAGCGCGAATCGCCCGTTATTTGAGCGAGATGGGGATCGATCCGGCCATGTGGCTGCATGCGCTCGATACGCCGCCACGGGCGCTATATTATCTTTCCGCCCAAGAGATGGTCGAATACAAGCTGGTCACGACGACAGGGCCATTGGCGTTTCATCGACGCTGACGCTGCCGCTGCCTGCCTCGCCGATCATGAATCCCGTCCGGGTGCCGTCGGCGAAGGACGCTCGGACCCGATCACGACCGGCATTCTTCGCCTGATAGAGCGCCGCGTCGGCACGGTAATGCACCTGCTCCGCCCCCTCGTCTCCCGACCGCTCCGCCACGCCGAAACTGGCGGTGAAGCATGCCGGCTCCGACATGCCTTCAAGCCTGATCGCACCCATGCGGACGCGCACGCTTTCGGCAAAAAGCCGCCCTGCGGCAAGATTGCATCCGGGCAGAATGATCGCAAATTCCTCCCCGCCGATCCGCGCCACCACATGCCCGGAGAGGGTGGAAGCCTGAAGGACCTCGGCAAAGGCCGCGATGACTTTGTCGCCGCCGGCATGGCCATAGGTATCGTTGACCTTCTTGAAATGATCGAGATCGCTCAGAACGAGCGCGATCGGCAACCCCTTCGCCTCGCTTGCCCGCAGCAGCCGCTCGAACCGCAGCTCGAAGCCGCGCCGGTTGAAGAGGCCCGACAACGAATCGGTTTCCGACTTGATCGTGATTTCCGTCAGCAGGTCTCGGACAAGGATGACCAGAAGGAGGAGTGCCACCGCCACCGACAGAATCGCGCCGGCGGTTTGGCCAAAGAAGGCATAGACCGTCGCCACATATTCAGCCGGCGAGCCGCCAATGCCGCCGGTCTGAAGGGCGATCGTCGGCTTCATGAGATAATGGATCGCGGTCAGCGTCAGGAGGGACGCCAGAACGAGGTCCAGAGGCCGCCTTTTGGCGGAAACGAAAATGATCCCGGCTCCGAGGGCCTGCATGATGAAGTACGGCGCTTGGTAGATAAACATCCGGATAAAGGAATCGCGAGCCATCTGGTCGCTGACAATCTTCGTCGCGACCGAGATCACGATCACCGCCATCACGGCCTTCCACGGCATCCGCACTCGGTATAGCCGCGCCAGCCCCCTGTTGAAGACCGCCAGAGCGAACAGCGACAGAGTATATCCGAGCAGGACCGTCGGCAGTCCGCCGGTCAGCATCGGAATTAAAAATTCAATGCCGAAATAGATGGCACCGAGCATATAAGCGGCAGCAAAAATTTTTGCTGACACCCGTGAGGGGTCGTAAAGCGCAATGGACGCAAAAGTCGCTGCGAGGAGACTGGCGACCGAAAAATTGATCACCAGAAGAAATGCCGCACTGCTCATCTCACCGCCCCCGATATGGCCGGAATTCTGGCGATGAAACCTCAATTTTCCGTAACGAGCGGATAAGGGCTGGGGAAAAGGCCCGCTGCAAAACGGGCCTGCCCGTTCCTATTTCAAGTCGCGGATGTCGACGAAATGACCGGCGATCGCGGCAGCGGCCGCCATAGCCGGCGAAACGAGATGCGTGCGGCCCTTGAAGCCCTGTCGCCCCTCGAAATTGCGATTTGAGGTCGATGCGCAGCGCTCGTGCGGCTTCAGGCGGTCGTCGTTCATCGCCAGACACATAGAGCAGCCCGGCTCGCGCCAGTCGAAGCCGGCATCAATGAAGATCTTGTCCAGACCTTCGTCCTCGGCCTGCTTCTTGACCAACCCGGAACCCGGAACGACCATCGCGTCGACGCTGTTCGCGACCTTGCGCCCTTCTACGACTGCGGCGGCGGCGCGCAGGTCTTCGATGCGGCCATTGGTACACGAGCCGATAAAGACGCGATCGATGGTGATGTCGGTGATCTTTGTGCCAGGCGTCAGACCCATATAGTCGAGGGCGCGCTGTTTGGACGTTCGCTTGTTCTCGTCGCTGATCGCCACCGGGTCCGGCACTTCCCCCAGAACAGAGACGACGTCTTCCGGCGACGATCCCCAGGAGACAATGGGAGGCAGGTTTGCGGCGTCCAGCACCACGACCTTGTCGTAATGCGCGCCCTCGTCCGTCTTCAGCGTCTTCCAGTAGTCGAGCGCCATATCCCACGCCGTGCCCTTCGGCGCGCGCGGCTTGTCTTTGACATAAGCAAACGTCGTCTCATCCGGCGCAATCAGGCCGGCGCGGGCGCCGCCCTCGATCGACATGTTGCAGATCGTCATCCGCCCTTCCATCGACAGTGCCCGGATCGCCTCGCCGGCATATTCGATGACATAACCGGTACCGCCGGCCGTCCCGATCTCGCCGATGATGGCGAGGATGATGTCCTTGGCGGTCACGCCTTGGGGCAGTTGCCCATCGACGCGCACCAGCATGTTCTTGGCCTTCTTCTGGATCAGCGTCTGCGTCGCGAGCACATGCTCGACCTCTGACGTGCCGATGCCATGGGCGAGCGCGCCGAATGCGCCGTGCGTCGACGTGTGGCTGTCGCCGCAGACAATCGTCATCCCCGGCAGCGTGAAACCCTGCTCCGGCCCGATGATGTGGACGATACCCTGGCGGATATCGACTGCATCGTAATATTCAATTCCGAAATCGGCAGCGTTCTTGGCCAGCGCTTCGACCTGGATTCGGCTCTCCTCGTTCTTGATGCCGAACCGGCGGTCGGGCGAGGTTGGCACGTTGTGGTCGACGACGGCGAGCGTGCGTTCGGGGTGGCGCACTTTGCGGCCGGTCATGCGCAGGCCCTCGAATGCTTGCGGGCTTGTCACTTCATGAACCAGATGACGGTCGATATAGAGCAGGCACGTGCCGTCTTCCTGCCGGTCGACAACGTGGTCGTCAAAGATCTTGTCATAAAGGGTACGCGGGGCGCTCATGATACGAATCCGTTCGAAATAGGACAAGGGAAGAAGACTGCGGAAGGCCCGGATTCAGCGCGCCAAGCTCGTCATCGCGCCGGAAAACCGGGCAAAGAAACGGCAGGGCAGACGCTTGTGATCCTGCAGTACGAACTTCTTATAGGTCGGGTTTCCGAACAGCTTTTCCATGGCCCGCTTCCATACCAGCCTTTCGCCAAGGCTTCAATCATCGGCCTTCATGGCGCGGAAACGGGGCCATGAAAGACAAGAAGGGCGCGAGAACCGCACCCTTCTTCAGCTTGACTGGAACGGAAGGGCCCTTACGAATTGGCCTCGGCGTTCGCCGCCGCTTCCTTCTCGGCAGCAAGTGCCTGTGCAGCGGCAGTCTTTTCGGCTTCGAGGCGCGACTTTTCGGCATTGGCCGCGTCACGCTCCGCTTCGTTCAGCTTGCGGGCGCGCACGCCGGTATTCTCGACGATGCGGGCCGACTTGCCACGGCGATCGCGCAAGTAATAGAGCTTGGCGCGGCGGACCCTGCCGCGACGCACGACTTCGACGCCCTCGACCATTGGCGAGTAGATCGGGAACACGCGCTCGACACCCTCGCCATAGGAGATCTTGCGAACGGTGAAGTTCTCGTTGATTCCTGCGCCGGAGCGGGCGATGCAAACGCCTTCATAGGCCTGAACACGGGTGCGCGTGCCTTCCGTGACGCGAACCAGAACACGGACCGTGTCACCGGGCTGGAATTCCGGGAGCTTGCGCTTTTCTTCGATCTTGGCAGCCTGCTCGGCCTCGAGCTGACGGATGATGTCCATCGGATGATCCTCTTCTTGTTCTTGAACAGCCAGAGCGCTCTACGCTCGTCTTGCAGTCCTTGACCGCCAGGCTATGCAAACCGACCAAAGCCGGATGCAGGAGCGATTAATCTGTAATTCTTTGACGGGTCCGGACCGATCATCCGGGCTCAGCGGCCGGCTCATACATGGCTTTGGCCAGAATGTCACCCCGCCGGTGTCACTTTTCGTCTGAAAGATCCGCCAAGAGATCGGGGCGGCGCTCACGCGTCAGCGCCAGTGCTTGTGCGCGGCGCCATTCAGCGATCTTCTTGTGGTTGCCGGACAGCAGCACATCGGGGATCGGTGCGCCTTCGAAATCCACCGGACGCGTATAATGCGGATGCTCCAGCAGGCCGCTTTCGAAGCTCTCCTCTTCGCCCGAAGCCGCATTCCCCATGACGCCCGGCAGAAGCCGCACCACCGCGTCGAGCAGCACCTGGGCAGCCAGTTCGCCGCCCGACAGAATATAGTCGCCGATCGAAACTTCCTCGAGTTCGCGGGTGTCGATCGCGCGCTGGTCGACGCCTTCGAAGCGCCCGCACAGGAGCACAGCGCCCGGGCCACGGGCAAGTTCGCGCACCCTTGCCTGCGTCAAGGAGGGGCCTCGCGGGCTCATCAACAGACGCGGACGCGGATCGCCCTTGGGGGCGGCATAATCGATCGCCTTGGCGACGATGTCCGCGCGTAGGACCATGCCCGCCCCGCCGCCGGCCGGCGTATCGTCCACCGTGCGATGCCGGTCGAGCGCGAAATCGCGAAGCTGCACCGTCGCGAGAGACCAGGTGCCTTCTTGCAAGGCGCGCCCGGCCAACGATAACCCCAGCGCGCCTGGGAACATTTCCGGATAAAGCGTCAGGACGGTCGCACGAAAGGTCACGGCTGACCTCCAGCTTCATCCTCGCTCTCATCCGGCGCCAGGCCGGCCGCAATCGGGTCGATCACAATTTTCTGATCAGCGAGCAGAATTTCCGGCACGGCCGCGCGGGTGAACGGCACCATCGCCGTGTCCCCCGCTGCGAGCGTCAGTTCCACGATGTCGCCCGCGCCGAAATCGTGCATGGCCTTGACCGAGCCGAGCTTTTCTCCTGCTTCATCGACCGCATCCAGTCCGATCAGGTCGGCATTATAGAACTCGTCATCATCAAGATCGTCGGGCAGGCTGCTGCGTGGAAGAAACAGTTCGATTCCGTTCACCGCTTCTGCTGCCTCGCGAGTCGAAATCTCCTTGATCCGTGCAATGACGACATTCTTGGAAGCCCGCAAATCCGTGATGGTGTAGGTCGCGCCATTGGCATCGGTCAGCGGCCCGTAATCGGCAAGCGCCAGCGGATTCCCGGTGAAGGCTTTGACGCGCACCTGGCCGCGCACGCCGTGAGGCGCGCCGATCACAGCCATCAGGACATAGGCCGGGTCGCTCATAAATGCTTTTTTCGTCTCATTGAGCTTGCTTCAACGCCTGCCTTCATCGCCTGTCAACCTTACCGGTACAGGATCGCGGTCAAATGCCGAACGAGCTCATGCCTGATTTCCTTGTCATCGCCAAGCCGGACCTGCAGACCGAACGCGAGGCGTGGCTGAAATCGCTGGCGGTCGAACGGCGGCTGGCAGCACTGACGGTTGAGGCTTATGAACGCGACACGCGGCAGTTCCTCCGGTTCCTGACCGGGCATCTTGGCGCGCCGCCCGCAATCTCCGACATTGCCCAATTGCGTCCCATCGATCTGCGCGCCTATCTGGCGGCGCGGCGCGGCGATGGCGCGGGAGCACGTACGCTTGGTCGGGGACTTGCCGGGATCCGCTCTCTGTTGCGGTTCCTTGAACGGCGCGGTCTGGTGAATGCGGCCGGTGCAGCCGCGCTTCGCTCGCCACGGCAGCCGAAATCCCTTCCCAAGCCGCTGACGGCCGTCGATGCGCGCCGCGTTGTCTCGACCGGTCATCAGCTCGCCGAGGAGCCTTGGGTCGCTGCGCGGAATGTCGCTACTTTGACGTTGCTCTATGCCTGCGGGCTGCGCATTTCCGAGGCGCTTGGCTTGACGGGAGACGAACTCGCTGGCCCCGCGGAGGAAGTGCTCAGGATCACGGGGAAGGGTGGCAAGACCCGGCTCGTGCCGGTTTTGCCCGTGGTTTTTCAAGCGATTGCCGCGTATCGCCGGCTCTGCCCCTATCAGCTCGAGGCCGGCAAGCCGCTCTTTCGAGGCGCCAAAGGCGGACCCTTGGCTCCGGCGATCATTCAGCGCGAAATGAAGAAAATGCGAGCCGCGCTTAACCTGCCCGACACTGCCACGCCGCACGCCTTGCGTCACTCTTTTGCAACGCATTTATTGGCGCGCGGCGGCGACCTGCGCGTCATTCAGGAGCTGCTTGGGCATGCGAGCCTGTCGTCGACGCAAGTCTATACCGGCGTCGATTCGGCACGGCTTCTCGAGATCTACGATCGGGCGCATCCGCGCGGCCGTTTAACGATTTCGCCTCAAACCGACGCTAAGCTTCGCATATGACATCATTCCGTCTCGATATCGACCGGTCATGCGACGCGGCCCTGCGCATGCTGGCCGCACTTGTGACGCTTGCCTTTGCAAGCTTCGTCGTGATTCTGTTTGCGGGCACCTGGGCTGCGCGGGCAGAGGCCATTTGCACCGGCACCGATCTGCTCGCCGGCATGGCCCGCGACCGGCCGGACGTCTATCGCGAAACGTTGGAGGCGTCAGAACGGACGATCAATGGCGAAACGATGCTGTGGCGCGTCGAGACGCCAAGCGGTGCCATCTCACATCTTTACGGCACCATGCATGTCGCCGATCCGCGCGTCACCCAACTGCCCGAGCCCGCGCAGGCCGCCTGGAATGGGTCCGAGACACTCGCGATCGAGACGACCGACATACTGGATCCGGCTGCGATGATGACGGCGATGGCCGCGCATCCCGAATTGATGATGTTCACTGACGGGACGACGCTGTCATCCTTGCTGGCCGATGACGCCAAAGCCATGGTCCAGAACGTGTTGGCAGAGCGTGGTCTGTCGCTGGCTGCCGTCGACAGGATGAAGCCTTGGATGATCGCAGCACTGGTGACGCTCCCCGCCTGCGAATTGGCGCGGAAGGCGGCTGGCGCGGAAATCCTGGACGTGGCGCTCGCTACGCGGGCGCGTGCCGCGGGGATGGCCGTCGAGGGGTTGGAAACGACTACGGAGCAATTGCAGGCCATGGCTGCTCTGCCGCTCGATTTCCATGTCCGCTCGCTGGTCGAAACACTCGGCTTGGGCGACATGATCGATGATGTCTTCGAAACAATGGTCGTCATTCACGCACGGGGGGCGCCTGGCTTGTTTCATCCGTTCTTCGAAGCCGTTCTTCCGGACACCGAAGCCAACGGCGTCCTCCTCTCTGGATTCGAGGAAACGGTCATCAATGCGCGCAACCACAAGATGGCCGAGCGCATGAAACCCCTCATCGATGAGGGCAGCGCTTTCATCGCGATCGGCGCGCTGCATCTGCCGGGCGAGGAGGGTGTTGTCGCGCTCCTGCAGGCGTCAGGTTATTCAATCGATGCAGTCAGCATTGCTCGCTAACGGAACTACATGGCGAAGCAATCGTTTAGGTTCCGAAGCGTCATCTTTTGAGGAGCCTGTACAATGGCCGACCCCATGCGCAACCGTGATCCAGTCGCGCCCGATCCCTTAAATCCCGCCGATCCGGCCGATCCCCGTTATAGTGACCCGGTAACGGGAGCCCGTGGTTCCGACAACGTTGTCGTCGACAATTCCGGCCGGCGCGCTGGCGGCTCGAACATGTTGATGATTGGCGTCATCGCTGCTGCCGTTGTCATCGCCTTGCTGGTCTTCATGAACTGGACGCCAGGTACGGAGACCACGCCTGGTGCCACTGTCATCGATGAGCCAGCGGCAACCGCACCCGCGCCGGCCGGAGACGCCACGACCGCTCCGGCTCCGGCTGCAGAAGCTCCTGCTGCGGATACAACTCCCGCCGCGCCTGCCGCAGAGGGTACCGCCCCTGCGCCGGCCGACACCGCCCCCGCAGTAGAGCCGGCTGACTAATTCCACATAAAGCAAAGCAACTCCAGCAAACGTCGGAGTTGCTTTGCTTCGTCGGTTGTAGAGCGGCGGCCTATCAGCCTTGCCGACGAGCCATGAAAGCGAGTTTCTCGAACAGGTGCACGTCCTGCTCGTTTTTCAGCAGGGCCCCATGCAGCTTAGGCAGCGCGTTTGTTGTATCCGCTCTGAGGTCTGCAGGATCGATGTCATCTGTAACAAGAAGACGGATCCAGTCCAGAGCCTCCGAGGTTGACGGCTTCTTTTTCAGCCCCGGCACCTCACGCACCTCGTAAAATTGCGTCAATGCCGCACGAACAAGGTCCTGTTTGATGCCTGGATAGTGCACCTCCACGATCCTGGACAGGGTTTCGGCGTCAGGAAAGCGGATATAATGGAAGAAGCAGCGACGCAGAAAAGCGTCCGGCAATTCTTTCTCATTGTTCGAAGTGATGATCACGATCGGCCGGTTCACAGCCCGTATCGTCTCGCCGGTCTCGTAGACGTAGAACTCCATCTTGTCGAGTTCCT
>CAZEEC010000012.1:0-20427 GCA_964511105.1 uncultured Mesorhizobium sp.
CCCGCGATCATGTCGGCTCCAAACACCATGTCTGGACGCAGCGCGCGGACGGTTTCGCAGAAACGGATGGAATCATCGCGGCCATGGCGGCGCTTCATGCGCTTCAGGATCATGTCGTCGCCCGCTTGAAGCGACAGGTGCAGATGCGGCATGAGGCGATCCTCGACCGCGAGCGCCTCCATCAGGTCGTCGTCGGCTTCGATCGAATCGATCGAAGACAGGCGCAGGCGCAAAAGATCGGGCACCTGCCGCAGGATCGTACGCACCAGGCGGCCGAGGCGCGGACGGCCCGGCAGGTCGCCGCCGTAGCTTGTCATGTCGACGCCGGTCAGCACCACTTCCGCATAGCCATTGCCGGCGAGCCGCTTCACCTGCTCGACGACGGCGCCCATCGGCACCGAGCGAGAATTGCCGCGGCCATAGGGGATGATGCAGAAGGTGCAGCGATGATCGCAGCCGTTTTGGACCTGCACGAAGGCACGCGCGCGCCCTTCGATGGAATCAACCATATGACTGGCGGTTTCCGTCACCGACATGATGTCGTTGACGCGCGCCTTTTCGAACTGGTTGACGCCGAAATCCGGAAGCGCCCGGTAGTTATGCCGCTTCAGTTTCTCCTCATTGCCCAAGACGAGGTCCACTTCATCCATGGCAACGAAAGTGCCCGGCTCAGTCTGGGCGGCGCAGCCGCTGATGATGATGCGCGCGTCCGGGTTCTCGCGCCGTGCCTTGCGGATCGCCTGGCGCGCCTGGCGCACGGCTTCCGACGTAACCGCGCAAGTGTTGAAGACGATGGCGCCGCCTGAAAGTTCGCCCAGGCCGGCTGCGGTTGCCTCGCGGCGCATCACCTCGGATTCATAGGTGTTCATGCGGCAACCGAAGGTGACGATGTCGAGCCCCTTCGTCATGCCACACTCGTCTCGTCGCGTACCCATGCGCCGGTTGCTGGGTCCAAGGTGCCGGAAAATTCCCATTCTGCCGGCCCGGTCATGATCACATGATTGTCGTTGCGCCACTCGATCCGAAGCGGCCCGCCGGGCACCGTCACCGTCACCGCACGATCCGTGCGCCGCGTGCGCGCGGCCGAAACGGCGGCCGCGCAGGCGGCCGTGCCGCAGGCGCGCGTCAATCCCGCACCGCGTTCCCACGTGCGCAGGATCAGGGCCTCGCGGCACACGACCTCGGCGATCGAGATGTTGGCCCGATCAGGAAAGATCGGGTGGTTTTCAAGCAGCGGGCCAAAGCGCTCGAGATCATAGCTCCACACATCGCGGTCGACCCAGAAGATCGCATGTGGATTGCCCATGGAAACAACGGACGGCGAGTGCAGGACCGGCGCCTCGATCGGACCGATCTGCAACTCGATCATCCGGGTGTCGCGGAACTCTTCGGCCAGCGGGATGTCCTGCCATCCAAAACGTGGGATGCCCATATCGACCGAGATCAGCCCATCCGGATGTTCTTGCGCTGACAAAATGCCGGCAATGGTCTCGAAGGTGAACACCGTTTGCCCGCTCTCGGCAGCCAGCGCCTGCACCACGCAGCGCATGCCGTTGCCGCAAGCTTGCGCGCTGGAGCCGTCGGAATTCAAGATCTCGATGTAGTTGGCCGTTCCGGGCGTTCGTGGATCATGGATCGCCATGATCTGATCATGGCGCGTCGCCGGATCGGCGTTGAGGGTGGTAGCGGCTTTTGGCCCAACGCGATCGGTGCGCCCGCGCATATCGGCAACGATGATCTCGTTGCCGAGGCCATTCATCTTCGCAAAGGGCGCTGCGCCGACCGGTGCCATGTTCATGGGCGCTATATGGCCGAAAGGGCGCCCGATTACCAGACTTAGGCGTCGGCTGCTCTTGCCTCCTGCTGCCGTCCCTAGCGAAGAACCCGCGCCGCGTGTATTTGGATTGCTAAACTGCGGGATCGGGAGGTGGAGCGAGAGACGGATCGGCGAGCCGGCTGCTTCTGTTGCGGTCATGCAGGTCCTTGATCGCCATGGCCAGCGCCAGAATTATCACCAAGCCGATCAGCGCGAACCCGACGATTACGGCAGTCGCCCATGACGATACCGACAGTGCAGCGAAGGTTGCCGCCGTGATGACGGCAATTCCGACCGATGTTCCGATCCGCTGGCCAGTCTGCATGATCGCGCCTGAACTGCCCGCATAATTCAGCGGGACCTCCGCTAAAGTCAGGGCTTGATTGGGGCTGATGACGGAGCCTTGCGCCAGACCGAGGAACGACAGCGACGCGAGGAGCCACCATACGCTGAGATAGCCGCGCTCTTGCAGAACGACGACCGCGATGCTCGAACCGAGGCCCACGAGAGCAAGAAGGAGACCCCAGATCACGATCTTGCGACCGTACCGCATGACGCGCTTTCCCGCCCAGTTGGCGGCATATGCCGCAAGAATGGCTGCCGGAAGTCCGAACAGGCCCGATTCTAGCGCCGTCTTTCCATGGCCCTCCTGAATATAGAGCGCGACCAGTACCCAGACGCTCGTCATGCCCAGGAAATACAGGCTCATGATAATGGTCCCGTTGGTGAAGCTGCGGGTCGAAAATATGTTCAGATCAACCATCGGGCTGTGGCCAAGGCGCGCGTAGCGCTGCTCCCACCTCACCCAAAAAAAGACCAGCATCATGCCGAGCGGGAGCAGCAGCCATATCAGCGGCGAAAGACGCGACTCCACGAACGGGAAGAGGATGGCGAGCACAGCCAGGCCGAGAAGTAAGGAGCCGATCGGGTCCAAGGAGCGAAGCCAATGCCCGGCCCTGCCCGGTCGATCGCTCGCAAGTATCGGCATGCGGCGTATCAACGGCTTCGGAAACCAGATCAGCCCCAATATGATGGCGACGATGCCGAGCGGCACGTTCACCAGAAAGGTGGACCGCCAGCCAAAACCCGGCCCGCCCAGTTCGATCAGCAGTCCGCCTAGAACAGGGCCGATGGCGACCGAGACGCCGACGGTTGTTCCGAAATAGCCAAAGGCACGGCCGCGTTCGGCGCCGCGGAAGTATTGCTGGATCATCCCGATCCCCTGCGGGTTCAACAAGCCGGAGCCGAACCCTTGGGCGAAGCGGGCGATATTCAGCCACATGGCATCGGGGGCGAGGCCGGCGGCAACCGACGAGACAGTGAAAATAGCAACGCCCACGAGGAAGATCGCGCCACGGCCCATGATGTCGCCAGCACGGCCCGCGGCCACGAGAACGACGCCGAAGGTCAAGGCGTAGCCTGACAACACCCATTGCAGATCAGACTGCGAGGCACCCAAATCTCGTTGAATGGATGGGAGCGCGACATTGACGATGCTCACGCTGATCAGCGACATGAAGATAACGGTCAGCAGAACGGCAAGGATGCGCCAGCGGATCGGATCCGGCCGATCGGCTGTGTCCTGCTGTGCTCGTTCGGATGGATGGGACAGTGATGACAAGCTAGGCGCACCCCCCGTTTTTGCGCCCGAATGGTTTCATCATGGTCGGCATGGCACGGTCCCCGATACCTCTCGCATTGCTGCCATCATATAGGCGTTCGCGCGACAGGTGCAGGTTCTTGCTTCACGAAAGCCGCGCGGGGTCGCTTGATAGACGCAAATCAGCTATAGGCGATGGCATGACCATCGATACGCGCCTGGCAACCTATGGGACGCTCGCGCCGGGGCGGCCTAACCACCACCAGTTCGACGGCCTTGAGGGGAGGTGGCTGTTGGGCACGGTCAGAGGCAGGCTTGTGCCAAAGGGCTGGGGCGCCGCGCTCGGCTACCCGGCGCTGATGCTCGCCGACGATGGCGACGAGATAGAGGTTCATATATTCGTGTCGCCTGCCCTGCCTCGCCACTGGGATCGCCTCGACGCTTTCGAGGGGAGCGAGTATCGCCGCACGCGCGTCGAGGTCGACACCGAAGAAGGCATCTTGGAAGCCTGGATCTATCTCGACGCCAGCCCGTCTCTTTGACTCCCTGAACGCTCCGCCGCATCTGAAACCAGGGCAGCGGCCGGCATGCGCGTCGCGGTGGCGGCTGCCGCCAAGGCGGCCGGTCGCAAGCGCGCTGCGCCGACGAGGAAGGTCTGCGCCCAATTCTGGACTAGGAGATGCGACAGTCGAGTGGCACGGCCAATCTGCGTGCTAACGTCAGAGGCCATGCGCGACTGAAATTCCCCTGCCGATCCGCCAATCAGATGACAGGCGGCGGCCAGATGGGCGCTGTGCAGTGCGATCGCCATGCCTTCTCCGGCAAAGGAGGGGATGACCGCCGCCTGATCCCCGAGATGCCATGCGCCGTGTGACGTCGTCCTGACGAAGCCGTAGGGTATGGAGGCGATCGCCAACGGCCGATCCTGAACAGGCGTTGCGCGGCTGAGGCGCGCGTGGAGATGCGGGCAGGCGCGTTGGATCGCGCCCAGCAAATTGCCCCATGAGTTGCCGCACTCTGCAAAACGGCTCTTGCGAACCAGAAGGCAGAGATTTGCAAGGCCGTCCTCGACAGGCTGAAGGCCACCATAGCCGCCGGGGAAAAGGAAAAGCTCGACCTGGCCAGCAAGTTCAGCCGTCTGGGGTTCGGCAAGGCGGAAATGGAGTTTCAGTCCAACAAGGTCGTTCTGGCTTCCGGGCGGCCGACGCCACCCCCTCAGATCGTGCTTGCCGGTCGCGACAAAGGCGTGGCGCGCCCGCACGATCCGGCCGCCGGCAAGGCGTGCCGACCAGAGTCCATCTTGTCTTGCCAGCGCATTTACATTGGCGTTGAGGCAAATCTCGGCACCAGCATCGCCGGCGCGCGCAATCAAGGCGGCGTCGAGACGGCGGCGCGACAGGCTGAGCGCCCGGAAGGGCAGGGCGCAACTGGTGTTCTGCCGCTTCCGGCTAAGGCCCACTTCCTCGATCGGCACCGCCCCCAGATCGAGCGGCTCGACGCCGAGGACGCGCAGATAATGCAGGACCTCGTGACTCAAGAACTCACCACAGACCTTGTCATGCGGCCCCGCCATGCGCTCCAACAGCGTCACGTGTCGTCCGGCCGTAGCCAGCAACTGCGCGAGGGCGGAACCCGCGGGGCCGCCGCCGATCACAAGCGCGTCTCGAATGCCGTTCATGTCGGTTTTGTACGGGAGACGCACAGACGGAAGGGCATCCACCATTCAACCTGCGTATTCTCCGGCGGGATGTCAGCGCCGGCCAGCAGCCGGTGCCAGTCGGCCGCCACGAAGGCCCGCGCGATCGAGACGGGGCCGTCATGCTGGACGAAGCGGTGCAGACGCATGACGCGTGATGCCGCGGCAAACAGCCGGTAGGGCAGTTCGTGGCGGTGGAGGTCGTTGATGAACCAGCCGATCGAAGCCGTGTTCTCCATCCACAGCAGGAAACGGACAAGCGACGCATCGTCGAGATGATGGGCGAAGAGCGAACTGATCACCAGGTCGACGGGCCGTTGCTGCCTGTAGTCGAAGATGCTCATGGTGCGCCAGACGACGGGAACATCCGAAGCCGTCGCCTCCTCTGCGGCCTTGGCCGACCAGGGATTGAGATCGATGCCGGTGAGGCGGACATCGATCCGGCGCTGCCGGCTCCACGCGCCAATCCGCCGGAGCATGTCGCCGTAGCCGCTACCCACGTCCACGATCTCCAACGGACGGTCGCGGGGTAGATGGCCGGAACGCGCAACGGACTCAAGAAAGGACAGCGTCGGCCGATAGGCCAAAGTCGCGCGATTGACGAAGGCGAGATCGGCGAGGCAGGCCCGGAAAGTCTCGAAGCCGCAATCCTCGGTATCCATCAGTTCGGGGGCCGCAGACCGAGACGAAAAGTCGAGCGTGCGCATGGGTCACGCCACCGAGCGAAACAACATGGTCTCGGCGACGAGGCCCGGACCGAAAGCCATGGCGCAGCCGGTCTGGCCGGCGTGCGTCTCGCGCAGCATCGCCTCGAGCACGAATAGAACAGTCGCCGACGACATATTGCCATAGGAGCGCAATATGTCGCGCGACTGCGCCAAGGCGGATACGGGCAGGTCGAGCGCTGCTTCGACGGCATCGAGAACCGAGCGGCCGCCCGGGTGGACCGCCCACAGGTCAATGTCGCTGACGGACCGACTGCCGAGCACCTTGTCGGTATTAGCGCGCAGCCCTTGCGCGATGCCCGCCGGAACACGTCCCGACAGGACCATGTCGAAGCCGAGATCGCGGATGTTCCAGGTGATATGGTCGGAGGTCTGCGGCAGGAGAAGCGCGTGGAAGCCGTCAAGCGCAAAGCCTTGCGGCTCTGCCGTCACCACCGCCGCCGCGCAGCCGTCCCCGAAAATCATGAAGGTTAGGATCTGTTCCAGATCATCCGTTTCCTGAAGATGCAGCGTGCAGAGCTCTAGGCTCACCACCAGGACCCGCGCGCGCGGCTCCGACCGGACCACGTGCCGAGCGAGCTTGAGGCCGTTGATGGCCGCATAGCAACCCATGAAGCCGATCAGGGTGCGCTCGATCGACGGATTGAGGCCGAAGCGGTCGATCAGGGCGAAATCGAGGCCCGGCGCCGAAAAACCAGTGCACGAGATGACGATCAGATGGGTGAGGCTACCTGGATCTTCGAGTGTCAGTCCCTCAACGGCCTGGGCGGCCAGACCCGGCGCTTCGGCCTCGTAGCGCCGCATGCGCGCCGCCGTCGACGGGAAGTGACCCAGCGTATAGAAACCGTCCTCGTCAACGGCCGTATCAAGCCCCCCACGGGCGGGGGTGAGACAGGACCAGCGGCTTTCGATCTGCCCGCGTTCGGCCATCCGCTTGAAAACCGCATGGCCGCGATGGTCCGTGAGCAGTCGGTCGGCGAAGCCGATGAAGGCATCATGCACGTCATGTGGAGGGACCGCCGTGGCGACCCGGTTCAGATAAGCGATCGTCAAGCCAGCTCCAATGCTGCTCAGCATAGTGATGAGCAAGTCAAACCGACGCAGCCGCCTGGAGTTCCTTCCTCCGACCGTCTTCCCTGACTGTCCACAGCGGACAAGGCGATCCAGATAGGCTTCAGCCTGGTACGCGGAAGCGGCCGGACATAGCGCCCCTCTTTTCGAATGGGCAACGGAACAATCGCCCGGGAACACGCTTTGTCTACAACACGGGGAGGCAGGCATGAAGCAAGCTTGGGGCATCATCACCATCGTGCAGGAAGGTCGGTTTCGGCTTGTTGCCGACGATGGGCGATCTCACCTGTTCGTGCTTCATCGGAATGCCTCGGTTGAGGCGCAGGATCTGCCAAGCCTGGTGGAAGGCGACGAAGTTGGTGTCGCTTATACCGCGACCCGAGGCGTGAAAGCCCTTACCGCTCATGAGGTGCGCGTAAGGGGGCGGGCATGAGCCGTACGAAGCCTGCCGCAGGCAGCAGAGTTCGCCATTTTCTCGACAATTGGTCGTTGCCACGCCAGGCGGCGGGCGCAAGCCATCGTTCAGAAGCAGCCAAGAGCGAGTTGTCGGAGGGGCTGCGTCCGCGGCTTGAGCAAGCAGATGCTGTCGCCGTCAGCGTGTGTCCGTATTGCGCGGTCGGCTGCTCGACACTCATGTACGCCAAGAACGGCCGCCTGATCCATGTCGAGGGCAATCCCGACAGTCCCATCAATGAGGGCACGCTGTGCCCCAAGGGCGCAACGCTTTTTGACCTTCATGAAAGCTCGATGCGCCTGACGAAGGTGAAATATCGGGCACCTTATGCGACGGAATGGCAGGAGGTCTCGCTCGATTGGGCCATGGATCGGATCGCGCATCGCGTGAAGCGGGCCCGCGACGACACTTTCGTCGCGGCGCTGCCGGACGGAACGAAGGTCAATCACACCTTGGGGGTCGCTTCGCTTGGTGGTGCGACGCTCGACAATGAAGAGAACTACCTGATCAAAAAGGTGTTCGGCGCCGGTCTCGGAATGGTCTTCATCGAAAACCAGGCGCGCGTTTGCCATTCGAATTCGGTTCCAGGACTTGGTGCGTCCTTCGGCCGGGGTGCTGCGACCCTCGCGCAATGGGATCTCGCCAATTCCGACTGCGTTCTGATCATGGGCTCCAACATGGCGGAGGCCCATCCGATCGCGTTCCGATTCGTGATGCAGGCCAAGGAACGAGGCGCCAAGATCATTCATGTCGATCCGCGCTTCACGCGCACCTCGGCTCTGGCGGACATTCACGCCAGCATCCGCACCGGCACCGACATCGCCTTTCTTGGTGGCGTGATCCGGCATCTGCTGGAGAACGATCTGTGGTGGCGCGAGTGGGCGATCCCCTACACCAATCTCGCGACTATCATCGAAGAGGATTTTGAAAGCCCGTCGGAACGAGAGGATGGGCTCTTCTCGGGCTGGAACGGCAAGAAGAACGCCTATGATTACGATAGCTGGCAGTATGAGGGGATGGTCATCCCCTCGGCGCTATCAGAGCATTATCTGAACACCGCCGAATCGTTCTCGGAAATGACGAGCCGGTTGACCGACAGGCCGCCCCGGCAGGATCCAACGCTGCAGCACCCGATGTGCGTCTACCAGATTCTGCGCCGGCACTATGCGCCTTACACCCCGGAGATGGTCGAGGAAGTGACCGGCTGTTCTAAGGACCTGTTCCTCAAGATCGCCGACACGCTGGCCGAGAACTCGGGACGGGAAAAGACGGGTGCCATCGCTTACGCCGTGGGCTGGAACCACCACACGGTGGGCGTGCAGATGATCCGCGCGTCGACGCTGGTACAGCAACTCCTGGGTAATATGGGCCGGCCGGGCGCCGGGATCATCGCGCTTCGCGGCCACTGCTCGATCCAGGGCTCCACGGATATCCCGACGCTTTACAATATGCTGCCGAGCTACCTGCCGCAGCCAAACGCCTTCAAGCCGCAAGCACGGCATTACAAGCAATTCCTCGAGGACGAGACGATCCCCACCGGCTGGTGGAACAACTTTCCCAAGTATTTCACCAGCCTCCTGCGCGCTTATTACGGCGGTGCCGTCGGCCCGCACAATGACTGGGGCTATGACTGGCTGCCGAAGATGGTGGGAGACCACAGCCAACTCGCATTGACCCTGGCGATGAATGACGGGCTCATCAAGGGCCTGTTCTTGCTCGGTCAAAACGTCGTCGTCGGCGGCTCGAACAGCCAGATGATCCAGCGGGGTCTGGCGAAGCTCGACTGGCTGGTCGTGCGCGACACCGACATGATCGAGTCGGCCAATTTCTGGGAGAAGGGGCATCCGGTCCGCAACGGGGAAATTCGGCCCGAGGAAATCGGGACCGAGGTGTTCCTGATGCCGGCGGAACTCGCGGGCGAGAAGGCCGGGACCTTCACCAACACGCATCGGCTGGTGCAATGGCACGACAAGGTGGTGGATGGGCCCGGCGATAGCCGGTCGGAGCTTTGGTTCATGTACCATCTCGGCCGCCGGATGAAGGAGCTCTATGCGGACAGCGATCGTGAATGCGACGCGCCGATCCGGCACCTGACATTGGACTACCCGGTCGTGAACGAGCGTGGCGACATCGACCCGGAGGAGGTTCTGAAGGAGATCAGCGGCTATACCTGGCCCGAGAAGAAGCAGATAGACAATTTCCAGGACCTCAAGGACGACGGCTCGACCGCCTGCGGCTCCTGGATTTATTCCGGCGCCTTTCCTGGCTTCAACAAGACCCGCGAGCGCAATCCCGATGGGCCCGACGGATCCGGGAGCCATCTTGGCTGGGCTTTCGCCTGGCCGGATAACCGCCGCACCCTTTATAACCGCGCGTCGGCGGACCCCTCAGGAAAACCTTGGTCGGAGAAGAAGCGGCTCGTCTGGTGGGATGAAGAGAAGGGCGAATGGCAAAGCACCGACGCCATCGACTTCGAGCCGAAGAAGCGGCCCGACTATCGTCCCGATTGGGACAAGAACCTGGAGGGAATGGATGCGATCCGGGGGGATGAACCATTCATCATGATGCCGGATGGCCGTGGCGCCGTCTATTCACCGTCCGGTCTTAAAGATGGACCTCTGCCCACCCACTACGAGCCTGTCGAGAGCCCGGGGCGCAATCCGCTTCATCACCCGCAACGCGAAAGTCCTGTCGCAAAGCTGTACGCGCGGGACGACAACGCGTTGCATGAAGCGGGCGATCCTCGCTTTCCGCATGTTCTCACAACCTATCGCCTGACCGAGCACCATTGCGGCGGCGCGCCCACACGCGGCGTGCCCCACACGGCGGAATTGCAACCGGAGGGATTTGCGGAACTGCCGCCCGAGCTTGCTGCGGAACTTGGAATCGCAATGCTCGACTGGATCGTCATCTCGACGGCGCGCGGCGAGATTGAAACGCGCGCGATGGTGACAAAGCGCCTGCGTCCGTTGCGGTTCGACGGCGGCCAAATCTACCAGATCGGGATGCCGTGGCATTTTGGCTGGCAGGGCGAGGCGACCGGTGACATCGCAAATGTGCTGACCGCTGCGGTCGGAGACCCGAACACCTCCATGCACGAGAACAAGTCGCTGACATGCGCCGTCCGCCCAGGGCGATTGATCCGAAGGATGGCGGCCGAATGAGGAGCGAAATGCCACATGAAGCCCTCCGCACGGCCGGCATGGAGATTAGGCCGGGCGCAGCCTATGGCTTTTTCACCGACACCAGCGTCTGCATCGGATGCAAGGCCTGCGAAGTCGCCTGCAAGGAATGGAACCAGTTGCCGGCCGAGGAAGACACTCTGTCAGGGATGAGCTACGACAACACGCGCGAGTTGTCCGCGACCACCTGGCGGCATGTCGCCTTCATCGAACAGATCGGCCCTTCCTCGACCGAGGAGATGCCGGCCTTCCAAAGCCGCTGGCTGATGTCGAGCGACGTTTGCAAGCATTGCGATCCCGCTCCCTGCCTTGAATCCTGTCCCACCGGAGCGATCTTCCGCACGGAGTTCGATACGGTTGTCGTGCAGCAGGACATCTGCAATGGCTGCGGCTACTGCGTGCCTGCTTGTCCTTTCGGCGTCGTCGACATCGACGAGACCGACGGCAAGGCCCACAAATGCACCATGTGCTACGATCGGCTGAAGGGAGGGCTAGAGCCTGCCTGTTCAAAAGTCTGTCCGACGGATTCCATTCAGTTCGGACCGGTCGACGAACTCGTCAAGCGAGCCGAGGAACGCGTGGCGACCCTGCGCCAGCGCGGGGTGGAGGATGCCTATCTTTACGGCGCTCCCGGCACACCTGGCGCGACCGGTGGCATAGAAAAGCTGAACGCCTTTTTCCTGCTGCTCGACAGGCCCGAGGTCTACAATCTTCCTGCGGCGCCGACACGGCCCGCACAGCGCATCATGCCGGCTCTGAGCGCTGGTCTTGCCGCTTTCGCCGGTCTCGCTCTTACGGCGGCAGCTCTCCTCGGGAGGCAAAGATGACCCGGCATCAACCGCCAGGCACCTGGCGTGGGGAAAGCTATTACGACCAGCCGCCGCTCAAGAACCCGCATTGGAACTGGACGGTGAGCGGCTATATCGCGCTTCTTGGCATTTCCGGAGCGGCACAAGCGCTTGCGTGGATCGGCGGGTTGCGGGATCGCGCGGGCTTTCGACATGCGCAACGCAACGCGCGGCTGATGTCCCTTGCCGGTGCCGCGGCGGGAACAGGACTGCTGATCGCGGACCTGAAGACGCCGAAGCGGTTCTACAACATGCTTCGGATCCTGCGGCCAACATCCCCGATGTCCTTTGGCAGCTACATCCTGAGCGCGTTCGGGCTGACTGTGTCGGTGGCGACGCTGCAGGACTTCTGGCCCGCCAGACAACGGCCTGTCTTCCGGGCCGTCACGGATACGGCGCAAGCCGCGGCGGCTTTTACCGGCGCGGGTGTCGCGACCTATACGGCATCTTTGATGTCGGCGACGTCGAATCCTTATTGGTCGGCAACGCCACGCCTGCTCGGTGCCCAATTTGCCACCTCGGCTATGGCGTCGGGCGCCGCTGCCCTCGCGCTTGCCGAGCGCCTTGGCGGCCGGCGCAGGATCGCGGAGCGGCTGGAAGTCGTCGCAGTTGTGGCAAGTGCCGCTCACCTTGCCGCCACTTGGCTGGCAAAACGCTGGCACCGCAGCCTAGGCGTTGAAAAGCCGGCCACGGACGCGCAGCCGCTGGAGACTCCGAACGCCGACTTGTTGATCGCTGGCGTCGTCCCCCTCGTGGCTTATAGTTTGGCCCGTGCGAGCGGCCGCAGCGGGGGAACGGCGGCGGTCGTCGGGTCCCTGGCCGTGCTGGCGGGGGGATGGTTGATGCGTGATGGCGTGTTGAATGCCGGAAAGCGCGCCGCTGCCCGTCCCGAAGTGGCGTTCCGAGCAGCACAGCCACGCCAGTTCCCCGGAACCGACCGCCGCCGACGCCGGATAGGAAGCGCCTGATGGACGCGCAGATGGAAAAAGAGGCGCGCGAAGCCATCGAGCGACTCGACCATGTCATCGAGCGGCATTCGGACGTTGATCATGCCGCAATACAAGCGGCAGCCAAGGCCGTGATCGCCTTTCGCAATCATGCCATTCAAAAGCGTCGTGAAGGCAAGGTGGCCGAAGCCTGTCTCGATGGTGCGAACGCGCTGGTCAGCCTTGTCTATGGTGCTGAATTTCCCTTGAGCGGCCTGCACCGCCACCGCTTCGAACAAGCGCGCGAGGGAATGCGAAAACTCATCGACGGCACATAGCCGATCGGAATCGATTGCGTTTGCTTCCCATGTGGGCCAGGGAGCGCAACCTCGTGGATCATCTTGCTGATGGCACGACGGCCAAGTACGCCGTGGCTGTTGTGCACCCGCTCTTCAAAGACCGCGCGCACCATCTCCACCACGTCCTCCACCTGGAACGGCACGCGGATGGCGGCATGGCTTATGTTGCGCCCGGTCGCGAAAGCCATTCGTCCTCCTGCAGATGAAACCATCGCAGTGGGAAATAGTGAGAAATTGCCTGCGTGATCTTACTGAAGATGCGTGACAATGACGTCTTCGACCGCCGTGGGTCGACGCCGATCCGCGCGAAGAGATTTCTGGGTTGTTCTGGAAAATGCGGCCATGCTTGCCGGCATAAAACCCGCGTCGATAATGAACGCTTTGCCGGCATCTCCCACGGCGACCAAATATAGAAGGCCGTATCGATGTTACCCGTGCGGGTCGGCTCCGCGGAACGCAGCGGAGCGCTTGCGGCCATTCAGTTCGGTATACTTAAGCGCAAATAGACGAACACGGCATCACCCAGCAACGCTCGCGTCGATCAGCGGGTTGTTCCGTTTCTGGTTCCATTCGTCAACGTTCCGCTGACGGATTGCGGTTCTCCGATATCAATTCGGCTTCCAGCCGCGCTATCGGTCGTTACCCTGCCGCCAAGCTGAGAATTCAGCTAGTGTCTCTTCCTCGGTCGCCGGATAAAGGCCGAGGATCGATCGGCCCTTGCGCACCTGCGTCGTGACGAACTCCTCGAAGGCAGTCATCTCCACCGCCTCGGCGGCGATTTCGTCGGCGAGATGGGCGGGGATGACGACGACTCCCTCCGCGTCGCCTACAACCACGTCGCCGGGAAACACCGGTGTGTCTCCGCAGCCAATCGGTACGTTGATGTCTATCGCCTGATGCAGCGTCAGGTTCGTCGGCGCGGCGGGGCGATTATGATAGGCCGGGATGGTGAGGCTGGCGATTTCCGGCGAGTCGCGAAAGCCGCCGTCGGTCACGACGCCGGTGACCCCGCGCACCATCAGCCGCGTGATGAGAATGCCGCCGGCGGACGCCGCGCGGGGGTCCTTACGACTGTCGATCACCATCACCGCGCCAGCCGGGCAGTCCTCGATCGCCTTGCGCTGCGGATGGGCCCGATCCCGAAAAACTTCCAGCCCGTTAAGGTCTTCACGCGCAGGCATGTAACGCAGCGTGAAGGCCTCCCCGACCATATTGGGTTTGCTCGGATCGAGCGGGCGCACGTCCTGGATGAACTGGTTGCGCAGCCCGCGCTTGTAGAGTGCGGTGCAGAGCGTTGCGGCTGAAACGGTCCTAAGCTTATCACGCGTTGCAGTCGACAGGGCCATATGATGCTCCTCAATAGATTACCGGCTCGTCGACTGGACGGCCGAACTCGGTTTCCAGGAAGTCAAAGTCACAGCCCTCGTGCGCTTGGCGGATGTGGCTGGAGAACATCCAGCCGTAGCCGCGCTCGTAGCGAGGTTCGGGCGGGATCCACGCCGCCTTCCGCGCCGCCAGTTCCGGATCGCTGACGTCGAGACTGATCGAACGGGCCGGAATGTCGAGACTGACGGGATCGCCGGTCTTGACCAGCGAGAGTGGACCACCGACGAATGCTTCGGGTGATACGTGCAGGATACAGGCGCCATAGCTGGTACCGCTCATGCGGGCGTCGGAGATGCGCACCATGTCGCGGACGCCTTGGCGGACCAACTTCTTCGGGATAGGCAGCATGCCCCATTCGGGCATTCCTGGCCCACCAAGAGGCCCGGCATTTCGAAGGATCAGCACGTGGTCGGCTGTGACGTCCAGATCGTCGGAATCGATCACCGCCTTCATGGAAGGATAGTCGTCGAAGACGAGCGCTGGTCCGGTGTGCCGTTGGAAGCGCGGATCGCATGCGCTTGGCTTGATGACGCAGCCGTCGGGAGCGAGATTCCCCTTTAGAACAGCCAGCGCGCCCTCGCGATATATCGGATGGTGAAGTGGGCGGATGACGTCGGCATCGTGAACCTCGGCGCCGGCAATATTCTCGCCCAGCGTGCGGCCGGAGACGGTAATACATTCGGTTCGGAGGTAGTCGCCGAGCGTGGACATCATCGCCGGCATACCGCCGGCATAGAAGAAGTCCTCCATTAGATATTTTTCTCCGCTCGGGCGGATGTTGGCGATGACCGGCACGACCCGGCTCGCGCGGTCGAAATCGTCAAGGCCGATATCGACGCCGGCGCGACGCGCCATGGCAATTAGGTGGATGATGGCATTGGTGGAGCACCCCATCGCCATGGCGACCGCAATACCGTTTTCAAAGGCCTGCCGCGTCTGGATATCCGACGGCTTCAGGTCCTCCCACACCATTTCGACGGCACGGCGCCCGGAGGCGGAAGCCATACGGATATGGTTGGAATCGGCGGCGGGAATGGAGGAAGCGCCAGGCAGAGTCATGCCGATCGCCTCCACAATGCCGGTCATGGTGGAGGCCGTGCCCATGGTCATGCAGGTGCCGTAGCTGCGGGCGATGCCCCCTTCCAGCCCCTGCCAGTCGGTGTCCGTTATGTTGCCGGCACGCCGCTCGTCCCAGTATTTCCATGCGTCCGAGCCAGAGCCGAGCACGCGGCCCTTCCAGTTTCCGCGCAGCATCGGGCCAGCCGGCACGAAGATCGCCGGAAGGTTGGCGCTGGTCGCACCCAAAAGGAGCGCTGGCGTTGTCTTGTCGCAGCCGCCCATGAGCACTAGGCCGTCGAGCGGGTGCGAACGGATGAGTTCCTCCACGTCCATGGCCAGCAGGTTGCGATAGAGCATCGACGTCGGTTTGACGTTGCTCTCCGACAGCGAGTTTGCCGGCAGTTCGACCGGGAAGCCGCCTGCCTGCAGCACGCCACGCTTCACGTCGTCGGCACGCTGCCGGAAATGGGCGTGGCAGGGATTGAGGTCCGACCAGGTGTTGATGATGCCGATGATTGGGCGGCCGGCCATCTCCTCGTTGGCATAGCCCATCTGCATCATGCGCGAGCGATGCCCGAAGCTGCGTAGATCGTCCGGCGTAAACCAGCGGCCGCTGCGCAATTCCGCGGGCGTCTTTCTTCTCGTCATCATCGCCTCCGACATGACCGCCAACCTTCTCTCGCGACGAAGATCGATACGCGGCTAGGCTGCATGATTGCGACATTGAGCCTAGCTGTAAAGTGTATTGACAACTGGTGGTCCTCATGGTGCGCTCCTGGTCCGAGCGATAACCCGACCGGCATTGACCCGGGGACGCATCTGGGAGGAAAAGCGTGACGCAAACGGGGCCCAGAATCCCCGCGGCGATTTGGCGTCGCCAGGCGACAGACATCCTGTTGGCTTGGGGTTTCTCGCCCGACCATGCCACCACGACGGCCGGCATCCTGACAGATGCCGATCTGATGGGGATAGAGTCGCATGGCCTTGCGATGCTAGCTCTCTACGAACAGCAGATCTCGGACGGCGGCGCCAACCCAAGACCCGACATTACGATCGTCCACGACCATGCCGCGGTGGCGTTGCTAGACGCCGATGGCGGCTTTGGCCACGCGGCATCCGCGCTGGCCGTCGACATGGCGGGCGAACGGGCGGAACGGTTCGGCATCGGGGCGATCGGGATACGTAATTCCAACCATTATGGGGCAGCTGGCATTTATGCGCGACGGCTCGCCGAACGGAGGCTGATCGGCCTCTCGACCTCGTCCGTCTGGCGCGCGGCCATCGTGCCGACCGGCGGACTTGAATCGCGGCTTGGCACCAATCCTATCGCGTTCGCCGCACCTTGCGCCGGGCAGCATCCGTTCCTGCTCGACATGGCGACATCGACGGCGGCGATCGGCAAATTGAAGCTGGCGCACCGCGCGCAACAACCCATTCCTGCCGGCTGGGCACTCGACCGCGACGGCGCGCCGCAGCTTGATGCAGCCTCCGCGCTCCGCGACACGCTGCTTGTCCCGCTCGGCGGCCACAAGGGCTACGGTCTCGCGACTATGGTGGAGATCCTGTCCAGTACCCTGACGGGCGCGGCGCTGACACCGCTCCGAGAAACGATGACCGGCCGTCACGATGTCGGCCATTTCGTCATGGCGATCGATCCGGCACTCTTGCGCGGCTCGCGGGAGGCGTTCGCGGCGGACATGGCGCTGATGGTTGATGCGCTGCGGGCAACGGCGCCTCGCGACAGCGCGACGCCGGTCATGGTCGCCGGAGATCCGGAATATCGCTGCGAGGACGAACGAACGGCGCTGGGCATTCCGCTGCCCCCCGTCTTCAGCCGTCAGCTCCGCGACATCTGCGCCCGGGCGGGCGCGCCGTTCCACATGGAAAGGGAGGCGATGCCGGCCTGAGGCGCCGGAGGTTCGCAAAAACCATCTCAACAGGTTCAACAGGGAGGAAGACTTACAATGAAGATTCTAACACTCACCGCTGCAATAGCCGTCCTTGGCACTGCTCTTGCTGTCATGCCTGCACAGGCCCAACAACTTCGCCTCATGACGGGTCCGCAAGGCGGAGCCTGGTACCCGCTTGGCGGCGCGATGCAGGCGATGGCCAGCGATGCCGGCATCGGATCGATCCAAGTCCTTCCGGGCGGCGGCATAGCCAATGTCCAGGGTGTTCAGCAGGGCGACGCCGATCTGGCTTTTGCGAACTCAATCTCTACCGTGGATGCCATTGAGGGCCGTGAGCCCTTCGATGGCGCAGCAGACAATGTCTGTAACGTTGCCACGCTTTATCCGCAATATTTCCAAATGGTGACAACGCAGGCGAGCGGCATCGAGACCATCGAAGACTTCGAAGGCAAGCGGCTGAACACGCAGCCTGTAGGCAATACCGCGGAACAGGTTGTGCGTGCTGTCCTGGAAACGGCTGGCTTGTCCTATGACGATCTTGCCACTGTCGATTTCGTCTCTTATTCGGACGGCGTCTCGCTGATGCAGGATAACAATTCCGACATTCTTGCGCTTGGCACCACCATTCCTTCGTCTGCAGTGATGGACCTTGCCAACAGCCAGGACATAAAGCTCATCGAGGTCGACGAGGAGTTTGTGACGCGCATGCGTGAGGAACTCAATCCGGGCTATACGGGTGTCGTCATTCCAGCCGACACCTATCCGGGCCAGGAAGAGGATGTAAATGCGGTCGCCTATGCAACCCACGTCGTCGCTCGCTGCGATCTGGAGCCTGAGATTGTCGAGGGGCTTCTTGAAGAAATGTGGGAGAACCGCGAGGACATGATCGCCATCGCCGCTGTTATGCGCAACATGACGATCGAGGCGATGGCCGAGGATATCGGCGTGCCCATGCATGAAGGCGCTCAGGCATTTTACGAGGCCAACGGCGTAGCGCAGTAAAACACTGGGAAACGCAACTGCTGCCGGGGATATAGCAACCCCGGCAGACCTCATGCCAGCGTGGCTTATGCGCCAAGAGCTTGCCTGTGAAAGGGCTCCTCATGTCCCAATATCAGTCATGGATCAAAAGGATCATCGCCGTCGTGGCAGTGACGATGAGCCTGTTTCACATCTATGTCGCCTATGCCGGGCCGCCTAACGCCTTTACATTAAGGGCAACGCATTTCGGCTTTGCGATGGTGCTGGCCTATTTGTCGCTGCCTCTTCTGAAGCGCGATCAGGACAAGGGACCGCGCCTTTTCGACTGGGTCTTTCTTATCGGAGCACTGGCCGCCTGTGCCTATCCGATAATATTGCGGGATTATTTCAACACCCGCATGGCCTATGTCGGTCCCGTTTCGGCGACGGACCAGGCTTTTGCCATCTTGATGATCGTGATGGTGCTGGAAGCCACCAGGCGCGCCATCGGGCCGATCCTGCCGGTTACCGCACTGCTCTTCCTCGGATATCAGATCCTGTTCACCAATACCCGTTTCGTGCGTCTGCTCGAATATCAATATATGACAACGGATGCCCTTTTTGGCATCCCTGCCCAGGTCTCGGCGACCTATGTCGTGCTGTTCGTCATCTTCGGCGCGTTGGCGGAACGAATGGGCATCGGCAAGCTGTTTACTGATTTTGCTCTGGCGCTCACCGGACATACGGCCGGTGGGCCAGCCAAAGTCGCGGTCGTCACGTCGGGCCTGTTCGGCTCGGTTTCTGGCTCGGCCGTCGCCAACGTCATGACGACGGGCACCTTTACCATCCCGCTGATGAAAAGGATCGGTTATCCCAAATCTTTCGCTGGCGCAGTGGAGGCGGTCGCCTCTACGGGCGGGCAGATCATGCCCCCCATCATGGGGGCGGCGGCATTCGTCATGGCCGAATTCATGGGGGTCAGCTACCTGACGGTTGCGACCTATGCGCTGATACCGGCACTTCTTTACTATCTCGCCGTCTTCCTTGCGGTTCATTTCGAAGCAAAGAAGCAAGGTCTCAAGGGGTTGCCCAAAGCCGATTTGCCACGCGTGTGGGAGGTGCTGCGCGAGCGCGGCCATCTCTTTTTGCCTTTGGTTATCATCATCACAGCACTTATGAGCGGTTATTCGGCGCCATATTCGGCCCTCTTGGGGATTTTCTCGGTGGTGCCCGTGGTGCTGTTGCGCAAATCGACGCGTTCCGAGTTCACGTTCCGCAGGCTGCTCGACGGTCTGGAAGCAGGCGCGCTCAATTCCGTGATTGTTGCGCTCGCATGCGCCACCGCAGGCATCGTCATCGGTGTCATCTCCCAGACGGGGCTCGGTCTCACCTTCACCGGTCTTGTGCGGGCGGCCGCGCAAGACATGCTGCTTCCGGCTCTGCTTTTGACCATGGTTGCAGGTATCATCCTCGGGATGGGTATGCCGACAACCCCAGCCTATATCGTTCAGGTGGCACTGCTCGTGCCTGCGCTGGTCCGCCTCGGCATTCCGGTGGAAGCGGCCCATATGTTCGTCTTCTACTTTGCGATTCTGTCGGCCATCACACCGCCGGTGGCTATTGCCGTCTATGCCGCATGCGGCCTCAGTCAGAGCGGGATATGGGAAACGAGCTGGGATGCGGTCAAGCTCGGACTTACCGGCTTCATTATTCCCTTCATGTTCGTCTTCGGTCCGGCGCTGCTGATGATCGGGGAGTGGAGCGAAGTCATCCAGGCGGTCGTCACCGCTTCCATCGGCGTTGCATTCTTGGCCGCCAGCGTAACGGGCTATTTTGTAAAACCAGCCAATTTGCTGACGCGATTGCTGTTCTTCGGCGCGGCGCTCACATTGATCCATCCAGGACTTGTCACCGACATGCTCGGAGCAGCGGTGGCCGGGGTCGCGGTATTCGTCAATGTCAGATGGCCCGCCCCCGAGATCGAGTCGCGCATGGTGTTGCAAAGCATCGGACCGGTAGAAGCACCCGCAGAGCCAGGCCTGGGGCCGGACGATGTGATCGAGGCAACGAGCGAGGCCTCGTCGCACCACATAAGACGAGGAAGCGCATGATCTACGACCTTCGTACCTATACATGCCGGCCGGGCACGCTGAAGGCGCATTTGGAACTCTATGGCCAGCACGGCTACCCAGTGCAGAAGCGGCATCTGGGCCGGCCACTCCTTTATGCCGTCACCGAGACCGGACCACTGAACTCATACGTCCATTTATGGGCCTATGAAGACGCGGCGGACCGCGAGAAAAGACGTATGGCGATGGAGGCCGATCCGGACTGGATCGCTTATCGCCGGCTCAGCGGCGAGGCGGGTTTCCTGATTGCACAGGAAAACCGGATTCTGTCCGGCCCCGTCGACTTTCTCAGGGATGACGCTGATA
>CAZEEC010000012.1:20527-29764 GCA_964511105.1 uncultured Mesorhizobium sp.
CAGGAAAACCGGATTCTGTCCGGCCCCGTCGACTTTCTCAGGGATGACGCTGATAGTTCGTCGTCCGGTCGCGCGCTTGAAGCAGATGATAGTGCATGAGCACACTTGCTTCGTTGCCGTTACGCGAGGTGATAGCCTCGAAGATCTGTCTGTGCTCGGCAATGACGCGTTGGTGTCTTTCCTGCGAGCCGATGCGCGTCAGGCGTCTGGCGACGTCGATGCCACCCAGAACGAGATCGCGCATGGAATCAAGCAGTGCAGGAAAAATCTCATTGCCCGTTGCTTCGGCTATTGCGCGATGAAAGGCAAAATCCTCGTTCAGCCCGTCATCGCTTGCCTCCAGGGCGGCAAATGCATCGGAGATTGTTTTGAGTTGTTTGTCAGTAGCCCGCGCCGCGGCAAGCCTTGCCATTTCCGGCTCGAGCGTCATGCGCGCCTCAAAGGCGCGTAAAAGTCCGGCCACATCCGAGACTGCGGCAAAATCGGTCAGTCGCGCCGGCGGGCGATGCTTGACGAACGAGCCCGCGCCCCGCCGCGCGTAAATAAGGCCATCGGCCTGCAGCCGCAACAACGCCTCGCGCACCACCGGTCGGGATACCTTGAAGGCGCGGCCGATTTCCGCTTCCGATGGCAGGCGGTCTCCCTCGTTGAGATGGCCGGTCACGATCTGCTCCAGAACCTGGCCATAGAGGCTATCGGCCAGCTTTTCGCGGCGCGCGGGCGATAGTTTAAGCATCTGCTAGGGTCACGGAATAGGGATATCCTGCGTAAAGGATGGCACATGATAACCTTTTTGCACCGCCTCCCTCTTCGCGATTGCGATATACCAGCGCTTGACGTTGGCAAATTCATCAAGCTCGATATCCTGCCATTCATAGCGGGAAGCCCAAGGCCAGAGCGCCATGTCGGCGATCGAATAATCGGGGCCGGCCACGTAAGCCTCGCGCTCGAGCTGGCGGTCGAGAACGCCGTAAAGGCGACGGACCTCCTTGGCGAAACGCTCCTCGGCAAAAGGTGCCTTGCCGCGATTGAACTTGAGGTATTGGTGGGCCTGGCCGAGCATCGGGCCGAAGCCGCCCATCTGCCACATCAGCCATTCGAGCACTTTTATCCGCGTTTTCGCGTCAGACGGTAGGAACCGCCCGGTCTTCTGGGCGAGATAGATTAGGATGGCGCCGGATTCGAATACCGACTGGTCCGCCTCGCGATCGACGATCGCCGGGATCTTGTTGTTGGGCGAGATTTTCAAGAAGTCCGGCGCGAACTGCTCGTCCTTGCCGATGTCGACGGCGTGGACCTCATAGGGCAGCGCCATCTCCTCCAGCGCGATCGAGACCTTGCGTCCGTTCGGCGTCGTCCAGGTATAGAGATCGATCATCAATTCCTCCAAATGTAGATGCCGAGCGCGTCAGCCGCTCACGCGAAAGCGGGCGCGGAGCGCATCGCTGCCGCGAGCGAGAAGGCCGAGATCGCTGCCCACGGCGACGAAGAGGCAGCCTTCGTCGAGCCAGCGCTTGGCGTCGTCCTCGATGGGCGCGAGGATGCCGGCCGCCTTGCCCGTAGCGCGGATGCGGCGGATCGCGCTGGAGATCGCCGACCTGACCGTCTCATGGCCTGAGTTGCCGAGATGGCCCAGATCGGCGGCAAGGTCCGAGGGTCCGATGAAGATGCCGTCGACGCCGTCCACCGCCGAGATCTCCTCTATACTATCGAGGGCGGCGCCCGTCTCGATCTGCACGAGTACGCAGATCTCCTCATTGGCCCGTTCGAAATAATTGGCGATGCGGCCAAAGCCGTTGGCCCGATTGCTGACGGAGACGCCGCGTATGCCGTGCGGCGGATAGCGCGTTGCAGCGACCGCCTGCCGCGCCTCTTCCGCGTTCTGCACGAATGGGACGAGCAGGCTTTGCGCGCCGATGTCGAGGAAGCGCTTGATCGAAACCGCGTCGTTCCAGGCCGGTCTCACGATAGTGTTCGACGCGGAATGCGCCACTGCCTGCATCTGCGAATGGACGGTGGTCAACTCGTTGGGTGCATGCTCTGTGTCGATCAGCAGCCAGTCGAAGCCGGCTTCCGCCAGCGGCTCGATTGCCACATTACTGGTCAGGCTGCACCAGAGCCCGATCTGCGGCCGGCCCGCGCGGAGCCCTGCCTTGAACCGGTTTTCCTGCATTTGTACCACATGCTCCTCCACTTCGCTGTCTGCGTTAGTTATCAAGAAAGTTGACAGATTGCACGAGGCGCGACCAAATCGCCAGATGCGAGGACGGGGGAGGGATCATGGACTCTGCTGACAGGACAGCCATCGTTACCGGAGCGGGGACGGGCATCGGCAAGGCGATCGCCGTCGGGCTGTTCGCGGCCGGGTTTCGCGTCGCGCTCGCGGGACGCCGGGCGGACGTGCTGGAAGCCGCCGCAGGGGAAATCGGCGACCGCGAGCGCGTCCTCGCCGTCCCGACGGATGTGGGCGATCCCGCTGCCGTGAAGCGGCTCTTCGATGAAGTGGAAGCGCGCTTCGGTGGGCTCGACCTTCTCGTCAACAATGCCGGCTGTAACACGCCTGCGGTTCCCATCGAGGAACTGAGCTTCGACCAATGGAACGCAGTCGTCGCCGCGAACCTCACCGGCGCGTTCCTGTGCACGCAGGCCGCGTTCGGCATCATGAAGCGGCAGAACCCGCGCGGCGGACGCATCCTCAACAACGGGTCGCTTTCGGCGACCACGCCCCGGCCGCACTCGGCACCTTATACGGCGACCAAACACGCCATCACCGGCCTGACCAAGGCCACTGCCCTGGATGGGCGCGAATTCGGCATCGCCTGCGGCCAGTTCGATGTCGGCAATGCGGCGACGGACATGACACAACGCATGACCGCAGGCGTGCTGCAGGCAGACGGGCGGCGCATGGCCGAGCCGCGCATGCCCGCCCGCCATGTCGCCGACGCAGTGGTCCATATGGCCAGCCTGCCGCCGGAAGTGAACATCCTCTTCCTCAACGTGATGGCGACGACGATGCCGTTTGTTGGCCGGGGGTAGCCATGAGCCGGGAAGCCGCCATTGCCCACGCACGGGCTCATTTTGATTCCGGTGAGTTCCGCCAAGTGCTTGCGCGACGCGTCGCGATCCGCACCGAAAGCCAGGAGCCCGAGTCGCGCGATTCGCTCGATCGCTATCTAGCCGAAGAGCTGCGGCCGGAACTGGAAGGGCTCGGCTTTTCGTGTCGCGTCGCGCGGCATGAACGGGCGCCGGGACCCTTCCTGATCGCCGAGCGAATGGAAGACAAAAGCCTGCCGACGGTTCTCGGCTACGGCCATGGCGACGTCACGCGCGGCCAAGCTGAGCGCTGGGAGGATGGGCTTTCACCTTGGGTTCTGACCGAACAGACTGGTCGCTGGTACGGGCGCGGCGTCGCCGATAACAAGGGCCAGCATACCGTCAACATCGCCGCGTTGCGCTCGGTGATCGAGGCGCGCGGGCACCTCGGCTTCAATGCCAAGTATCTGATCGAGATGGGTGAGGAGATCGGTTCGCCGGGTTTGAGAGAACTGTGCGCCGCAGAGAAGGATGCGCTCCGAGCGGACTTGCTGATTGCGTCAGACGGGCCGCGCCTTTCGGTCGACCGGCCGACCATCTTCCTCGGTTCGCGCGGAGGCATCTCCTTCGACATTAGAATTGATGCCCGCGATGGGGCGCATCATTCGGGCAATTGGGGCGGGCTCATCTCCAACCCTGCCATCCAGCTCGCCCACGCGATCGCTGCGCTCGTCGGGCCCCAAGGGCGCATCCTCGTACCGGAACTGAAGCCCGCCGAACTGCCCCCCAGCGTACGCACTGCGCTTGCTGACTGCCCGGTGGTGGATACCGAAGTTGGTCCGCGCATTGACCCTGACTGGGGTGAACCGGGCCTTTCGGCAGCGGAGAAGGTGTTCGGCTGGTGCACGCTAGAAGTGCTCGCCTTCGAGGCGGGCGAACCGCGCGCGCCTGTAAACGCCATTCCGGGCCATGCCTTCGCGCGGCTGCAACTGCGCTTCGTCGTCGGCGTCGATGCGGACGCGGTCGTGCCGGCGGTCAGGCGCCATCTCGACGCGGCCGGGTTCGGTTTCGTCAAGGTGAAGGCGGCCGATGAGGAGATATTTCGTGCGACACGGCTCGATCCCGCCGATCCATGGGTCGGCTTCGCTTCCCGATCGATCGAGCGGACCATGGGACGGCGCCCGGCAATCCTTCCCAATCTCGGCGGGTCGCTGCCCAACGATGCCTTTGCCGACATCCTCGGGCTGCGGACGATCTGGGTACCGCATTCCTATGCCGGCTGCTCGCAACACGCGCCGAACGAGCACCTGCCGCCGCATCTCCTGCGTGAAGGGCTGGAGATGATGGCGGGGCTTTATTGGGATATCGGCGCTTAGGGACCCAGCGGCCTGTTGCGTCACCGTTGCGTGTTTCACAATGCTCAGCCTGACTCGACCCAGAACAGCATGCGCTCGCTGTCGACGTCGGCGATTTTCAGCATCGACACCTCGGCGACGCGGAAGCCGGCGCGGGCGCATCTGCATAGGAAAACGCACGATCAACCTGAGCACCGTCTTCGCAGGCCAACTCATCGGAATCCGGGAGGTTGACGACGACGTCTGGATCGTCTCCTTCCTGGACTATGATCTCGGATTCTTCGATAACGAGGAGTGTCGGGTCGAGCCAGGACCGAACCCATTCACACCGGAGAAAGTGTTAACCATCTCTCCAGAATAGAATGTAAGCCATGTGCCCGAAATGGACCATGCTGAGAATGGCGGAGAGGGAGGGACTCTACCTCAATTACATGCAAAGCCGCCCGTTCCCAAGGTTTCACCCGAGGCTGGCTCATCTAGCGATACTTTCAACGCTACGTAGCACGATACATCCGGATTGAGAGCCCCAAAAAGTGCATGTCGGCAACCTCTCGTTTCCAGCAATTACTCGGCGGAACCGGATAGGGACGACCTTTTTCGATGGGACCAAAAATCAACCTACGAAGACCGCCATCTCGTCGCGAGCGGAAAACGGCCTTTTTCAGGGAACCTGAGTGGCGATCGAGTGCTTTCCTGGGGATGCGAACGTGGAGCCGTCTGATGAAAAGATATCTCGGCATTCTTGCAATATTCGCCACGCCGGTGGCCGCGCAGTCATGGACCCTCCTGCAGGACGACACGTTCGGCTACGAAATCCCGATCCCGCAAGCCTACGAGCTTTCTCTTCGGCCAGACGCGGGCAACTCGCGCCTCTACCACAACGCGAATGGCGACATCCTTGCAGTTTGGGCAGGGGATGTGGGTGAAGATGGTTTTCGCAACGCGGTTCTGAACCGTATGCGCAGAGACCAAAGTGCGGGATGGGAGATAACCTACGACCGGATAACTTCAGATTGGGCGAGCTATTCCGGCGTGCAGGGCGCCCAGATCCGCTATCTCCGCGCCATCCGGTACTGTGGCGATCGGATGGCCTACTTCCTGATCGACTATTCCCGTGCGGAGAAAGAACTATACGATCCCATAGTGACGCACATGGTTCGCCAGATGCGGCCTCTCGGAGAGTGCTGACGCTGCGGATTCGTTGCGTTCATCCATCGGGTGACCCAGCTTGTTCTGAGCAGACAAAAGCCCTCTACCAATCTTGATCAGCAGCGGCAAAATGAATGGCTGCACGGTAGATGCCGAATCCGGAGCAGGCGTTCGATGGGAGGCAAAGCGCCGCGATCCGAACCTCCTTGTGAGGCAGGGGAGGGCAATGGCTGAGAGATGGCTCGTCTAGACGAACATCATGACGCCGATCGCGCCGACCACGATCAGAATGAGGCCCGCGATCAGCATCGGCATAACGCTGCTGGAATTGGAATCGCGGCCGCTGGCACCTTCGCTGCTTATCTCAACGCGCTTTTCAGGCTTATCAGTAGGCATGGTCGCCTCCGTGTAGAACGGTACAGGCACATCGGGCAAAATGAAAGCCGCTGCGTCGTCCCGGCCACCAGCACCCATGCAAGCGAGCCTGCTATGAACACCTCGATGGACCCGAAGCGCATACAGATCATACACCACCTGCTGAAGGCTCGCAGACTTGCCCGCGTTGACGAGCAAGTTCCGGATATCTTACTTGAGAATGCTACATCGGAGATCATCGGCCACGCGACGGCGGCCGACGCGCTCCTATATTTGCCTGGCGGCGAAGACCACATGTCCGCGGGAGGTGAGCGATGGCGTCAAGCGCAAGTGGCGGGGACGGCGTAAACCACCTTAGCCAAAGCTCCCAAGCTGATCCTCGTCACGGACTTCGATCCGGAGGAGGAAGGCGAACTGCGGTCGTGTCCTGCCCTTAGGTCCCGTGAGCACTACGCAGCTTTCCGCTGAATAAGTCCCACCAGAACAGTGCGCATGCCTGAATAAGAGGGGCTGTCGATTTTCACTTCCCAATCCGTGCCGCGTTTCCGGGGATGTTTTACGGCGCGCAGCGCGGCGCGAAAAATCTTAGGGTCTACGCCCACGGAGAGAGCCATATCAGCGGCGGTGGTTGGTCTGACGATCATGAAACACTCCTATGCCATACTTAGACATATAAGAGTTCAGGCGCACGATCACAAATTGGCTGGCCTATAGCGCGATGACCAATGCCGTCCAGCGTCTTTGCAGCATCGAGATCCGCGGGCGGGAAAATGATTTCCAATCAGCCAATGTCTCGTGGATGATGGTGAAGTGAAAGCTGGTATTGGGGGCTTTGCCCCCTGGTCCGACACTTGTCCGGGTGGGAAATCTGCGCAGCGCCGATAGCAAGCCGGAAGCCTGGGACGGCGCCATTCTTTGGACGGCAGCTCAATGGTCTACGCGGTCTACGGTATCGGTGGCCCCAGCCGCGCGGCAAACAACACAGGTCACATGCTTAGACGGCCACTGACCGCGCTTCCTTCACCGCAAGATTGCAGATGAAGGGGCGATGGAACCGATCAGAAAGTGATGCTCGTCAACATTACGAAGAGCAAGGAGCCGACGATGCCTACCGACAAAAGGGCCAAAGCCCACAGAAAGGGGTCTGTCGGAAGATGCGAGAGATACTTCATTGAGGTTGTCCTGGCGGCAGAAAGGGTCCGCCCGATCACCATGCGCCTTTCCCATCGGTATGTCGAATGCTTGCTCGGGCGCCCTGGTGTCTCGGTCCGCTGCCGGAAGGAGCCGGGTTCCAATAGGGCTCCTTATCGGCCGCAGAGAATAGGCATCACGCGTCGACAGCGTGCTTTTCGTTACCGCTTCGGCTCGGACGCAAGATGCTGCAGGCCCTTCATGCGGAAGCCCCTCGCGCCGGACTGGCTTTCGGCGGGCGACCGGCAGCGTGCTTTGCCCAAAGGCTGATGATGCCCGTTAAGCCGCCATTCGTTCCATCTTCATGCGCATGTCGCGAAGACGGCTTGTTTTGCTTTCGCGGGCGGCACGTTCGGCAGTGATGATCTCACGGGCGATGCGGTCTGCGCGTTCGAGTTTGCTTTCAGGCTTCTCCAATCTTGTTCTGCTCATTGTTTAACTCCTTCTAAGTGCTATTTATATATATAAGTATTTTCTTCATATAATCAAGGCTAGATAGGAGCGCACGGCAGTATTGTGCTTGTATTAATCATGTTCCTTCCGGCATCTAGCCAGCCTGGACGTCGCGCCTGTTCAGGCATGTTTCCGAAAAAGCGCGACATCACTTGATCGCCTGGGACGCAGACGATGAACATGCTCCGTCCGCGTCACCAGCCAGCCATCGCGGGACGCTGCTCATGGTTCCTGCCGGTGGTGGGCGGGGAGAAGAGGTGCTCAGGCATCGATCCTGAGATAGGATAAGGTTGTCGGCAACTCGTGCAGCGCGCCCCTTCCGAAAAGGTGCATCCGCATGACGGGCACGGCCGGATCGATATCATTGTCGTGGTCTCCCTTAATTGCGCTACAACTGAGCGCCAGCCATCTGGTTCAAAAGCGTCTGCCGATCCTCGAGGGACTTCAGGCGGATGGTCATTGCCTTGCTCTTCACCGGAACTTGGGGCGGGAGGCTAACCTCGACATCAGGCGCGTGCTCGGCGGCCCACTTCTTGAAGCGTGGCAGCTTGTTCGGGCCGCTGATGGGAAAGCTGTAGCTGTATTTGAAGGACATGTGTTCAATCCACGGATTATCGCTGCAGCCAGATCGAGCGTGCGGACACAGCCGCAGCAACTCGTTGAGCGCCAGCGCAAGAAGGTCAATTAGGGTGAGGGATTTGATCCTGGTGCCGCTCTTGCCATCGCAGGTAGCAGCACCAGGCGATCAGCCTATTTGAAGGCCGCCTTTGATCGTCAAACGAGCAGGAGACGCTTGGGTCATGGCTTGAATGTCGGCATTCGGGCGACGGAAGTCAAATCCGAGCGGCTTGTCAATCGGCACTGAACTTTGGAGCAGACCAATCTCGATGCAGATGAGAGGTGTAGCATTTTCCGAAGAGGAGACCGCCCTCACGCCAACCGCCATTTCGGTATCGTCTGTTGACAACCTTGAAACGTTCGACCGAAAGTTTAGCCGGAATAAACGTGTTTTTGCTCAAGGCTGATGATGCCGGTTAGATGACGTGATTATCGGGGACTCCTCCCCCTTGCCTTCCAAGGAGTGATGGACCGGCTACTTTAACGAAGCCGAACGCAACTGCGCGTTGCAGTTGCAAAGAAGCGGCTTGCAGTCGCCAACAGGAGCAGACGCTCAGCATCCGTGCACAGGTTCCAGTTGAGTGCCTACGCCCTCGCGCTGCGGCGGGTCGAACGCCTGCGGGCATCGTCGCTGATGTAAAGTTGAAGCCGGGCCGCCGCATTGCGCAGGTGCTGCTCCGCCGCCTCCCGCGCCTTAGCGACGTCCTGCGCCGCGATCGCGCGGAAGATCGCTTCATGCTCCTCCTGCACCTTGTAGGCGAGGCCCTCGAAGCGCGCCGTGTTCATCCGCGCTGCGCGGATGAGGTTTCGCACTCTGCCTTCAAGATAAGTGGTGAGGGTTTTGAAATAGACGTTTCGACCCGCCGCGACGGTGCTGCCGTGGAAGCGGACGTCCTCGTCCACGCCGCTCTCGCCCGCTTCTATCGCCGTCGCCATGTCGCGCGCAGCGCGCGATCGATCTCGCGCAGGTCACGCTCCCTGCGCCGTTCGGCGGCAAGCCCCGTGGCAGCGACCTCGACCGAAATCAGCAGTTCGAGCATCTGGCGCAGGTCGTCGGGATCTT
>CAZEEC010000013.1:0-29723 GCA_964511105.1 uncultured Mesorhizobium sp.
CTCCGGGAATGATAACGCGTCCAGTGCGAAAAGAGTTGCCGGAGTTGGGCGTTCGAGGGAGAATGGACGGAAGAATATTTCACTAGGCCGTGTGGACGAATTTGAGCAAGCATAGGCCGGCGGCGAAGCTGACGATCGAGCGGAAATTCCGTGCGGTCTTTTCGCAGCGCAGGGCGACGCGTTTGAAGCGCTTGAGCCGCCCGAAGCCTTGCTCGATACGAGCGCGCGCCTTGTAGAGCGTCTTGGCGAAGAAGGCTGGCGTGTTTTTCTCGTTGGCCTTGTGAGGGATCACCGGGGCGATGCCGCGTGTCCGCGCGGCGGCGCGATTGGCCTTGCTGGAATAGCCTTTGTCGCCCAGCGCGGCACGTGGGGTAATATCCGGACCTATGTCGAGCAGGGTCTCGAAACGGGTTGTGTCGGAAACCTGGCCGCCGGTCAGATCGAACGCGATGATGTCGCCCGAATTGTCCGCCTTGGCGTGGATTTTGGTCGTGAACCCGCCGCGCGAGCGGCCGAGCGCCTGGCCTTGCTGCCCCCCTTTGCGCCGGCCGCCGAGACATGGGCGCGCACGATGGTGGAATCGAACATCTGGATCAAATGGGCCGATGCGCTCATCTCGGCCAATGTGTCGAAAAAAGCTTCGAACACGCCGGCCGTGCTCAGCCGGTCAAAGCGCTTCCACACTGAGTTCCAGTGGCCGAAGCGTTCCGGCAGCGCGCGCCAGCGCACATTCTCCACCGTGAAGAAGTGCATCGCTTCCAGAAATAACCGGTCGTCCGCGGCCTTGCGGCCCCGCCGTGGAAGGCAGGCCCGGAAAACCTCCTGCGCGTTCGCCCAATCCGTATCCGTCATCCTCGTGGACATCGCCGACCTCCAAATCAGTCGGCAACCTATGAATCAGACCGGATTCGTCCCCGGAACCCCAAAACCTATACCTGAGTCAATTCGTCCACACGGTCTAATCCGACGCTGCCCGGAATACTTGATCGGATCACCATATGAAACTGGAAGAACTGGATCGAAAACTTCTCGCTCTGCTTCAGGCGGACGGCGGATCTCGAACCAGGAACTGGCCGAGCGCGCCGGCATGTCGGCCTCGGCCTGCTGGCGCCGCGTGCGTGCGCTGGAGGAGGCGGGCGTGATCCGCGGCTACCATGCGTTGCTCGATGCGGAGACGGCCGGCCTGACCTTCCACGCGGTGGTGCATGTGACGCTAACCCGCCACGGGGAATCGCATGTCGACACGTTCATTGCTGCGATCGAGCGCCGTTCCGAAGTTCTCGATTGTTTCGCGACGACCGGCGAGGCCGACTACCATCTACGGATCCTGTGTCCCGATCTCCAAGCCTACAACCATTTCCTTGAAGGCTTCCTGTTTCGGCTGCCCGGCATTGCCAATGTGCGGACCAATCTGATCCTCAAAAGCATCAAGCACACCACTCAACTGGCCCTTTAAGCGCCGAGAAAGCTGGCCATGAAGCGGGCCTGAATGTCCGGCGGATAGCGGAAGCCCTGTCCGTGCGGGCAGGCATTGCGGGCGATGCAGCCCTGCTCGCGACAGGTCACGCCATCGGCGCGAACATGGCGACGGCATGGGTCGACGGCGTATCCGCCGGCCCCGAACGCTCCGACCGGGCATGCCGCGAGGCACGGCTTTTCTTCGCAGGCTTCACAAGGATGATGCGGCTCGGGACGTTCGCCGATGCGCACATTGTGCTCGAACAGGAGCGCGCCGCGATAAGCGTGCCACAATCCGAACCGGGGATGCATCAGGATGCCCAGCGGCGACGGCTTCAGGCCTTCCGCTCGCATCGCCCAGTTTTGGAATGGCAGATACGGACGGTCGTTGGGATAGCAGGCCCGAGCGCCAACGCGCGTCGCGATATCGTCGATGACGCTGCGCGACCATGTATCGAGCGGGTCGGCCACGTTCCGATGGTCGGACCGCCACGCCTGAAAGTGCGGCCAGAAGCCAGCTCCGCCGTGGCCGACGAGCAGGACTGAGCGGGCCGGTCTGGCTTCGCCGGTGGCGAAATTGAACCCGCCGCGCAAGATGAGGCCGTGCGGCGACAGGAGATCGGCAATACGCTCGATCATCTCAAGACGAACCGCAAAAACATCCACTATTTCTTCCCGTCCGGCGCTCCGAAGGCGGAACGCCAGACTTCTCTGTGAATGATGTCGGCCACTTTAGCCCGGCCTGAATCGGGCTCCTTTCAGGTGAATGCGTCGGGCATCGACTCCTTCTTCTTGGCGATGAAATCCTTCAAGCCGTCTTCGACGCCCGGATCGAGATACGGTGCCTCATAGGTGTCGAGCCAGTGACGGGCTAGCGCATTGGCGCGCTGAGGGGCGGTCTTCGCCCCTTCGGCCAACCACTGTTCGTAGGAATTGTTGTCGGCGATCGACGAGCGGTAGAAGGCCGTCTGGAAATTCGCCTGGGTGTGCGAGCAGCCAAGATAATGGCTGCCTGGCCCGACCTCGCGGATCGCATCCATCGCCTGGCCGTTTTCAGACAGGTCGACGCCTTCGGTCAGCTTCTGCTGCATGCCGAGTTGGTCGACGTCCATCATGAATTTCTCGTAGCACGAGGCCAACCCGCCCTCCAGCCAGCCAGCCGCGTGCAGCACGAAGTTGGTACCTGCGAGCAGGGTCGAGTTGAGCGTATTGGCGCTTTCATAGGCAGCCTGGGCGTCCGGTATCTTGGACCCGCAAAGCGATCCGCCGGTGCGGAACGGCAGACCGAGGCGCCGGGCCAGTTGGCCCGCGCCGTAGGAGACGAGCGTCGGCTCGGGCGTGCCGAAGGTCGGGGCTCCCGACTGCATCGAGATCGACGAGGCGAATGTGCCGAAGAGGACCGGCGCGCCCGGCCGTACAAGCTGCGTGAAGGCCGCGCCTGCGAGGACTTCGGCAAGGACCTGCGTCAGCGTGCCGGCTACGGTGACTGGGCTCATCGCGCCCGCCAGGATGAACGGCGTCACGATCGTCGCCTGGTTGGCGCGGGCATAGACCTTCGCCGCGCCCAGCATGGTCTCGTCGAAGACCATCGGCGAATTGGCATTGATCAGGTTGATGACGACCGCATTTTCCTCGACAAACTTGGCGCCGAAGAGGATCTTCGCCATCTCCACTGTGTCCTCCGCGCGCTCCGGCGCCGTAACCGAGCCCATGAAGGGCTTGTCGGAGAATTTCATGTGCGCGAACACCATGTCGAGATGGCGCTTGTTGACCGGAATATCGACCGGCTCGCACACCGTGCCGCCCGAATGATGGATGGACGGCGCCATATAGGCGAGCTTCACGAAATTGCGGAAATCCTCGATCGTCGCGTAGCGGCGATTGCCGTCGAGATCGCGCACGAAGGGCGGGCCGTAAACGGGAGCGAAAACCGTGGCATCGCCGCCGATCTGCACCGAGCGTTCGGGATTGCGCGCGTGCTGGGTGAACTGCGACGGCGCGGTCTTGAGAAGCTCGCGGCAAAGCCCCTTGGGAAAATGCACCCGCTCGCCACGCACGTCCGCGCCGGCTTGTCGCCACAGATCCAGGGCCTCGGCGTCATCGCGGAACTCAATGCCTATTTCCTCGAGCACGGTATCGGCATTGGCCTCGATCAGTGAGAGCCCTTCCTCGTTCAGCACTTCATAAACACCGGTTCGCCGCTCAATATAGGAGAGCGTTTTTCCTGGTCCTCCACCGGATCGCGCCGCGCGCCGGGCAGCTGCTCCGCCGCCGGCTCCGCGTGCGCGTCGTCCCGTACCGGTTTCGTGAGCGGGGGGAGATTGGTCGTCCATGGTCAAGTAATCCTCGTTCAGGCGTTACGATCGCCTGCATAAGTCGATTTTTGTCGATCGCCCGGTTGCTGGCCTGTTCGGCTACGCCAGATGCTGTCGCAATATGGACACGAAAACGGCCGCCTCTTCCAGTCGCTTTCCATCAGACGGACGTCGCAATTCGACCGTGAAACCTCGACACAGACAGCATATCAATTAAAGAAGCAACATAAGGGCGCTCTGCCGATCGGCCCTCCTCAGGAGTTATCGATGTCCGACGACGAAATCATTCTTTCCGAACTGTCCGACGATGAACTCGTGCAGCAGATGCACGACGATCTCTATGACGGCCTCAAGGAAGAGATCGAGGAAGGAACGAATATTCTTCTCGAACGCGGCTGGGAGCCTTACAGGGTTCTGACCGAAGCCCTCGTTGAAGGTATGCGGATCGTCGGCGTCGATTTCCGCGACGGCATCCTGTTCGTGCCGGAGGTGCTGCTTTCCGCCAATGCGATGAAGGCCGGCATGTTCATCCTACGGCCGCTTTTGGCCGCCACCAACGCGCCCAAACAAGGCAAGTTGGTGATCGGGACCGTCAAGGGCGACATCCACGACATCGGCAAGAACCTCGTCGGCATGATGATGGAAGGCGCCGGCTTCGATGTAATCGACCTCGGGATCAACAATCCGGTGGAGAAATATCTGGCTGCGATCGAAGAGCATCAGCCCGACATTGTCGGCATGTCGGCCCTGCTGACGACGACGATGCCCTATATGAAAGTCGTCATCGACACGATGAAGGAAAAAGGCATCCGCGACGACTACGTGGTCCTCGTCGGCGGCGCTCCGCTCAACGAGGAATTCGGCAAGGCCGTCGGCGCCGATGCCTATTGCCGCGATGCGGCCCTGGCCGTCGAGACCGCCAAGGACTTTATGATGCGCAAACACAACGTCCGCGCATCGATGTGATCCGTCAGGCGGCGTTTTTCAGGCGACCGCTCGATCACTCGACCGCTTGGGCGACATCCTCACCGGCCGACTGCGTTGCATCGACTGCATTGGCGGTGTCGGCGCCTACGCCGCGGATCGTGTTGGCACAGCCACTGGCGAGTGCAACAACGGCGAAGACGACGGCAAGACGCGAAAGTGCTTTGGACATTTGATCTGCTCCCGGAAGGATGGACGATGGAAAAGCGTAGCTCTTCTCGTGAACGCGCCAACCCGGAAAAGGTTCTTGTCATCGCGTGCGGAATGATCGCCCGCGAGGTGATTGCCGTTCGAGAGACACTGCGACTCGATCATCTGGACCTCACCTGTCTGCCGGCCGAGTATCATTACCGGCCCGATCGCATCGCCCCTGCCCTGGAAACGGCCATTTCGAAAGCGCGGGACGAGGGGTACAGGCACATCTTCGTCGGTTACGCCGATTGCGGTACGGGCGGCGATATCGATCGGGTTTGCAAGGCGCATGGGATCGAGCGCATTGCCGGCCCGCATTGCTTTGCGTTCTACCAGAGCCTGCCGGCTTTCGAGGCGGTCGCCGAGGACGACATGACATCCTTTTACATGACCGACTTCCTGTGCCGGCATTTCGACGCGTTCTTCATGAAGCCGATGGGCCTCGACCGGCATCCCGAACTGATCGAGGACTTTTTCGGCAACTATGAAAAGCTTATCTATCTGGCGCAGACCGACGATCCGGCTCTCGAAACCGTGGCCATTCGCGCGGCAAAAATGCTCGGCCTCGTCTATGAGCGGCGCCTGACCGGCTATGGTGACCTGACGCCTGCCCTGAAAAAGGCGCAAGATAATGTTGTGTCCGGCGCCTGACTGCAGGAGGCACGAAGCCGTTCCCACTTCTGCCCTTGAACGTGCCCACTTTTGCCCTTGAACCACGGCGATTCAAGTCCGACCTGAACTTCAAAATGCAACACCATTGATCGGGATGGGATGACGGACGATCTTGCGCGTTATGGTAGGCCATCGCTTCCGACACTCGTGAGCGAAAGCAAGCTTCGCCTGTCGGAAATTTTTCGCGGGCTGGCAGATCGGTCAAAAAATTCCGTCTCCATCGAGGAACTGCGCGATGCGATGGGAGACCGCGGCTTCGCCATGTTGCTCGTCGTCTTCGCCGTGCTCAACCTCCTGCCCACTCCGCCTGGCTCCACGCTCATCCTCGGCATTCCGTTGATGCTTGTTTCGGCCCAGATGATGCTCGGCTATCAAACCGCTTGGTTGCCGCGCTTCCTCCTCGACAGGTCGATCAGCGCCGATCGCTTCCGGCAATCGATCGACTACATCACCCCCTATCTGGAGCGGCTCGAAAAGCTGGTGCGCCCGCGCTATTGGCCGTTCGATACCATTACCGCGGACCGTTATCTGGGGTTGATCACCTTCGTTATGTCGGTCGTCGTGTTTTTGCCGATCCCGTTCGGCAATTGGCTGCCCGCCTGCTCGATCGTCGTTATGGGTTTTGCGCTGTCCGAACGCGACGGCGTCTTTTTGGGCATCGGCGTCGCGATCGCCGTGCTTGCTTTGGCCACCATTGCTGCCGTTGGCGCTGCAGGAGCGGTTCTTGCCGGCGCGGTGTTCGGCCTATAGCTCTGGATTGTTCGGCAATGCCGAGGATTCAGTAGCGAGCTTCCTGGAATTGTTCTAAAGAATGAATGAAGAGCCTCTTTCACGGCCTCGCGGAGGAACCCCATGCGGCTGACCCGTCAGACAAATTACGCCATCCGGATCCTGATGTATTGCGCGGCGAATCAGGGCGAACTCAGCCGCATTCCCCAGATCGCCAAAGCCTATCAGGTCTCGGAACTGTTCCTGTTCAAGATCCTGCAGCCGCTTGTCGAACACGGCATGGTCGAAACCGTGCGGGGTCGAAACGGCGGCGTGCGGCTCGGGCGTCCGGCATCGGACATCACGCTGTTCGACGTGGTGCGCGCGACGGAAGACAGTTTCGCCATGGCCGAGTGCTTTGAAAGCGACGCGACGGATTGTCCGCTAATCGATTCCTGCGCGCTCAATGAAGCGTTGCGCAAGGCGCTGGGTGCGTTCTTCGAAGTGCTTGAAGGCTATACGATCGAAGCGCTTGTCGAAGCACGGCCAAACGTCCGCGAGCTTTTGGGCATCGACTTTGCAACGCCTCGTCTTGCCGCCGCAAGCTAGCGCAGCCTGTTTTTAAGCTTCTGGACCCGATCACAGGGTCTATATCTTGACAGCCAAAGTCAGGATTTATAGCAAGCTGGATCTGAGGAGGTGAAGGCCCCTCCCGGCTGGCTCGCGCGCGACATTCGATTGTTCGGCGGCGGTCCGGTCTCCATACGCAGCAGGCCCATCTTACCCGAGCCGGAGATCCCCATGAGGCTTAGTTTTAAGCGCTGTTTCATCGGCTTGGCGCTTGTCGCTGCGTTGGGGTCCGGAGCGGCCCACGCCCAGGGCGGCGATCCAAAGCTGATGCTTGAACTCAATGCGCTGCAGCCAACGGATCGTGGTTGCAGGTTCACGTTCGTGGTTCAGAACGGCCTGTCGAACAACATCTCGAAGGCGGCCTTCGAACTCGTTCTCTTCGACAAGAATGGCCTCGTCGACCGGCTGACCATCGTCGACTTCCTCGATCTGTCCCAAGGAAAGACAAAGGTCCGCCAGTTCGACTTCAACGACACCGACTGCGACGAGATCGGGCGGGTGCTCATCAACAACGCGACCGAATGCGCGGGCGACGGGATCGATCCGGCGGCCTGCATCCGGCAGTTGGAGACCACGTCGAGGTACGACATCACTTTTGGAAGCTGATCATGTTCATCGAGATCAATGCCAGGCACCCGTTCCTGCGCGCCCTCCTCGCGGCCATGTTGCTTGCCTGGGCAAGTCTCGTGGCATCGCCGGTCGATGCGCAAACGCAGCCCGCCATCACGCCTGAAGCGCCTGTCATGGCGCCGGCAGCACCGCTGGCCGATGACACGGCTGTCGTCGCCCCGAGCGATGAGGTTCCCATTGCGCCTGGGGAGCGTGACGAGCGCCTGCCGCACGACCTGTCGCCCTGGGGCATGTTCCTTGCCGCTGACTGGGTGGTCAAGTCCGTGATGATCGGCCTGATCTTCGCCTCGTTCGTCACGTGGACGATCTGGCTGGCCAAGTCGCTGGAGATTGCTGCGGCCAAGAGACGCCTATCCGCCACGCTCGACAAGATCCTTGCCGCGCGCACGCTGAACGAGGCATCGCGCGCGCTGGAGACCGACAAGGGACCTGCGGTGCTGATGGTCCGCGCGGCGGGGCGCGAGCGCGCCATGATCGGAGACGGCAGCGACCGGCATGGGCCTGCTGAAGGTTTGAAAGAACGCGTCACGTCGCATCTGTCGCGAATCGAGGCGGAATCACAGCGCGGCATTTCACGCGGCACGGGCATCCTGGCTACGATTGGCTCGACGGCGCCCTTCGTGGGCCTGTTCGGCACCGTGTGGGGCATCATGAATTCCTTCATCGGCATTTCGCAGGCGCAGACGACGAATCTTGCCATCGTGGCGCCGGGCATCGCCGAAGCCCTGTTCGCGACCGCGCTCGGTCTGGTCGCGGCCATTCCGGCCGTCGTGATCTACAACGCGTTCGCCCGCTCGATCGCCGGCTATCGCCTGCTCCTCGGACATGCCTCGGCAGCCGTTGAGCGGCTGGTCAGCCGCGACCTCGATTACGCGCAGGGATCGAACGCGGCCGTCTTGCCCAGAGCGGCGGAGTAGGAAAAATGGCCGGGAGCTTCAATCGCAATTCGGACAACGACGATCTGGCCGAAAACCACGAGATCAACGTCACCCCGTTCATCGACGTGATGCTCGTCCTTCTCATCATCTTCATGGTGGCCGCCCCGCTCGCCACCGTCGACATCAATGTCGACCTGCCGGCCTCGACCGCCGCTCCGCAGCCGCGCCCCGACACCCCGCTCTACGTCACCGTACAAAGCGATCTGTCGATCAGCGTCGGCAATGACGATGTGACGCCGCAGACGCTTGGCACTACGATCGATCGCGCGACGGAGGGAGATGCCGAGGCGCGCATCTTCCTGCGCGCGGACCAGACCGTTTCCTATGGCGACCTCATGGGCGTCATGAATCTTGTGCGTCTTGCGGGCTATACTAAAATCGCGCTCGTCGGGATGGAAAGCACCGGGCCTGCGCCGCAGGCGCCAACGCAGCCGATGTCAGAATGATGCGATGAATGCCTATGGTGACATAGCCTGGCCGAAAGAAGTCGCCCGGCAATCCCATCGCCAACGCGCGCTTTGGTTTCTGTCCGCGGCGGTGATCTTCGCCGCCCATGCCGGCGCGGCCTATCTCATGACCCGCGAATCCGCCGTGCCAATGATATTGGAAGCAGGGTCGGGCGCGATCGAGATCGACATCGCCGCACTTGGCTTCTCGGCCGCGGACCAGGTCGCGAGCGGCGTCGAAAGCGAAGCCGTCGAGCCAACCTTGGCCGATGCGGTCGATCCCGTTGACACGACAGCCAAGGCCGAGCCCGTCAAGACGCCGGCCGCAGAGCCGGAGCAAATCCGGCCTGTCGAACCGTCTCCGCCGGCGGAGGTGCAGCCCGCGCCCGAAACGCCCTCGGTTCCGGTCGAGGCGGTTGAGCCGGAGCCAGTCGAAACGGTGGAGCCGGAGCCGGCGGAAAGCCAGCCGGCGCCCGCGGTGCCCTCTGACGTTGCCGTCGAGACCGCCGAGCCTGTTGAAGAACGCGAAACGCTGTCAGCCCTTGCCGACGTCCCGATCCCGACCCCCCGCCCGACCTACACCCCCCCGCCGGAGCCTGCGCCTCGGCGCGCCGAACAACCGCGCCAGCAACAAGCGGCCCGGCCGGCCCCGCGGCAAGGCTCGGGCGGCCAGAACCAGACAGATACGCAACGCGGGGTCGCGGAAGGCAGCGCCGCGGCGCCTACCGCGCCATCGGGGCCGAGCGCGCAGCCAAGCGCCGCCGGAAATGCCGCCGTCTCGAACTATCCCGGTCAGATCGTCAGCCGCTTGAGACGGTCGCTGCGCTATCCCCGCGAGGCGCAACGTCAAGGAATTCGCGGCGAAGTCCATGTCCAATTCACGGTTGCCGCCTCAGGCCAGGTTTCGGCCATCGGCATCGCGCGCAGTTCAGGATCGCAGGTGCTCGACGACGCAGCACTGCAAACGGTTCAGCGTGCCGCCCCCTTCCCCGCCATTCCGCCCGAAGCTGGCCGCAGTTCCTGGCCGTTCACCGTCCCCCTCGCCTTCACGCAACGATGACGACGCCGACGGCATGCCTCGATTGAATTCGATCATCGAACGGCCAAGATAGAGTCTTCGCCTTCATTGTCGAAAGAGGAAAGGAACGCTCTGGTGTATATCGCGATGAACCGCTTCAAGGTGAAGATCGGCCAGGAATCCGAGTTCGAAGACATCTGGAAGAACCGCGAGTCGAAGCTTCCCGAGATGAACGGGTTTCGCGAGTTCCATCTCCTGCGGGGACCGGTGAACGAAAGGGAAGGCTTCACGCTGTTCGCCTCCCATACGGTCTGGGAAAGCCGCGAGGACTTCCTCGCCTGGACGAAATCACAAAACTTCCGCGACGCGCACAAGGGTGCCGGCACGACCAAGCCGACCTATCTCGAATCGCCCATCTTCGAGGGCTTCTCGGTGGTTGAAGGCGCCTGACGATGGAACCGTAGCCTGTTAGCCTTGCCGGTCATCTTGTCATTTTGCCTTGGTGATTAATCGAAATTCGTGGCTAACATTGATATTGACGACCCTGTAGCTGCGAGCTACATAACCACATGAAGCCGGTCACATACAAGCCCGCCGCAGCCAAGGCCCTGCGAAGAATGCCGGCCAACACGGCAAGGCGGATAGTCGGTAAGATCGAAGCCTATGCCGCCGACCCTGCAGCCCAGGTGAACAATGTGAGGAGGCTTCAGGGCCGTAACGGCATTCGTCTGCGAGTCGGTGACTGGCGCGTCATCATGCACAACGGGGAGGTGCTCGACGTTCTCGAAGTTGGCCCGCGCGGCGGAATCTACGATTGAAAGGACCCGCCATGAATGAGATGGTGACAATCGAAAAAGCCGAATATGAAAAACTCAAGACGGCATCGGAAGACCTTGCCGACATCCTTGCCTATGACAAGGCCATTGCGGATGGCGGCGAGTCCATCCCCGGCGAGTTCGTCAAGCGCATGATCGACGGCGAAAATCCGGTCCGCGTCTTTCGCGATCTTCGCGGCTTCACGCAGGCGCAGTTATCCGAGCGCTCCGGCGTCAACCGCGTCCAGATCGCCAATATCGAATCGGGCAAGAAGTCCGGCTCTCTGGCAACATTCAAGAAGCTTTCCGCCGCCCTTTCGGTTACGGTGGATGATCTGGTCTGATCACTCCGCCGCGGCAAGCAGGCTCGCATTGCCGCCGGCGGCGGTGGTGTCGACGCAAACGGATCGCTCCTGCGCATAGGCAACCGGATAGATCGACTCGGTGACCAAAGGCACGATCGGACCATCCTGCGCCGCCAGGGCCTTGCGCACGGCGCGCAATGCGTTGGCGTCAGCGCTATAGGCCACAAGGTCGACGGGCAGGTCCGCTACAGTCCCCGGCTCGACATGCCCCTCAAGCGCCGCGATCGGTAATCCCTTGCCAAGAAGCGGCCGCAAAGCCGCATTGGCACGAGGCGCCACGGCGAGAACGGCGTTGCCGGCAGCGAGCGCCTGGACCGCCTGCGCCAGAACGGCATCGTCCGAAGGCCCTAGGCAAAGCGCGCGGCCGCGAGGCACCAGCGACAGCGCGTTTCCCTCCCCGGTCGGCCCCGGCAGATCGACCGGTCCGTACTCCACCGCCGCTGCGGCCGCCATCGCATCGGCCGCCTTGCCGCGAAGATGCTTGCGCAAGACTTCGATGCGGTCAGGTCGCGTTGCCCAACCACCCTTTCGTGGACCGGGAAGGTGGTCGCGAAGCGCGACCGGTGCGACTTCGGCTCCGCTCTCGCTCTTCCCGATCTGCTGCGAGCCGGCGCTTTTGCGGAACCGCCGCAGATAGTTGGGTCCGCCGGCCTTGGGGCCCGTTCCTGACAAACCCTCGCCGCCAAAGGGCTGCGATCCCACCACCGCGCCGATCTGGTTGCGGTTGACGTAGATATTGCCGGCGCGAATATGGTCGACGATCTCCTGGACGCGGGCGTCGATGCGGGTGTGAAGCCCGAAAGTCAATCCGTATCCCTTTGAATTAATAGCCGATATGACACGTTGGATTTCGCTAGCTTCGTAGCTCGCGACATGGAGGACGGGACCGAATATCTCGCGCTCGAGGTCTTCGATTCCGCTGAGTTTAAATATATGTGGCGCGACATAGCGGCCGCGTTCAGGTGCATCAAGTTTGGCCATCAAGCGGCCGTCCGCCTCCATCTTGCGGCAATAGTCAGCGATGCCTTTCTGTGCCTCCTCATCGATCACAGGACCGATATCGGTCGCCACATTCCATGGATCGCCGATATTCATGGCGGCTAGCGCGCCCTTCAACATGGCGATCATATGGGCTTCGACATCCTTCTGGACGTAGAGCATGCGCAAAGCCGAGCAGCGTTGTCCGGCGGATTGGAAGGCCGAGGCGACAATGTCGCGCACGGCCTGTTCGGCAAGAGCGGTGGAATCGACGATCATCGCATTGAGCCCGCCGGTTTCCGCGATCAGCATGGTATCCGGCGCCGCGGTCTCGGCCAGTTGGCGCTCGATGATGCGCGCGACTTCAGTCGAACCCGTGAAGCATACCCCGGCGATGCGCGGATCGGCGGTCAGCGGACCGCCGACATTCGGCCCGTCACCGATGACGAGTTGCAGAACATCCGCCGGAATTCCCGCTTCAAGCAGGAGTTCGACGGCGCGGGCGGCGATCAGCGGCGTCTGCTCGGCCGGCTTGGCGATCACGGCATTGCCGGTCACAAGCGCAGCCGCGACCTGGCCGGTGAAAATCGCCAGCGGGAAATTCCACGGAGAGATGCATGCGATGACGCCGCGCGCTTCGCCGATCTTTTCGGCTTGAACTGCCTCGGCTGCGTAATAGCGCAGGAAATCGACCGCCTCGCGCAGTTCCGAAATGCCATCGGGCAGAGACTTGCCGGCTTCGCGGGTCGCCAAAGCAAAGAATTCGACGGCATGTTCTTCGTAGAGGCGGGCGGCGCGACGCAAGATCTCTGCACGCTCCGCCACGGGACGCGCGGCCCACCGGGGCGCGGCCTCAACAGCGCTGTCGATTGCTGCCTTGACTGCGGCGGCATCGGCTTCGACCACCTCGCCGACAATGTCCGAGGGATTGGCGGGATTGTAGACGAGACGTGACTCGCCCTCACCGCCTGCTTTCCAGCGATGCGGCGCCGCGAAGCGTGAACGTTCCGCGAGGATCGCCTCTTCTGTCGCCGGATCCGTAATGTCCCAGCCCTGGGCGTTGATCCGGCCCGCGCCGAAGATTTGAGCGGGCAAGGGCAGAATCGGATTCTGCGCCTGCCCCTGCGCCGTGACAATATCGAACGGATCGCGGGCGATTTCTTCGGGCGAGACCGTCTTGTCGACGATCTGATGGACGAAGGAGGAATTGGCGCCGTTTTCGAGGAGCCGCCGGACCAGGTAGGCCAGCAGGTCCGAATGCGCGCCGACCGGCGCATAGATCCGGCAGCGGGTTCCTTCCTGCTTGCGGACCGCCTCATGAAGCGCGGCGCCCATGCCGTGCAAGCGCTGGAATTCGAATGAATCCCGATCTCCCGCCATTTCGAGAATGGCGGCAACGGTGTGTGCATTGTGCGTGGCGAATTGCGGATAGATGCGATCCGTCATGCCAAGGAGCTTGCGGGCGCAGGCAATGTAGGAGACGTCCGTATTGGGCTTGCGCGTAAAGACGGGATAGCCGGACAAGCCCAGCACCTGCGCCCGCTTGATCTCGGTATCCCAATAGGCTCCCTTGACGAGGCGGACCATGATCTTCCTGTCGAGGCGCGTCGCCAGATCGTGCAACCAATCGAGCACGGGCGCGGCACGCAAGCCGTAAGCCTGAACAACGACGCCGAATCCGTCCCAACCCTGCAGCCGTGGATCGGCAAGCACGGCCTCGATCACGTCGAGGGAAAGATCGAGACGATCCGCCTCTTCCGCGTCGACATTGAGGCCCATGCCGGCCTCCTTGGCCGCAAGCGCCAGCGACAACAGGCGCTCCGTCATAACCGGAAGCATCGTCTCGCGCTGCGGCCATTCATACCGCGGATGAATGGCCGACAGCTTGACAGAGATGCCCGGATTCTTCCGGATGTCGTCGGATCTTGCTTCATTCGCCAGCGACTGGATCGCATCGTGATAGGCTTTGAGATAGCGCAGCGCATCGGCCTCGGTGCGCGCGGCCTCACCCAGCATGTCATAGGAATAGAGATTGCCCTTGCGGATCTCGTCGGTGCCGCGCTTGACGGCCTCCGCGATCGTGCGTCCGAGCACGAAATTCTCACCCATTTCGCGCATGGCGGCACCGACCGCGCGACGGATGACCGGCTCGCCCACCCGTCGGACCATGCCGCGCAAGGTCCGCTCAATCCCGCCCTCGCCGTCATCGAGCACCTTGCCTGTCAGCATGAGCGCCCAGGTCGATGCATTAACGAAGATCGAACCTGAACCGCCCGAATGCGTCGACCAGTCATGCGGCGCGATCTTGTCGCGGATCAGTTCGTCGATCGTATCGGCATCGGGCACGCGCAGGAGCGCCTCTGCAAGGCACATCAGGGCCACGCCTTCGCTGGTCGAGAGCCCGTATTCGGCCAGGAAGGCTTCCATCAGCTTTGGCTCACTCGAATTGCGAACCTGACGGATCAGTCCGACGGCCCGCTCGGCGACCGACTTACGCATGGCCGCCGAAAAATCGGCCATCGCGACGAGGTCGGCCAGCACCTCACCTTCGTCGGCGAGATTAGCGTTCCGGATACGGGTACGCAGATTGCAATCGGAGCCGTCCATGGAAACCTCACAAGCAAAACCGTGGAGATGCAGGAGTTTAGCATCTCGAAGCTCCAACGGCTTACCAATGATATGGATTTCTTAGTCCATTCAACTTAATGTTGGTAACCGCAGCAGATAGATTGCTCTGAAATTATCCCGATGACAGACCAGATCGACCGCGTCGACCTAAAGATCATTTCCGCCCTCTCGAAGGAGGCTCGATTGTCCATGGCCGAGCTTGCGACTCAGGTCGGCCTTTCGAAGACTCCCGTCGCAGCACGCGTCAAACGGCTGGAAGCGGACGGCTATATCCGCGGCTATTCCGCGATCATTGATCATGAGCGGATGGGAAAGGGCCATATCGCGTTCGTGCAAGTCAAGCTGTCCGACACGCGCTCCGCGGCGCTCGATGCCTTCAACAGGGCGATCATGGAGGTCCGTGAGATCGAGCAGTGTCACATGATCGCGTCGAGTTTCGACTATCTGTTGAAGGTGCGCACGCGCGACATCGCCTCTTATCGACGCGTGCTGGGGGAGCGCATCTCAGCGCTGCCCCATGTCGCGCAAACGTCGACCTTCGTGGCAATGGAGACGGTCAAGGACCGTTGACGGACGAGACTTGCGCCGGGCCGCCTCGCTTTCTGGGCGGCCCTGAACGGCCCGACTTAAAGGCCAAGACCGCCGATGCAGACATATTTGGTGTCGAGATAGTCCTCGATGCCCTGGTGGCCGCCTTCACGGCCGATACCCGACTCCTTGACGCCGCCGAAGGGCGCTTCGGGCGTGGTGATGACGCCCTCATTGACGCCGACCATGCCGTACTTCAAACCTTCCATGACGCGGAACGCACGGCCCAGATCGCCTGTGTAGAAATAGCAGGCAAGCCCGAACTCGGTATTATTGGCCATCTCGACGGCTTCTTCTTCCTTTTCGAAGCGGAAGACGGGAGCGACCGGGCCGAAGATCTCATCCTTCATGAACTTCATGTCAGGCGTGGCCTCGGAAATGACCGTCGGCTGGAAGAACGAGCCGCCGAGCTTGTGGCGGTTGCCGCCGGTGACGACGTTGCCGCCCTTGGCCTTGGCGTCGGCAACGAATTCCTCGACTTTTTCGACCGCGTTCTCGTCGATCAGCGGCCCCTGCTGAACCCCTTCATCCAGGCCGGGTCCGACTTTCAGCTTTTCTGACGCGCGTGCGAATTTCTCGACGAACGCATCATAGACGCCGGACTGGACAAAGAAGCGGTTGGTGCACACACAGGTCTGGCCGGAGTTGCGATACTTCGCCGCCACGGCGCCCTCGACGGCGCGATCGATGTCGGCATCGTCGAAGACGAGGAACGGCGCGTTGCCACCAAGCTCCATCGAAACCTTCTTGACGGTCGAGGCCGACTGCTCGATCAGGATCTTGCCGACTTCGGTCGATCCCGTGAAGGTGATCTTCCGGACCAGCGGATTGGTCGTCAGTTCCTTGCCGATCTCGCTCGCGCCGCCGGTCACGATGTTCACGACACCCTTCGGGATGCCGACCTCCTCGCACAGCGCACCCCATGCAAGGCCTGAATAGGGCGTCTGCGTCGCCGGCTTGACGACCGATGTGCAGCCCGCGGCGATCGCCGGGCCGATCTTGCGCGACAGCATCGAGGACGGGAAATTCCACGGCGTGATCGCCGCGATGACGCCGACCGGTTCCTTGGTGACCATGATGCGGCGGTCAGCCCAGGGCGACGGGATGACGTCGCCATAGGTCCGGCGCGCCTCCTCGGCGAACCATAGGATATAGGCCGCCGAAGCCCCGATCTCGCCCTTTGCCTCGGTGAGAGACTTGCCCTGCTCCATGGTCAGGAGTTCGGCCAGCGAATCCTGGTTGTCCATGATCGCGTCGTGCAGTTTGCGCAGCATCTTGGAGCGTTCGAGCGCGCTGGTCTTGCGAAATGACTTGAAGGCCTCGTCCGCGGCTTCGATCGCACGGCGCGTTTCGGCGGCGCCCGATTTCGGGATCGAGCCGATTCTCTGGCCGTTGGCCGGATTGGTGACGTCGATGGTCTCGCCCGAATCGGCCTGGACCCACTCGCCACCGATCAAATTCGCCTCGCGTATATATCGGCTGGTGTTCTGGAGCATGATGCCCTCCCTAAATGTCCGTGTTTGGAAGTTTGGATATGTTGTAGAGCAGCCGGACCGATGAACCAAGGTGTTCAGCCAAAAACGCGTTGAGCCACGGCGAGCCAAAAGAAGGTCGTCGCGGCCGCGCCCAGGGTCGAGATGGTCATGACGTTCGACGCGATCGCTTGCCCGGTGCCGAATCGTGTGGCGATCAGGTATGGATTGACGCCGGTCGGCATCGCCGCGGCCGTGACGACCACCATCGCCGCCATTTGTGGCAGACCGACGATCCAGGCGGCACCGAGCGCCGCAGCCGGCATGACGAGGAGCTTGATGGCCGACAGGCTCAAACCGGCCCGCACATTTCCGGTGACGCCCATCCGCCGAAGCGAAAGCCCCATGGCGAACAAGGCGAGCGGTCCGGCCATGCCGGCCAGGGCATCGACGAATCGCGAGGCAAGCGAGGGCATCTCGAAGCCGGTGAGGCGCCATAGGAGCGCGGCGACAATGCCGACGATCAGCGGGTTGGAGAGAAGTTTGTGCAGGAAGTCTCGAAGAGCCGCTAGAATGCCGACCCCTTCCGACGAGCCGCGGTTGACCCACTCGAACAGCGCGATCGAGGCCGCCATCATGATCGGCAGGTGGATCGCGACGATCAGCGTCAGAACTTCGAGCCCGGGTTGACCGAAGACGCCCTGGACAAGTGGCAGCCCGAGAAGAACGAGGTTGGAAAAGCCCGCGGAAAGCCCGCCGACGACGCTGGCGCGAGCGCCGCGCTTGAAAACCCGGCCGGTCACCACCTGCCCGGCCGCCCAGGCAATCGCGACCGCAAAGAAATAGCAGGCCCAAATCGAAAGCGGTGCGGCACCTTCAAAGCCGGCCTCGACCAAGGTGCGAAACAGGAGGGCCGGAACGGCAACGGCCACGGCGAAGGCCGTCAGCGCGTCTCCGGTCGAGGTTTTCAGCAGGCCCGTCCAACCGGAAACATAACCGAGTGCGACAAGCCCGAACACGAAGGCTATGGTTTCGGCCAGGGGCGACATAGGAGCGCAGTAGCGCGCCTTTCCGTGTGCTGCAACCGCAGCCTGGCCATATGCCGATACATGCACGATTTCGCGAAAACGCTTCCAGGCTATATGAGGACGAATGAACATTGCTAGAGGTGTAATGATCCGGGCGCTCATCATCATCGCGTCGCTTGTGCTGGCCTTTCCGTCCTTCGCGACGGAGGCGGGTTGGGCGCTCCTACGAAATGGCGGCCAGGTCGTGATCCTAAACCATGCCAACGCGCCAGGATCGGGCGAGCCGGCGAGCTTCGACATCGAATCGTGCCGGACCCAGCGCAATCTCTCCGACCAGGGACGTCAGCAGGCACGCCGGATCGGTGCGCTTTTTGCCGCCCGCTCCGCCCCGGTCCAGGAGGTCTTGGCCAGCCGGTACTGCCGAACCCGGGAAACCGCCGATCTCGTTTTTGGATCGTCCGCTGTCGAAACGGTGGAATGGCTCGATCCTGTCGAGCCCAACAGTCCCGACGAAGAATCATATCGCGAACTTCTCTATGAGACGGTGGAGGGCTATACCGGCCAAGGCATTCTCGTACTGGTGACCCATGACAGCTTCATCGAGACGGTGGTCGGAACAAGGGTGCGGGCGGGCGAGGCACTTATCGTGCAGGCGACGGAGGACGGATTGCAGGTGGCGGGACGGATCGTCTTTTAGCTGCGGCGGCCCTGAGCAAAAACCGCCACGCCCTTTTCCTGCCACCAAAAAGCGATTACAGAGCGGCGAATTCCCTTTCTCAAAGCTCGTGCCGAGGACTGCCAGTGACATCCACATTCGACAAGGTTGCCGACATCATCGCGGATACGAGCGAGATCGATCGCGAAACCATCACACCGAAAAGCCATACGATCGACGATCTGGGCATCGATTCCCTCGACTTCCTCGACATCGTCTTTGCGATCGACAAGGAATTCGGCATCAAGATTCCGCTCGAGAAGTGGACGCAGGAAGTCAACGAGGGCAAAGCCTCCACGGAGGAGTACTTCGTGATGGATAATCTCTGCGCCAAGATTGACGAACTCGTGAGCGCCAAAGCCGTTTGAGGCCCGCATGAGCGACAACGACGTCGTCATTACCGGCATCGGCCTTGTCTCCTGTCTGGGAGAGGGAGCGGAGACGCATTGGTCGGCGCTGTCATCCGGCGGCGCCAAGCCTGTTTTTGACGCGGACCGTTTCGCGCCCTACACGATCCATCAACTGCCGGACCTCGACTGGAGCCGGCAGATCCCCAAGCGGGGCGACCAGCGCCAGATGGAGACATGGCAGCGGCTCGGCACCTACACCGCGGGGCTGGCGCTCGACGATGCCGGCATCAAGGGCGACGAAGGGCTGTGCGCGACGATGGACATGATCGTCGCGGCCGGCGGCGGCGAACGCGACGTCTCGGTGGACGATGCGATCCTCAAGGCCTCGGCTTCGCGGACCGATCATGAACTCCTGCTGAATGAAAAACTGACGACCGAGCTGCGGCCGACGCTTTTTCTTGCGCAGCTTTCCAATCTTCTCGCCGGCAATATCTCGATCGTCCACAAGGTGACCGGCTCCTCGCGCACCTTCATGGGCGAGGAAGCAGCCGGCGTGTCCGCGATAGAGACCGCCACGGCACGCATTCGGTCCGACCAGTCGACGCATATGCTCGTCGGCGGCGCGTTCCAGACCGAACATCCCGACATGCTGCTTGGCTATGAACTCGGCGGCCACCTCCACCGCAAGCGCTGGAAACCCGTTTGGCAGCGGGGCGCCAATGATGGCGGCGGCGTGATCACGGGTTCTGGCGGCGCGTTTCTCGTTCTTGAATCGCGCGCCCATGCCGAAGCGCGGGGCCAGCAGGCTTATGCTCGGATCGAGGCGGTCGCATCGAGCCGCGCCCGGCGGCAGGACAACGATCTGCCTAAGGTGATCTCAGGCCTCTTGCGGTCGTTGCCGGATTCAGCGGCGACGGACCTCGTCATTTCGGGCGCATCGGGCGCACATGCGGCGACCGCAGCCGAGCGCCAGGCGCTGGGCGAGCAAGGCAGCCATGCCGTACGCGCCTTCTCCACACTGACCGGCCATATGAAGGAAGCTCAGTTTCCCTTCGGTGTTGCGCTGGCGGCTTTGGCGCTGTCCAGGAACCTGGCCTATCCGCCGTTCGATCCCGAGAACGAAATCGATGCCCAGGTAGCGCCCGCACGGACTGCAGCCACCGCCATCGGCTATAACCGGTTTGAGGGTATTGCTCTGCTCGCACGCGCCTGACAAGGAAGCACGACGTGAAAACGACAGATCATCTTGGACGTCCCATTGTCGCCATCACCGGCATGGGCATCGTTACGTCGCTCGGTCAGGGCCTTGCCGCCAATTGGGCGGCTTTGACATCCGGCCGATCGGGAATCCACGCGATTACGCGGTTTCCGACCGAGCATCTGGCGACGACCATTTCCGGAACCGTCGACTTCCTGGCGTCAAGTGGTGAAGGTGCATCGGCGCTCACCCAGGAATTGGCCGATTTGGCCGCCGACGAAGCTGTCGGAATGGCAGGCATTTCACGGGGTGACTTCGAGGGTCCTCTTTTCCTGGCGTCGCCGCCGGTCGAACTTGGATGGCATGACCGCCTTTTCCTTTATGCGTCGAGCGATGAAGACGAAGGCTATCAGCGCCTGCTGCAAGTCTCCCGCGAGCAGTTGACGGCCGGGCTCTTCGAGGAGACCCAGTTCGGAACGATCGCCGACCGGCTGGCGGACAAATACGGCACGCGCGGCCTGCCGATCACCCTCTCGACGGCTTGCGCATCGGGTGCCACGGCCATTCAGCTCGGCGTTGAAGCAATCCGCCGCGGCGAGTGCGACCGGGCGCTGGCAATCGGCGCCGACGGATCGGCGACGGCGGAAGCCTTGATCCGCTTCTCGCTGCTGTCGGCCCTGTCGACGGCGAATGACGCGCCTGAAAAAGCCTCCAAACCCTTTTCCAAGGATCGCGACGGTTTCGTGCTCGCCGAGGGTTCGGCCGCCCTTGTCCTCGAACCGCTAGAGAGCGCAACGTCGCGCGGTGCGAAAGTGTTGGGTATCCTTCGCGGCTGCGGGGAAAAGGCCGATGATTTTCACCGCACGCGCTCGAAACCCGACGGTTCACCTGCTATTGGCGCGATCCGCGCGGCGCTGGACGATGCCGGCCTCGAGCCGGACAGCATTGCCTATGTCAACGCGCACGGCACCTCGACGCCCGAGAACGACAAGATGGAGCACCTGTCGCTCGCGACCGTTTTCGGCGACCGTCTGGGGGCTATGGCGGTTTCGTCCAACAAGTCGATGATCGGCCACACCTTGTCCGCAGCTGGCGCAATCGAGGCGGTTTTTTCTCTCATGACGATGCGGGAAAGCCTGATACCGCCGACGATAAACTACGACATTCCCGATCCTGCGATCGATCTCGATGTCGTGCCGAACGTCAAGCGATCCGCCGAGGTAAAGACCGTCCTGTCGAACTCCTTCGGCTTTGGCGGCCAGAACACCTGCCTTGTCATGGCGCGCGAAGCGTTCTAGGTCCGCTGCCGGACGAACAGGTAGGTATGACATGCGCGCACTGCAGTTGATCGAGGATCGCCGCCTCGAAACCGTGGACATTGCCGAGCCGGATGTCCCGCAGCAGGGCGAGGTGACGGTGCGTATTCGCGCGGTCGCACTCAATCACATCGATGTGTGGGGCTGGCGCGGCATGGCTTTTGCCAAGCGCAAGATGCCGCTGACCATCGGCGCGGAAGCCTCGGGCGAAGTGGTGCAGGTTGGCCCCGGCGTGTCGTCCCTGCGTGAAGGTCAGTTCGTATCGATCTACGGCGCGCGAACCTGCGGTCTGTGCCAAGCGTGCCGCAGCGGGCATGACAATCTGTGTGACCATGTCTCCGGCGTCCACGGCTTCCATCTCGACGGCTTTGCGCAGGAACTGATGAACCTGCCGGCCCGGCTGCTCGTTCCCGCACCCCCCGGCGTCAGCGAGATCGACGCGGCCGTCGCGCCAGTTACCTTCGGCACGGTCGAGCATATGCTCTTCGACAATGCGCTCCTGCAGCCGGGCGAGACGATTCTGATCCATGCCGGCGGGTCCGGCATTGGTTCGGCCGCTATCCAGCTTGCCAGGCGCATGGGATGCACCATCATCACGACGGTCGGCTCCGATGCGAAGATCGAGCCGGCCAAGGCGCTTGGCGCCGACCACGTCATCAACTACCGCAACGATCGCTTCGAGGGCGTCGTCCGGAAGCTGACCAGGAAGAAGGGCGTCGATGTCGTCTTCGAGCATGTCGGCGCCGACACCTGGGCCGGGTCGATGCTGTGCCTGAAGCGCGGCGGGCGGCTGGTCACATGCGGATCGACGTCCGGCGTTTCGACCTCGATGAACCTGATGCAGCTTTTCCAGCAGCAATTGAAAATCTTCGGTTCGTTCGGTTGCCGGATGGAGAACATGGCGAACGCCATGCAGAAGATGGCGTCTGGCCAGGTGGCGCCGGTGATCGACACCGAAGTCGGCTTCGAGGACATCGGACGTGCGTTGGAACGCATGGAAGGGCGCGACGTCTTCGGCAAGATCATTCTTCGCATCGACTGATGGCTCGGCTGCCACCCTTTCTGCGGTCCCTGGCCTATCGTTCGGCGGGGGCGCTCAAGCAGGCGGAGTATTGGGCGATCGCGCAGGCCGCGATGGCCGCCTTGTGGACCTTGCGCAAATTGCCGGCCGACAAGGCGCTTGATTTCGCCGATCGCACCGCCCGCCGCCTCGGGCCGAGATTCGGCCGTCATCGCGTCGCGGTCGACAATCTGAAGCGCGCCTATCCTGAAAAATCCGATGCCGAGATCGCGGAAATTGCCTCCCACATGTGGGGCAACATGGCGCGGCTGGCGGCCGAGTATATTTTTCTCGACCAGATATTTGATCACGAGCCAGGAAAGGCGCCGGGACGGGTCGAGGTCATCGGCGAGGAGATATTCCTGCGCATCCGCGAGGAAAAGCGCCCGCACATCATCTTCACCGCGCATTCGGGAAATTTCGAACTGCTGCCGATCGCAGCGGCGGCCTACGACCTGCCTGTGACCGCACTGTTCCGGGCGCCCAACAACCCATACCTCGCCGAATACATCTTCAAGACACGGCGCGATGCGATGGGTGACCTGCTTGCCTCGCGTGCGGGTGCGGCCTTCGCGCTCGCGCGCGTGCTCGAACGCAACGGAAACATCGGCGTTCTGGTCGATCAGAAATTCCACAAGGGCCAGAAGACGACATTCTTCGGCCGCGAATGCCGCACCAACCCGCTCGTCCCCAAGCTCGCGCGGCAATTCGGGTGTGATGTCTATCCCGCGCGCTCAATTCGTTTGCCAGGCAACCGTTTCCGCCTGGAACTTCAGGAAAAGATCGAGCTGCCGCGCGATCCAGCCGGCGCGATCGATGTCCATGCCAGTTGTCAGATGATGAACGACATCGTCGAAAGCTGGGTCCGTGAGCATCCTGGGCAGTGGATGTGGTTCCACAAGCGTTGGGCCGACTGACAAAGCCTCTTGCAGAATCGATCCAGTCATTGCTCAGATGGCCCCATGAAAGCACAATTGATGACGGCGATCGAGGATCGCTCCGACGACCTCGTAACGCTGACCCAAGACCTGATCCGGTTTCCGACGATCAACCCACCGGGCGATGCCTATACCCCGTGCGCCGAATATATCGGCGAACGTCTGAGACGCTCCGGTTTCCAGATCGAGTATGTCCGGGGAGAAGGCACGCCCGGCGACAGCGACCGCTACCCGCGGACCAATGTGGTTGCGCGCCTGGAGGGCCGCACACCCGGCGAAACCGTGCATTTCAACTCGCATATCGACGTGGTCGAGGCCGGCGCGGGATGGACGGTCGATCCCTTTGAAGGCGTCGTGAAGGATGGCCGCGTCTATGGCCGCGGCGCCTGCGACATGAAGGGGGGTCTTGCGGCCTCGATCGTCGCCGTCGAAGCCTTCATCGCCACTTGTCCGGACTTTGCCGGCGCGATTGAAATCTCCGGCACCGTGGACGAGGAATCGGGCGGGTTCGGCGGCGTCGCGTATCTCGCCGGCAAAGGATATTTTTCTAAGCCTCGGGTCGATCACGTCATCATTCCTGAACCCCTCAACAAAGATCGCATCTGTCTTGGACATCGCGGCGTCTGGTGGGCCGAGATCGAAACCAAGGGCCGAATCGCCCATGGTTCGATGCCGTTTCTCGGAGACTCGGCGATTCGGCACATGGGCGCGGTTCTCGCCGCCTTCGAGGACGAGTTGTTCCCCGCCCTTGACCGGAAGCAGACGCGCATGCCCGTCGTGCCGGAGGGTGCGCGCCGTTCCACCATGAACATCAACTCGATCCATGGCGGCCAGACGGAAGACCACTTCCCCGGCCTGCCCTCGCCCAACGTTGCCGATTCCTGCAGGACGGTCATCGACCGCCGATTCCTGCTCGAGGAGGATATTTCCGACGTCAAGGGCGAGGTCGTCTCGATCCTGGATCGGCTGAAGTCCGAGCGGCCGAAATTCGACTATGCCATTCGCGACATGATGGAAGTCCTGCCCCTGATGACCGAGAAGGACGAGCCGGTCGTCCAAGCCGTCGCATCGGGCATTCGGGACATTTTCGACCGCGAGCCGGATTACGTCATTTCTCCAGGAACCTATGACCAGAAGCACGTGTCGCGCATCGGGCACCTGTTCAGCTGCATCGCCTATGGCCCCGGCATCCTCGACCTTGCCCACCAGCCCGATGAATGGGTGGGGATTGAAGACATGGTGCAATCCGCGCAAGTCATGGCGATCGGTTTGGGTCATCTTCTAGGCAATCAACGCGATCGATGAGGCGCGCGCGCACAATCGCGATTTACTCCGTCCCCGTTTCACGCTTCAATCATCCAGACCTCGTTCGTCCTTGGGAGCCTACCTAAAATGAAAATCATCGTTCCAGTGCTTGCCGCGGCAGCCATTGCCCTTGCATCCGGCACCGCCATGGCACAACGCACCGACGTCGTCATCGGCGTGGTGCTTGAACCGCCGCATCTCGATCCGACCGCCAGTGCGGCTGCGGCAATCGACGAAATCGTCTACGCCAACGTCTTCGAGGGGCTGACAAGGATCGGACGCACAGGCGAAGTCCTGCCGGCCCTCGCTTCAAGCTGGGAAATCTCGGATGATGGCCTGACCTACACCTTCACCCTACAAGAGGGCGTGACATTTCACGACGGCGCCGACCTCACTTCCGCCGACGTGAAGTTTTCGTTCGATCGTGCGCGCGCCGAAGACTCGACCAATGCTCAAAAGGGCCTGTTCGCGGCGATCGAAAATGTCGAGACACCCGATGCGGCGACGGTCGTCGTCACCCTGGCGCATCCGCAAGGGTCGTTTCTCTACAATATGGGCTGGGGCGATGCAGTGATCGTGTCGGAGGCGACGGCCGCTGGAAACGCGGAGACGCCGATCGGAACCGGCCCGTTCAAGTTCGACAACTGGGCGCGCGGCTCCTCCATCGTGCTCGTCAAGAACCCGGATTATTGGGGCGAGGAAGTGGCGCTGGAGCGCGCCGAATTCCGGATCATTCCGGATGCCGCGGCAGCTATTCCCGCGCTATTGTCGGGCGACGTCCATGCCTTCCCGCAAATGCCGGCGGGCGATGCCCTCGCTCAAATCGAAGCGGATCCAAGGTTTGAGGTCGTGATCGGCTCCACTGAAGGCGAGACGCTGCTTTCCATCAATAATGGCAGGGAGCCGTTCGATCAGCTCGAAGTTCGGCAGGCGATCGCGCATGCGCTCAACCGCGAAGAGATCATCGCCGGCAACGGGTCCGGGCTCGGCACGCCGATCGGCTCGCATTTCTCGCCGGCCAATGCCGCCTATGTCGATCTGACGGATACCTATCCCCACGATCCGGAGCGGGCGCGGCAGCTCTTGGCCGATGCCGGCTTTACGGACGGCATCAGCGCGACTTTGAAGCTCCCTCCCCCCGCCTATGCACGTGAAGGCGGCCAAGTCATCGCTTCGCAGCTTCGGCAGGTCGGGATCGAGCTCGAGATCATCCCCGTCGAATGGGCCGACTGGCTCTCCCAGGTCTTCACCGAGAAGGATTTCGACCTGACGGTGATCTCGCACACCGAGCCGAACGACATCGATATCTACTCGCGCCCGGACTATTACTTCAACTATCAGAACGAGGAGTTCAACGCGATCATCGCAGAGCTCGACACGACGTCCGACGAAGCGAGGCGCAACGAGCTTTATGGCGACGCGCAACGCATCCTCGCCGAGGATGCCGTCGTCGGATTCCTCTTCCAATTGCCGAAGATCGGCGTGTGGGACGCCCGGCTGGAAGGCATGTGGGAGAACATGCCGGTCCAGGCGACAGACCTGACCGAGGTTCGCTGGGCGGAATAAGAACATAACATTGAAAGAACAACCCCGGCCTTACGGGCCGGGGTTCTTCTTTTCTGCGGCGACTGATACGTATGGTCCTCTTCCTCATCAAGCGCGTCGGCATTGGGTTGATCACGCTCCTCGTGGCGTCGATCGTGGTCTTTTCCATCATGGAGGTCCTGCCCGGCGACCCGGCGCAGCTCATGCTCGGCATGAATGCCACGCCTGAGGCGCTGAACGCTCTGCGCGAGCAGATGGGCCTGAACGCGCCGTTGATCGAACGCTATCTCGGTTGGGTCGGCGGAATGGCGGTGGGCGATTTCGGCCGCTCCTACACTTATCGATCCCCGGTCATCGACCTGATCGCCGAACGTGCGATCGTCTCCCTACCCCTGGCCTTGATCTCGCTCGCATTGTCGACCTGCATCGCCATCCCCGTTGGCATTTACGCTGCCGCGCGGCGGGGACAATTCGGCGACACGATATCCATGGGCACCGCACAGATCGGGGTGGCGATTCCTAATTTCTGGTTCGCGCTGCTCCTGATCTACGTCTTCGCCGTCTGGCTGCGCCTCGTTCCGGCCGGCGGCTTTCCCGGCTGGTCGGGTGGTGTCTGGCCGGGCGTGAAGGCGCTGATCCTGCCATCGGTCGCGCTGGCGCTACCGCAGGCCGCTATCCTGGCCCGCGTGACGCGCTCTGCAATGCTCGAAGTACTCGGCGAAGATTACATCCGCACCGCACGCGCCAAGGGCATGCCGCGCCGCTATGTGCTGTGGCGGCACGCCCTGCGCAACGCGATGATTCCGGTCTTGACCATTTTGGGTCTGCAATTCGCCTTCCTCTTGGCCGGGACGATCATCATCGAGAACGTGTTCTACCTGCCGGGCCTTGGACGACTCGTCTTCCAGGCGATCACGCAGCGCGACCTGATCGTCGTCGAGGGCGTGGTCATGGTGCTCGTGGCAAGCGTCGTTACCGTCAACATTCTGGTCGACATCGCCTACGCCACCGTCGATCCTCGGCTCAGAGGCCGGGCATGAGCGATCAATCCGCTGCACGTCCTGTCGAAGGCGCAAGACAGTTCCTACAGGCCGCCTTTTCAAGCGCATCGTTCGTCACCGGCTTCGTCATCACGGCCCTCATCGCCTTGATGGCTTTCATCTCGTTCTTCTGGACACCCCACGACGTCATCAATCTGACGGTCGCCAACCGCATGCAGGGGCTGTCGGCGACACACCCGTTCGGCACCGACCATTTCGGCCGCGACATCCTCTCGCTGATCATGATGGGTGCCCGCAATTCCATCGCCGTTGCCTTCGTGGCCGTCGGCATCGGCATCGGCATCGGCGTGCCGCTCGGCTGCTGGGCGGCCGCGCGAGGCGGCTGGATCGACGAGGCGTTGATGCGCTTCAACGATGTGGTCTTTGCCTTCCCCGCCCTGCTTTCGGCCATCATGATCACCGCCATCTTCGGCCCCGGCGCGATCAACGCGATCATCGCCATCGGCATCTTCAACGTGCCAGTGTTCGCACGCGTCGCGCGCGCCGGCGCGATGGCGTTGTGGCCACGCGAATACGTGCTGGCCGCCCGTGCTTCCGGCAAATCCGCGACGCTGATCACGATCGAGCACATCATGCCCAACATCGCCTCGATCCTGCTCGTCCAGGGCACGATCCAGTTCGCGCTCGGCATCCTGGCCGAAGCCGGCCTCTCCTATCTCGGGCTCGGAGCCCAGCCGCCGATGACGAGTTGGGGCCGGATGCTGTTCGATGCCCAGACGCGCATGATGGTCGCGCCTCATCTAGCGATTTTTCCGGGCCTGGCGATCGTCATCACCGTGCTTGGGCTGAATCTTTTGGGCGACGGGCTGCGCGATATCCTCGATCCCCGGCTGAGGCGCCAGCGATGAGCCTGCTCGAAATCGAAAAGCTGCGCCTATCGATCGGCAATTTCGAGGTGCTGAAGGGCGTCGATCTTCATATCGACCAGGGCGAAGTTCTGGCGCTGGTCGGGGAATCGGGTTCGGGCAAGTCGATGACGGCGCTGGCCTTGATGCAGCTTCTGCCCGAGGCGGCACGCATCGGCGGTCGGCTGCGCTTTGATGGCATCGACATCCTGAACGCACCCGAAGCTGCCATGAACCGCCTGCGCGGGCACGATATCGGCATGGTCTTTCAGGAACCAATGACCGCGCTCAATCCGGTCAAGATGATCGGCGAGCAGGTGGCCGAGGGCATTCGCTGGCACACCGGCGCGAACCGGAAGGACGCCGAGGATCGCGCGCGTGCGATGCTCGACCGCGTTGGCCTGCCCGAACGCCAGTTTCCGCTGTCGCGCTATCCACATGAACTGTCGGGCGGCCAGCGCCAGCGCGTCGTCATTGCCATCGCCTGTGCGCTGCAGCCGAAGCTGCTCGTTGCCGACGAGCCGACGACGGCGCTCGATGTCGTGCTGCAGGCGCAGATCCTCGACCTCCTGCGCGACCTGGTCGATGAGCGGAAGATGGGGCTGTTGCTGATCAGCCATGATCTCGCCGTCGTCGCGGACATGGCGGACCGCGTCTCGATCATGCGTCACGGCGAGGTTCTGGCCACGGGCGAGACCGGCCGCATCATGACTGAGAAGAACCACCCCTATACGCGCCAACTCGCCGAAGCCTCGATGCATGTGCCGGAAAGGCAGAGGAAGTTCTCGCCCCGACCCCTCGCGGCCCAAGTTGGCCAATCCCCCTCGTATCGCGACGCGCAGGCTGCCCCCCTCCTCTCTGTCGAGAATGTCACCCGCGACTATGCCGGACGCAGGCGCTCGCTCTTTGCCAAGGCCGAGCCGTTCCGTGCGGTGAAAGGCGTGTCCTTTTCCCTTCACGAAGGCCAATCGATGGCGCTGGTCGGACGCTCGGGCTGCGGTAAATCCACGTTGGCGCGCATGATCCTGGCGCTCGACAAGCCAACCACCGGCTTGATCCGCTTTCTGGACGAGGAACTGACGGAGAAGAGCCAAGCCGAGTTGCGCCGTGCCCGGCTCAACATGCAGGTGGTCTTCCAGGACCCCTATGGCTCGTTCAACCCGAGGCACAAGGTGGAACGCCTGGTGGCCGAGCCATTGCACCTCCTTCAGACCCAGCCGTCGCGTGACGAAAAGCGCGAGCGGGTCGTTCAGGCGTTGCAGGAAGTCGGCTTGACAGCGTCCGACATCGACAAATATCCGCACGAGTTCTCTGGCGGTCAGCGCCAGCGCCTGTCGATCGCCCGGGCGCTGATCACGCGGCCGAAGCTGATCGTCGCCGATGAGCCGGTTTCGGCGCTTGACGTTTCTATCAGGGCGCAAGTTCTCGACCTGTTCGCCGATCTGAATCAGCGGCATGGCGTCGCCTATTTGTTCATCACGCACGACCTGATGGTCGCCCGCGCGATCTGCGACCAGGTGATGGT
>CAZEEC010000014.1:0-29277 GCA_964511105.1 uncultured Mesorhizobium sp.
ATTCCGTCCCTGGGCACCATCGCTCTCCATTTTCAGTGCCGCGCTCCCCATTAACCATTCGTTAACTATTACCGACCATAGTCCGAGACTGTAGTTGGCCGACCACGGATGTACTGGCGGCAAGTGAACTCCAAGAGCCGGGCTTCGCGCCCGGCTTTTCTTTATGTGCCTCCCGGGGATGTTTTAGAATTCGGTGAAAAATCCCCCTGGCCGCCGGAACACTCCCGCAGCGTCGCCGTTTTTCCAGCTCAACACCAAACCGAGGCAGGACAAAATGGACCCGATGCAGAACGACGAAAGCGAACAGAAGCAGGGGCTTGAGCAGCAACTTGCCGATCTGCGCAAGGAACTCGCAGCGCTGCAACAGGCAGCGAGCGAGCGAGCGCAACAGGCCTACGAGGTCGTCAAGGAGCACCCGGGCACGTCGATTGTGATCGCCTCCCTGCTGGCCGGCGTCATAGGCTTCATTCTGGGACAGCAGGCAGAGGCCGAACGTCACCGCCATCGCTGGCCATGGCGTTAATCGAGCAGCGAACTCACACCAGCCGGACTGCTCTTCAGTCTGATCGTCGCAGTCGACGGCGGTCTCATATGGCCGTCGCCCGCTTCACGTCCGCATGAAATCCTATCCCTGCTCTTCGGGATGGGCATGGATATCGGGATCGAAGCCCGGCTGTTCGGCCTCGTCCATTGGCTGCTCGGTAAAGCCTTCCAGGCTCGACACCTCGCTCAGATCGCGCGGAATCTCAAGTTCGCTCGTGGCGTAAAGGGCGATCAGTTCGGCAATCGACAAAAGCGCGTGGATGTGAATCCGCTCGAACCCATGCGATGCATCCACGCCAAAGGCGACCAGTGCGGTGCGCACGTCGTGGCCGGCCTCCAGCGCGGAGGCAGAGTCCGAGCGGTAATAGCGGAAAATGTCCTTTTGATATTGCAGGTCGTTGGCGCGGCACAGATCGACCAGTTTGCGAGTCAGATGATAATCGAAGGGGCCAGCCTGATCCGCCATGGCGATGGTAACGCCGAATTCGGAAGAATTTTGCCCCGGCGCCGACGTGCCATTGTCGATCGTCACCATGGAGGCGATCTCTGGCGTCACGATCGCCGCCGCACCGACGCCGACCTCCTCGGCGATCGTAAACAGCCAGTGGATATCGACCGGCGTCGTGGCGGCGGCATCCTGCAGCGCCTTGATCGCGGTCAGCGCGATCGCTACACCCGCTTTGTCGTCGAGATGGCGCGAATTGATATAGCCGTTGTCGAGGAATTCGGGCTGCGGGTCGATCGCGACGAAATCGCCGACATCGATCCCCAGCGCACGGGTGTCTTCCATGGTTTTGGTGCGCGCATCGATGCGGAGCTCGACATAGACCCAGCCGACCGGCAGCGTATCGACGCCCTCATTGAAGGTATGGCCGGAAGCCTTCAAGGGCAGAATCGTCCCGCGATAGGCGCCGTTTTCCGTGTAGATCGTGACCCGGGCGCCCTCTGCAAAGCGTGCCGACCAGTTTCCAATCGGCACCAGTTCCAGGCGGCCATTGTCCTTAACGTATTTGACCTGAGCGCCCAGCGTGTCGAGGTGGGTGATGATCGCGCGGGCACCGCGGCGGCGCTGGCCCGGCCGCATGGCCCGAATGGCGCCGCGGCGCGTCAGCTCCGGGGTCAAACCCAGACGCTCAAGCTCTTCCGAGCAGTAGCGCACGACCAGATCGGTGTAGCCGGTCGGGCTGTTGATCGCGAGCAGGTTCTGCAACTGCCGGAGAAGATAGGCTTCATCGATTCGCACGCACAAACCCCGATTCAGCCGCGGCCCAGCGCCTGAGCGGCCGATTTCTGCCCCGACATGGGAAAAAGAAGATCAACAAAGCGTTCGGCAGTCGGCTGCGGCTCATGGTTGGCCAGGCCGGGGCGCTCATTGGCTTCGATGAACACGTAATCGGGTTCGCCCGGCGAGCGGACCATAAGATCGATCCCAACCACAGGAATCTCAATGGCGCGCGCCGCCTTGATCGCGGCATCCACGAGCTTTGGATGCACCTGGGCCGTCACATCGTGGATGGAGCCGCCGGTATGGAGGTTGGCGGTCTTGCGCACGACGATCTCCTCACCCTGGGGCGGCACGTCGTCCAACGTGTAGTTCTTCTCGGCCAGGCAGCGAACGGTGTCCGCATCGACCGGGATCTTGCTTTCGCCCCCAGTCGCAGCAGCGCGACGACGCGACTGCTTCTCGATCAGCGAGCGGATGTCGCTTTGGCCGTCGCCAACGACAGAGGGCGGCCTGCGCATCGCCGCCGCCACCAGGCGATAATCGATGACGACCAGCCGCAGATCATGGCCATCGAAGAAGGCTTCGAGAAGAACGCGGTTGCCAATGCTCCGGGCAACGTCGATCGCCGCCTTCACATCCTCCAGCTTGTCGAGACCGACGGCGACTCCCCTGCCCTGTTCGCCACGTACCGGCTTGACGACAAGCTTGCCGTGCTCTTGCAAGAAAGCCGCCAGGGCATCGTCTTCATCTGTGGCGATCATCTGGTCCGCCACAATGAGCCCGGCATCTTTAACGATGCGCCGCGTCACCCCCTTGTCGTCGCAGATCGACATGGCCACGGCCGACGTCATCTCCGACAGGCTCTCGCGGCAATGGACCGAGCGGCCGCCATAGGAGAGCCGGAAGAAGCCGCCCTCGGCATCGGTGATCTCGACGTGAACGCCGCGCCGGCGCGCCTCGTCGACGATCAGGCGCGCATAGGGATTGAGCGCGTCATATTCAGCGAGCGGGCTGGCAAAGAGCTTTTCGTTGATCGGGTTCTTACGCTTGATCGCAAAGACGGGGACCCGTTTGAAGCCGAGTTTCTCGTAAAGTTTGATCGCCAGATCATTGTCGTGCATGACCGACAGATCCATGAAAGCGGAGCCACGCGCGGCAAAGTGCTCCGCCAGCCGCCGCACCAGCATTTCTCCGACACCGGGGTGGCGTGCCTGCGGATCGACCGCGAGACACCAAAGCGAGGAGCCTTTTTCCGGGTCGTTGAAGAGACGCTTGTGATCGACGCCGGTGACCGTGCCAATGATCTCGCCCGTGCTGGCATCTTCGGCAACGAGATAGGCGAGCGAGCGGCTGTCGCGGTTACGCCAGAAGAAGTCCGGGCGCACCGGCACCATGCCGCGCGCGGCATAAATCGTGTTGACGGCATCGGCGTCGGCCTCCGACGCCAGACGCCGGATGAAATAGCCGCGCGGCTGCCTGCGGGCCGCGCGATAGGTCGAAAGATCAAGCCGGAAAGTGTGCGAGGGATCGAGGAAGATCTCCTGCGGAGCCATGGCCAGGAGGACATGGGGGTCGCGCACATAAAAGGCGATGTCTCGGCGGGCGGGCCCCTCCTCGCGCAGCGCGCCGATCAGCGTCTCGTTATCCTCGTAGGTTTGACAGAAATGGAGACGCCCCCAGCCACAATCCACCGAAGCGTTCGGTTTGGGTCCGCTGGCGGCCTGATCGTATTGCGCGACCGGATTCATGGATTCGTTTCGCATCCGCCTCAAGCGGTGGCCGAGTGCCTTATCGGTGCGCCCCCGCTCACCCGTCACAGATTTGCCCCCCATCCTCATATCCCATGCGTTTGCAGCCACAGTTCCAGGAGGCCGACCTGCCAAAGTTCCGAGCCTTGAAGAGGCGTGATGTGATCTGAAGGATTGGCATAAAGACGCTTCAAGTAATCTTCGCGAAAGATGTTGCGGCTTCTGGCCGGCTGCGAGCTCAATGCATCGCGCACCATATCGAGATAGGGGCCGTCGACATATTTCAATTGAGGAACCGGAAAATACCCCTTCTTGCGGTCGATCACGTCATGAGGAATGACCTTGCGCGCGGCTTCCTTGAGCACACCCTTGCCATTCTGCTTCAACTTCTCTTCCGGCGGAATTTTCGCCGCAAGTTCGACCAGTTCGTGGTCGAGGAAGGGAACACGCGCTTCAAGCCCCCAAGCCATCGTCATGTTGTCGACGCGCTTGACCGGATCATCGACTAGCATCACCTCGCTGTCTAAACGCAACGCTGCATCCACTGCCGTATCGGCGCCCGGCATCCGAAAATGCTGCGCCACAAGCTCGAGGCTCGGATCGCCATCGCACAGCCATTCCGGATTGACGTGCTCGGCCATTTTCGCGTGCGAGCGGTCGAAGAAGAGTCGAGCATAGTCCGAAACCGCGTCATTAGTCGTGGCCAGGGGCGGATACCAGTGATAGCCGCCGAACACCTCGTCGGCGCCTTGACCCGACTGAACGACCTTGATGTGCTTGGAAACCTCCTTCGACAGGAGATAGAAGCCGACATTGTCGTAGGAGACCATCGGCTCCGACATGACGGCAAAGGTGCCGGGAAGCGCAGCCATCAGATCGCTCGACGGCACGAAAATCTTATGGTGGTCGGTGTCGAAATGCCTTGCGATCAGGTCCGAGTAGACGAACTCGTCGCCCTTCTCGCCATTGGCTTCCTCGAAGCCGACCGAAAAGGTCATCAGCCCATGCTGCCCCTGCTCGGCCAGAATGCCGACGATGACGGAAGAATCGACGCCGCCAGAAAGGAGCACGCCAACCGGTACGTCAGCAACCATCCGGCGCTTGACAGCGATCCGCAAGGCATCGAGCACCCGGTCGCGCCATTCGTCGGACGAGAGGGAAAAATCCGGATCACGCTGATAAGGCGGGCGCCAGTAAACCGTGTCCTTTTGGGCGCCGTCGCGCTCGATGACGCGGATGGTCGCAGGCGGCAGTTTTTTCACCCCATTGATGATGGTGCGCGGCGGGGGCACGACGGCATGAAAGCTCAGATAATGATGCAAGGCCACGCGGTCGATCGAAGTATCGACTTCGCCGGACTTCAGCAATGCCGGCAGCGACGAGGCAAAGCGCAACGCGTGCGCCGTCTCGGCATAATAAAGCGGCTTGATGCCAAAGCGATCTCGCACCGCAATGACGCGGCCGGAATCGCGTTCGTGAATCACGAAGGCGAACATGCCCAGAAAACGCTTGACGCACTCAATCCCCCAGGCGTGGTACGCCTTTAGCACCACTTCGGTGTCGCCATTCGAGAAAAAGCGATAACCCTTGCCCTCGAGTTCCGCGCGCAGTTCGGAATAGTTATAGATGCAGCCATTGAACGCGATAGTGAGGCCCAATTCGCCGTCATCCATCGGTTGGCGGGCTCTTTGGGACAGATCGATGATCGAGAGCCGGCGGTGAGCAAGTGCCGCATTGTCATGCATCACCAAACCCGAGCCATCCGGCCCTCGCGGCGCAAGTGCGTCCATCATCCTTGACATGGCAAAAGCCGACGGCTGCGCACCGTCAAACCTGATTTCTGCGCAAATTCCACACACGGTCTAAGTTCCGACCCTCCGTTGTCGTTGAATTTCGATGCCGTTCATCTATAGTTCAAATGATTTGATGTCAAACGAATGAGGGTTGTTGTGGCCGCTGTTTTAACGAACGCATCAAGCCGAGACGGGTTCCTTGAGAACGATCTGCGGGCCATGGAAAAATCGATCCGGCGGATCGTGCGCGCCCACGATCTGCAGTCGAGGGCGCTCAGCAAGTCCGTCGGGCTGACGGCGGCTCAACTGGTGCTTCTCAAGGGAATCGCCGAACTCGGCGAAGTAACGACGACAGCCCTGTCGGCTCATGCCGAGATCAGCGCGGCGACCGTGGTCACTATCTTGGATAATCTCGAAGAGCGCGGTCTGATCGAACGCTACCGTTCCAGCCATGACCGGCGCATCGTGCATGCGCGCCTGACGGAAGCAGGTAGCGACAAAGCGACTTGCGTACCCGAGCCTCTCGGCCAAGCCTTTGCCGATAGACTCGCGGCGCTGTCGTCCGGGGAACGAAAACTGCTCGTCGCATCATTCATCAAAATCGCGGACCTTCTGCTGCCAGCCACGCAGCTCGTAAAAAGAACCGACAACGCTTGATCTCATCTGGCAGTTGATGGAAAGTCACGGATGGAAGAGCTCAAGGGGCGTGGCAAATTGTCGGTGTGGACGAGCGCCCGGCATCGCTTTATGTTCCGCGCGAGAAACGGGGCCGACCATGAATTATGACCGGATTTTCGAGCAAGCCGTCGCACAGTTGCACGCTGAGCGCCGGTACCGGGTCTTCGCGGACCTGGAAAGAATCGCAGGCGAATTTCCGCGCGCCATCTGGCGTTCCAACGGCGAAGCACGCGACATTACCGTCTGGTGCTCGAACGACTATTTGGGCATGGGACAGCATCCGGACGTCATCGAGGCGATGCAAAGGGCAGCCGGCCGGATTGGGTCAGGCGCCGGCGGCACACGCAACATTTCAGGCACCAACCATCCGCTGGTCGAACTGGAAGCCGAACTCGCCGACCTGCATGGCAAGGAATCAGGCCTCGTCTTTACCTCCGGCTTCGTCTCGAACGAGGCGGCGATCTCAACCATAGCTAAGCTGTTGCCGAACTGCCTGATCCTGTCGGACGAACTCAACCACGCCTCGATGATCGAAGGTGTGAGGCGGTCGGGTGCAGAAAAGAAGATCTTCCGGCACAACGATGTGGCGCATCTGGAAAGCTTGCTGCAAGCGGCCGACCCGGCGCGCTCCAAGCTGATCGCCTTCGAATCGGTCTATTCAATGGATGGCGACATCGCACCGATTGCGGAGATTTGCGATCTCGCCGAGCGTTATAATGCGATGACTTATATCGATGAGGTCCACGCGGTGGGCATGTATGGCGGGCGCGGCGGCGGCATCACCGAGCGCGACGGGCTCGCCCATCGTATCGACGTGATCGAGGGGACGCTGGCAAAGGCCTTCGGCGTCCTCGGCGGCTATATCACCGGCAAGAGGGCCGTGGTCGATGCGGTACGATCCTATGCACCGGGCTTCATCTTCACGACGGCCTTGCCGCCGGCTCTCGCCGCGGCGGCAACCACCTCGATTCGCCATTTGAAAAGAAGCCAGACCGAGCGTGACGCGCATCAGCGCCAGGCCCAGCAGACGAAGGATGCACTCAAAGCAGCGGGCTTGCCTGTGATGCCGTCCGAGACGCATATCGTGCCGCTGCTCGTCGGCGATCCGGAGATCTGTAAGCAGGCAAGCGACCATCTGCTCGAAAAGCACGGCATCTACATCCAGCCGATCAATTACCCGACGGTTCCGCGCGGCACCGAGCGCCTGCGGATCACGCCGACGCCGCTCCATTCGGACGATTTGATCACACGGCTGAAAGAGGCCCTGCTCGAGACATGGGAGGCGCTTGGCATTCCCTGTCAGCAGCCGACGGCAGATATGCGGCCCGACCAATCGGACCGCATCGTCCCGCTCGTGACGTCAAAGGCCGGCGGTTAGGGTCTTACCGGGCGAGCCAACAGGTCGCGAATTTCTGTCAAAAGCGCGACATCGGCCGGCGGCGCGGGCGGAACATCCGCCACCTTTTCCTCGCGCTCCAGGCGGCGGCGCAGATTGTTCACCGCCTTGATCATCAAGAAAATGATCCACGCCAGAATCAGGAAATTGATCAGCACGGTGATGAAATTGCCGTAAGCGAAGACGGCACCTTGCTCGCGCGCCGTAGCCAGCGTATTGGCGGTCACGTCGGACGAAAGCGGCAGGAAATAGTCCGAAAAGTCGAACCCGCCGAAAATGGCACCGACGACCGGCATGATGATGTCGTCGACCAGCGACGAGACGATCAAGCCGAAAGCCCCGCCAATGATGACGCCAACGGCAAGATCCATGACATTGCCTCGAGCAATGAACTCCTGAAATTCCTTGAGCATGAGCATTCCCCTCTCTACGCCTCACGGTGCAAAAAACCGCAACTGAACCTGCAACTGGGTAGACAGTAAAACGAGATAAGACGTCGCGAAACAAGGAGAAATAGCGGCTGCTAGGTACGATCAGGCTCCGGCTCTGCCTGCGGCGTGCGCAGACCCCGCTCCCAATCTTCCACGATGTCGAAGAAGCTTTGAAAAAAGCGGCGCATATAGCCAAGGGATTGTTCGAATTCCTGGTCCGTCGGCAGAACGTGCTGCGTACCTGGGCCATCCGCGAACTGTCGCTCCAGAGCATCGACGCGCCGCTCCAGTTCGGTGATTCGGCTCTCGTACATGTTGGGTTCGTCGGCCGAGTTCCGGCAGATTACCTCACCCGCATTTTCCTCGCAGATCGACATCTGACCGGTCGTCATATCCATCCGCACGAAGCCGGTATCGGTCCGCTCCAGACGGTAGCGCTCTGCCTCCTGCGCGGCGGCAGGAAGGATTGCAAGACCGACAAGGGCCGAGGCGACAATCAATATGCGCATCGTTTGATCCTCCAGTACAAGCCTCGAACGCACTCCCACGCCCAAGCGCTTTTCTTCCCAAGTGTCTGCCGCTATAGCGCAGCCATGAGCAGCTACATTTACAAGATCGTCCCGGCGCCAATGTGGCGGACCGCAACGGCAGCCGGTTCTTTCGACGGTGCTCCCATCGATATCGCCGATGGGTACATCCATTTCTCGACAGCCGATCAGGTTCGCGAGACCGCGGCCAAGCATTTTGCCGACCAGGACGAACTTCTCCTCGTCGCCGTCGATGGCAGAGTGCTCGGCAGTGCACTGCGCTATGAAATCTCGCGGGGCGGTGCGTTGTTTCCGCATCTTTACGACAATCTCGATCCAGACCTCGCGGCCTGGGTCAAGCCATTGCCCCTTGGACCGGATGGGCGGCATCAGTTTCCAGATCTGCTCCAATGAAGCAACTTTATCAAAGCGTCGGACGCCCGCTCCTGTTCCGGTTCGATGCTGAGCGCGCGCACGGGCTATCGATCGCGGGACTGAAATCGGGATGGTCCCTTGGGGCAGCGGCACCGACCGATGGACCCCTGCGCGTCGAGGTGGCGGGGCTATCATTTCCCAATCCGCTCGGCATGGCTGCCGGCTACGACAAGAACGGCGAGGTGCCGGATGCGCTCCTGAAGCTGGGCTTTGGCTTCGCCGAAGTCGGTACGGTGACACCGAAGGCGCAGGCCGGCAATCCGAAGCCGCGCATCTTCCGTCTGATCGAAGACGAAGCGATCATCAACCGGCTGGGTTTCAACAATGGTGGCCATGCCGCCTGCGTCGCCACGCTCCAAGCCCGCGCCAACCGATCCGGCATCATCGGCATTAATATCGGCGCCAACAAGGACAGCGCCGACCGGATCGGCGACTATTTGCTCGGAGTCGAGAGGCTTGCCGGTTTAGGGTCATACCTGACCGTCAACATCTCCTCGCCCAACACGCCGGGCTTGCGCGATCTGCAGGCGCGCGCGAGCCTTAACGCGGTCCTCCGCGGCGTTGCGACTGCAAGGGGAACTCGCAAGACACCGATCTTCCTGAAGATCGCGCCGGATCTCGCGGACGGCGATCTGGAGGATGTCGCGGAGGCGGTGGTCGCCAACGGGATCGACGGAATTATCGTGTCCAATACGACGCTGGCGCGCGACGAGCTCACAGCCCCTGCCGCGCGGGAAGCCGGGGGGCTTTCCGGCCGGCCGCTCTTCGTTCGCTCCACGATCGTGCTCGCGCGTATGCGCCGGCTGGTCGGCCCAACCCTGCCGCTGATCGGCGTCGGTGGCGTCCATTCGGCCGAAAGCGCCTTGGAGAAGATCAAGGCCGGCGCGGACCTGGTGCAGCTTTACACGGCCCTGGTTTATGGCGGTCCGACCCTGCCGGGGGAAATCCTGCGCGGCATGAGCCGCTTCGCCGCCGCGAAAGGGCTCCGATCGATCCGCGACATTCGCGACAGCCGCACAGACTATTGGGCTGCTCTGAAGCTCGATTAAGCGAAGGTCTGGGTCGCACGTCGGGGCAAGATTGCTAGTAGGCTGAAGCCACGTGCCAACAAGAAGACATGAAGCGCCGCCCAAATCCCGTGATTGCCGAAGACGGGTCCAAAGGCGAACAACGCGACGGCATAAAGCGCGAAGGACAAAAGCATCATGTTGCGCATGTCGCGCGACCATGTCGCACCGATATAGACGCCATCCATCTGGAAGGCGAGCACTCCCGAAACGGCCGTCAGGGCTGCCCAGGGAAGATACTCCCTCGCCAAAGCGCGCACTTCGGGCGCATTCGTGATAAAAGCCACCAGCCCATCGCCGGCGAGGAGGAAGAACAGGCTGAGCAGTCCGGCGAGGGCAAAGCCCCAGATTGCAGTCAGTTTGACCGCTTTGTCGAAAGCGGGACGATAGCGTGCGCCGACGGCGCGACCGGCAAGTTGCTCGGCAGCCGTCGCAAAGCCATCCAGGAAATAACCGGCAACGAGGAAGAAATTCATCAACACCGCATTGGCGGCAAGCGTTGCGGTTCCGAGTTGGGCACCCTGCCGGGCGAGAAGAGCAAAAGCGCCGAGCAGGACGAAGGATCGGATCATGATGTCCCGGTTCAGCGCGAGCATCGCCTTGAGCCGCCCCATATCGCGCAGCGCGCCCGGACGCATCGGTCCCAGTCGCCCGAAACGGGTCGTCACGATCGCAATGCCAAGTGCAAAGCCGACCGCCTCGGCTATGACCGTTCCCCAGGCAACACCCTCCAGACCCCAGCCAAGTCCGAGGCCAAGCCAAATCGACAAGGAGATATTGGTCAGATTGATCGCGAATTGCAGCGCCAGCCCGAGGCTGCCCTCCGCCCGCCCCAGGACATAGCCGAGGATTGCATAATTGCCGAGCGCAAGCGGTGCTGAGATCAGCCTGATCGAGACATAGGCCTGAAGCGCTTCGCTGACGCGTGGCTCGCCGGCTATGAACCAGGCACCACCCGTCGCGATGAAGGGGGTGAGGACAACCAGCAAGCTACCGATCAGCATGGCCAAAATAAGCGCGCGCCAGAAGATCGCCTGCTCCTCGGCGCGGTCGTTGCGGCCGAAAGCCTGACTGACGAGGCCGGTCGTGCCCGAGCGGAGGAAGTTGAAACTGGCGAAGACAACGTCGAAGACGATAGCGCCCGCAGCGAGCCCGCCGAGAAGGGCGGCGTCGCCCAGTTGCCCGACAACGATCGTATCGACAAGGCCGATCAGCGGCGTCGTCAAATAGGCGAGTGTCATCGGAACGGCGATGCGAGCGACCATCCGGTTGGTAACTGCATAAGGCTGCGGCAAGGTATCCGGGCGTTGATCCAAACAGGGAACTTTCGAGGTCAGGCCAGTGCGAAGGTCCGCCAAGCATTGAGGACCGCACAGACGGCAGTCAGCTTCGCCGGTAGCTCAAGAGCCGCAGGATGAAGAACACCGGTATAACAATGACGGCCCCCAGCAAGAAGTAATCGATGAAGCGGCCAAAGGCGTCGAAGCCCATATAGTATACGTTTAGGATCAGATCGCGGATGCCGTAGGCCACATCATAAGGCGACCAACCGAACACGCTCATGACGATGCCGACCAGGAACGACATCACGATCAGCTTGATCAATACCCGCCCGGGGCTGTCACCGAGAAAACGGTTCAGTGCCGACATCGCGCAACTCCGTTGGTCCGAGGGGCACATACGCGGTCCCACCACCCGCTTCAAGGTGAAGCGGGTGGTGGGACTCAAATCTCCAAGCCTAAGCACCACGTACGCTACCATCAGTCGCCAAGTTGCGGTGCGATCAGCGTCGTCTAGATGACCGCCTCCTCCAGAAACGGTTCGTTGCGAAGGATCCGGTCATAGCCGAAGGCGGAAAGATCGAGCGCCTGGAAGGCGCCGTGCACGATCAGTTCCGCCACGGCGCGGCCGACCGCCGGTGACTGCTGCAGGCCATGCCCGGAAAAGCCGTTGGCGAACATGAAGTTCGCGATTTCGGGATGAAAGCCGACAATGCCGTTGTGGTCGAGCATGTTGTATTCGTAATGGCCGGTCCAGCTTGTCTGGACCTTCAGCGCCTCGAAGGCCGGGATGCGGTGCCACAACGCCGGCCAGATCCGCTCGTCGAATTCCTCGTGCCGCATCTCGAAGTCGTCGTAATCGGCCGGTCCGTCGCCAAGCGGCGTATTGCCGGCCAGGAACAGGTCGGCTTCCGGCCGCACGAAGGTGCCCGAAAGATCGATCACATTGGGCATCCGGCCGGGAATCGGCGTCGCGCTCGAAAAGACGAAGCTGTAGCGCTTATAGGGCGCGACCGGGATCGAAAGACCGGCCATCGCAGCGACCTGCTGCGCGCGTGGACCCGCCGCGTTGACGAGCGTTCCGCACGACACCGTCTCGCCAGTCTTGAGCTTGGCACCTGTTACCCGTCCGCCAGCGAGGTCGAGCCCGACGACCGCATTGTCGATATATTCCGCGCCCGACGCGCGGGCGGCCCGGCGAAAGCCGTTCAGCATGCCCATCGAATCGAACCAGCCTTCCTCGCGCGCGCCCCATGAGCCACCGCCCAGATCCTCGACATTCAGCCATGGGAAGCGGTCCTTGAGCGGGCCCGGCTCAAGGAAGACGGTATGGGCACCGAGGCTGCGCTGAAGATCGACGCGGGCCTTGGCCGCGTCGACGCCGTCGGGTGAGCAGCAGTAAAGATAGCCATGCTCCTTAAAGCCGAGATCGGGCGCGGTCTCGCCGGGGAAGAACGGCGCCATGCGCTCGGCGAAGGTCCGGATGATCTCGATGCCGAACTGGCTGATCTTGACGTTGATCGGGTTCGAATATTGCTGGCGGATGGCGCTGGTCGACAGCGCCGTCGACGAAAATTCATAGCTTGAATCGCGCTCGACGACGAGGATTGATGCGTCCTGGCCCAGCGCTTGGCTCAGCCAATAGGCGGTCGATGAGCCGACCGCCGCGCCGCCGACAATGACGATGTCATAGGCCAGTCTGGCCGGTGACTTGTAAGGTGGAATGGCCATGGCAACCCGTGGAATGAATGTCAGTTGTGGAAGGCGGCGACCAGCGCGTCGGAACCGCGCGCCAGAAGACCGAGATCGGACCCTACCGCAACCATGGTGAAGCCGTCGAGCAGGTAGCGGTCGGCATCAGCCTTCACTGGTGCAAGAATGCCTGAAGCTCGGCCGGCAGCCTTTGCCGCCTCGCGCACACTCGCGATCGCGTCCTGAACGCGTTGCAAGCCCGGATTGCCCATCGCCCCCATATTGGTGGACAGGTCACCGGGGCCGACGAAGAGGACGTCGACGCCATCCACGGCTGCGATCTCGCCGGCATTGGCCACGCCGGCCTCGCACTCGATCTGCACGGCAAGCAGTTGCTCCTTGCGTGCATCGGCGTGATAGCCAGCGATACGGCCGAAGGCATTGGCGCGGTGGCCGACCGAGTAGCCGCGAAAGCCGGCCGGCGCGTAGGCCATCGCCGCGACGATCCTTCGCGCCTGCTCTGCGGTGCGGACATTGGGGATCATCAGGCTGCGCCCGCCGACATCCATGACCTGCTTGATCAGGTTGGGATCGTCGGACGGCAGCCGGACGACGCCTTCGACGGGAAAGGCGTTGATGACCTGCAACTGGGCCATGATCGTCCGCAAGTCGTTGGGGCTGTGCTCGCCGTCCACCAGCAGCCAGCCGGCCCCCGAGCCGGCGACGATTTCAGTCGTCAGGGCAGACGCCAAAGAACACCAGATGCCGATATGGGGACGGCCGTTCGTCAACGCCGTCTTTAAGCTGTTCGGGCGTTCCTGCATCTCAAGCTGCTCCGCAATACCGGTTGTAATTCGTATGATGTCTTATATCATACGGCATCGGCAGCAACAATCCTTCTTGCACAAGGAAGAGCGAAAACGATGCGAGGAACAGGCAAGGCCGAGGTGTTCGTGATGCTGGCGCATCCGGTGGGACACGCCAAAAGCCCGGGCATCTTCAACGAGATATTCGAGGAAAAAGGACTGGACAGCCTCATGGTACCCATGAGTTGCCGTCCCGAGGACTTCGACGCCTTCTGGGCCGGGATCACGGCGGCTGAAAATGTCCGCGGCGTGATCGTGTCCGTCCCTTACAAGGCGGCAGTCTTTCACAAATGTGCGGCGGCGCACGACCGGGCGGCGCGCGTACAAAGCGCCAATTCGTTACGCCGGCAGGCAGATGGCACCTGGTACGCGGACAATTTTGATGGGGTCGGATTCATCGACGGCCTGAGGGCAGGCAGCCACGAGATCGCCGGGCGTCGGATCTTGCAAGTCGGCGCCGGCGGAGCGGGTTCGTCGCTCACCTATTGCCTGGCCGAGGCCGGCGCGGCCGAGATCCGCCTGGCGGACATCGATCGGGGCCGGGCGCAGAATCTGGCAGCGCTGGTTTCCAAGGCGTTCCCGGACTGCCGCATCGATGTCGGCGACGCAGACCCGACAGGGATGGATATGGCCGTCAACGCGACACCGGTCGGGCTGCGCCCTGACGACCCGTTGCCGCTCGACGTCAGCAGGCTGACGCCGGACATGACCGTCGTCGATATCATCATGGAGCCGGCCGAAACGGCGCTGTTGAAGAAGGCGAAGGAGATCGGCTGCCGAATTCAGCCGGGGCGTCCGATGATGGACTATCAGGTGCGCGGCATGTCCGAGTTCTTCGACATCGACCGCAGGGGCCGCGACCATGGCTGACGCGCGCACGGTCGTGGTGATCGGCGGCACCTCGGGCATTGGCAAGGCAATCGCGTTGCGATTTGCCGAGGATGGCTTCCAAGTCGCCATCGCGGGACGCGATGCGGGACGCGGGCAGGAGACCGCCGCCGAATGCGAAGCGGCAGGCGCGCCGGCAGCAATGTTCTCCGCCGCCGATGTGGGCGAAGCGGAATCGCTGGAGGCGCTTGGCGATGCGGTGAACGCGGCGCTGGGCGCGCCGCATGTCCTGGTCAATTGCGCCGGTATCCTGCAGAGCGGCAAGCGTGTGCTCGACCAGGAACTCGACGAAAACGAAACAATGTGGCGCGTCAACTATCGCGGAACGTTGATCGGCTGCCAGGTCTTCGGTCGGCTGATGTCGGCTGCCGGGCGGGGCGCTATTCTCAATATCGGATCGCTCGCCTCTTTCGCGCCGCTGTCGCTTCCAGCCTATACGCCCGGTAAGCATGCGGTGCTGGCACTGACCCAGATACTCGCGGCCGAACTCGGCCCCCATGGCGTGCGGGTGAACGCGCTGGCGCCCGGCTATACGCTTTCCGACGGGCTCAAGGAAAAGATCGCAAGAGGCGAACGCAACCCCCACGCGATCAAGGCAACAACCGCACTGCGTCGTTTCGTGGAACCGCGCGAGGTGGCGGAGGCGGCCTTGTTCCTGTGTTCGGACCGAGCCGTTTCGATAACCGGCGTGACCTTGCCCGTCGATGCCGGCTGGCTGGTCCAGGCGCCATATTCCCACTATCTGCTAGGCAACCCGATCCGCTCAAACGGCCAAGAGCGATGACGAGACGCAAGCCGCTGTCGAGCATGGTGGCTGAAAGCCTGTCGCAGAAGATCCTCGCTGGCGAATTGGAGCCCGGCGCGCAATTGCCGACCGAGGCTGAGCTTTGCGTCCAATTCGATGTCAGCCGCACCGTCATCCGCGAAGCAGTCGCCCGCCTTCGATCGGACGGTCTGGTCATCCCGCATCAAGGGCGGGGCGTATTCGTCAGCGACAATCCGGCGGGCCGAAATTTTTCGATCCCCGAAGATGCGCTGAAAACCTTGCCGGAGACCATCGCGCTCCTCGAATTGCGTCTGAGCATCGAGGTCGAGGCCGCCGGACTGTGCGCATCCCGACGCACGGATGCCGAAGCAACGGGAATTCGCCGGCTGATGGAGCAGGTCGATGGCCAGCAAGGCGACCCCGAGTCGGTTGGGATTCATTATGATTACGATTTCCACCTGGCCATCGCCAAGAGCGCCCGTAACGAATTCATCCATGCGTTTCTGAGCTATCTGAGGCCGATACTCGTCCCGCGGTACCGGCTTCGTTATGTCGTCAAGCCCGCATCCAAGGGAAGCTACTACGCCCAGATCCACAGAGAGCACAACGCCATTGTCACCGCGATCGAGAAGCAGGATGACGGGGCCGCGCGCCGCGCCATGCGCAAGCATCTCATGAACAGCCTGGAGCGGGTTCGCGCCTTGGCGCTGGCTTCCGGTATCGAGACGTCCGGCGGCCAACAGGTCGCCGCCGCCGCCGCGCTTTTTTCCGACCTGCGCCCCCGCGTGGACGGCGGTCGATAAGCGTGAGACTGGAGGCGCTCGCGAAAGTTGAAATTTTGCCGGCGCGGAATAGCTCAAGCTGTTGAACCGGACAACCCGCGGGGATTTTCAGGAGGATCGGCGGAATGACGGATACCGGTCGCTTTTCCCGAATGTCGGCAGCTTTCGGGTTCTGACGGAATGGAAAGTCAAACTTTCTTATTTGTGACATTTCTTGGTTTCCCCACCTCGGTCGAAACCGCAAGCTGAACCGAGCAACTGGAAGGCAGAACGTGGCAACAGCTTGTGTGACAGGAGCAACCAGCGGCATCGGCAGGGCCATAGCCATCGCCCTGTGTGATGCCGGCTACGACGTTTATGCCGTCGGTCGCAGCGAAACGGCGCTGAAAAAGCTCCAGGCCGAACGAAGCCGCATCGTGCCGATCGCGGTGGACGTGACCGATCGCGAAGCCGTCGAAACGGTCCTCGCCGACCTGCATATCGACGTCCTGATCAACAATGCCGGCATGATGCCGCCGCTCGGTAATTTCGCCGACATGAAGCTTGCCGATATCGACGCAACATTAGAGGTCAATCTCAGCTCCGCGATTTTGCTGACACGGCTGGTCGTGCCGCAGATGCGCGAGCGCCAGGCCGGTCATGTCATCTTCACCGGTTCTTCCGCAGCGCATACCGCGTTTTCCAACGTCGCCGTCTACTCGGCGACCAAGGCGGGCATTGCCGGTTTTGCCGCCGCGCTGCGCACCGACCTTTCGCAATATGGCATCCGCGTCACCGAGATCGTTCCGGGCCGCGTGGAAACGCAGCTATACAGCAACATCCTCGAACCCGAATCCCGCGCGGCCATGTATGCGGGCAACATAGCCGTTCAGCCGGAGGACGTTGCTCACATGGTGACCGCCGTCCTGAGCCTGCCTCCTTGGGCAGACGTGACCCGATTCGACATAATGCCCACTCGGCCTGTTCCGCCCAGCGGCACCGAATAGGAGGACGATTTGAAAGACCTTGCATTGGTTGTCGTTGGCGGCGGCTCAGGCCTTGGAGCGCTGCTCGTCGAAATGGCGGTCGAGGCCGGAGCGTCGAAGATCGGTGTCATCGACATCAACAAGGAAGCCGCCGAGGCGGCGGTGGAGCCGGCGCGGTCCAAAGGGCTTCTAACGGCGGCAGCCCGATGCGACATCCAGATCGGCCCCGAATGTCACGCCGCGTTCGAGGCGATCGTCTCGGAACTCGGGCGGGTCGATACGCTGTTCAACTGTGCCGCGGTCTATCCGCGCCGTCCCATTCTCGAGATCGGCGATAAAGAGTGGGATGCATCCAACGGCATCAATATCAAGGGCACCTATCACATGATGGTGGCCGCAATTCGCCACATGCAGCAGCAGGAGCCGAAGGATCGGGTGCGCGGCCGCATCGTGAACATCACGTCGGTGGATGCCTTCAAGGCGCATCCGCAAAATGCCCACTACGCAGCGACCAAAGCCGCCGTCGTCAGCCTCACGCGCTCGTTTGCCCAGCACGCCGCCAAGGATAACATCCTGATCAATTCGGTCGCGCCGGCAGGCATGGCCACGGAAAAAGCGAAGGCGGCAGGCTTCCTGGACGAATTGACCAAGGCGAGCCCGCTTGGCCGTGGTGCCGAGCCGCGAGAAATCGCCGAATGGGTCCTAATGACGGGCGGGCCCAAGAACACATTCATGACCGGCGAGCAGGTCATCGTTTCGGGTGGGTATATTTACGCCTGATGCGGGCCGAGGACCGCAAGGCTGATCGGGACGAGGTGCCGCAAAAAGACGGGATTGAACCGAGGAGGAGAAGATCTGAGGATGACGGGCAAGCCGCGCCTTCCGCCGCTGAATGCGCTGCGGGTCTTTCACGCCGTGGCGCAGCATAAGAGCTTTCGCCAAGCGGCGGACGAGTTGCTGGTGACACCGCAGGCGGTCGGGCAGCAGATCAAGCTGCTCGAGGATACGCTGCAGGTCACGCTGTTCGAGCGCAAGGGGCGCTCCATCGAGCCGACCGAGCCCGCAATCTTGCTGTCGCATTATGTGAAAGCCGGCTTTGATGAATTTTCGGAAGGCGTCCGGCGGATCACCAAATCCGCCTATAGGGACCGCATCAACCTGAATGCCAGTCCCTACTTCGCAACCCGTTACCTGCTGCCGCGCCTTTCCCTGTTCCGCGAGATCCTGCCAGGGGCCGACCTGCGGCTGACGACGATGATCGATCTGCCGGATTTTGGTCGTGACGACGTCGATATGACGGTGCAGTGGGGCTACGGCAACTGGTCCGATTACGAAACAACCCTCCTGGTCCAAGATCCCAAGATCATCTGCTGCACGCAGGAGATCGCCAAGAAAATCCGCTCATCCCAGGATCTACCGCGCTTTACCCTGCTCGACACCGTCAAGTCGAAACGCCTGTGGCCGGATATACTGCGCCATCTTGGGGTGGAGCAAACCGAAAGCGACCGTAGCATCGGCTTCGACGACGCCGCTACGATGCGCCGCGCCACCCTGCAGGGCATCGGCGTCGGCCTGATCTCGGTGATCGATGCCGAAGAGGATTTTCGATCGGGCGCGCTGGTGGCTCCGCTGGGGCGCGACGTGCTTATCGACATGAGGCCGGAGGACGTGCCAGGCTTCTACCTGGTCATGCCCAAGGGGCATCTTCGCATGAAGGCCGTCGCTTCGTTACATCGCTGGCTGACGCAGCAGGATTGGGCAAACGAACTCAAGGCGGCGCCGCTACCAAAGCCGCTGGCGCTATCCGGCTGACCACAGTTTGAAAGACCTGGATCGCAAGGTCCCAACAACAAGAAAAGATGAAACCTCAAAAGTGGAGATGGAAAATGAAAGCAGTAAAATGGGGGGCCGCCGCACTCGCGCTCGGCCTGATGCATTTCCCGGTTTCGGTACAAGCGCAAGGCGGTCCGACGCTCGAAGCGGTCAAGGCACGTGGGACGCTCAACTGTACCGGCCACGATAGCTCCTATCTCGGCTTTGCCGAGCTGGACGATCAGGGCAACTGGCAGGGCCTCGACATCGAGCTGTGCCGCGCAATGGCCACCGCCATCTTCGGCGATCCGGAGGCAGCACGTGTGATCCCGGTGAGTTGGGGCGAGCGCTGGCCGTCGCTCCAGACCGGCGAGGTGGACATAGTCATGAAGGCCTCGGGAGGAACGCTCAACCGCGACACCGAACAGGGCCTGCAGTTTTCGATGGCCTATTATCTGGGCACGACCACGGTGATGGCGCATGCCGAACTCGGCGTGACCTCCATGGCGGAGGCTGACGGCGGCACGATCTGCATCCCGGCGGCGACGACCATCGAACGTCAGGTTGCCTCGTACGCCGAAAGCAATGAGCTGGACCTGGAGTTCGTCCTGATTGAATCGACCACGGAACTGGAGCAGGCCTATTTCTCCGGCCGCTGCGATCTTTATGCTCAATGGGGGCCGACGCTGGCGATCGCCCGCATCGCGCACAGCACCGTGGAAGAACACGTCATGCTGGACGATGTGGTCGCCCTCGAACCGATCGTCGCCATCATGCGCGAAGGCGATGACAACTGGGTCGATATCACCAACTGGCTGCTATCGGTGCTCTGGACCGCAGAACAGGAAGGCATCACTTCGGAAAATGTCGACGAGATACGCGCCAACCCGCCGACGGCGGAAATCAGCAAGATGCTCGGCGTCACGCCCGGCATGGGTTCCGTTCTGGGCCTCGAGGACGACTGGGGCTACAATGTCATCAAACAACATGGAAACTACGCCGAAGTCTTCGAGCGGACGCTAGGCGCCGGGTCGCCGTATAACATGGACCGCGGCATGACCGCGCTCTGGAACGCTGGCGGTGTACTTTATCCCTACATGATCGACTGATGAACGATCGCCGGCCTCGCCTCGGTCATGCCGCGGCGGGGTCGGTCCTTATCCCGGAGCGACGCGTCCATGAGCGCCTTCCTGCGCAGCCAAAAAACACGAAGAGCGATCCTTCAGCTTGCCTTTGTCGGGCTCGTCGCCTTGATCGTGATAGGCGCCTGGCTCGAAGCGCGCCAGTCGATACAGACGATGGGCCTCGCGTCAGGCTTCGACTTCCTCTGGCGGGCGACCGGATGGAATATCAATTTCTCACTGTTCCCGGTCAGATCCACCGATCCCTATTGGTGGTTCTTTGTCAACGGCGTGATCAACACGCTGTTCCTGGGGACGTTGGGGCTGGCTTGCGCAACCCTGATCGGCGCACTGGTGGGCTTCGCAAGAGTATCCGCCAACGAGCTTTTGCAGCTTGTCGGCCGAATATATGTCGATTTCTTCCGCAATATCCCGCTGATCCTGCAATTGTTCTTCTGGTACGCGTTTTTCACCAATCTTCCCTCGCCGCGAAATGCCCTGGAAATATGGCCGTTCACGTTCTCCAACCGCGGCGTCTACATGCCGGCGCTCAAACTGGAGCCGGTCTATCTGGTCTCCATTTTGCTGATCATCCTCTTGACGATCGCCTTCGCGATCTGGTTGGCCACGACGCGGCGCATCCCCTCTCCTTCGCCGTTGCGGAATCGACTGCGACTGGTTGTTCCGGCCGGTGTCCTGCTCGCGCTGTTTTTCGTGGTCGTGGGCCGCGAGACGGGCGGACCGTTGTTCAACATGCCGCAACTGCAGGGTCTCAACGTGCGCGGCGGGCTCCGAATCTCACCGGAATTTTCAGCGCTGCTGACGGCGATGGCGCTTTACGGCGGCGCCTATATCGGCGAGATCGTGCGCGGCGGCTTCAAGGCTGTCGACCGGGGCCAGATCGAGGCCGCAGAATCGCTCGGACTGACTCCCTGGCAGACCTTCACCCGCGTCAGGTTCCCCCTTGCGCTGCGCGCGATGCTGCCCATCCTGGCCAACCAGTATATCTGGCTGATCAAGGCCACGACGCTCGGCATCGCTGTCGGATTCGCCGACTTTTTCATGGTCGTCGCCGTCACGATCAACCAGTCGGGTCAGACGCTGGAATCGATCGGGATATTGATGGGCGGCTTCCTGGTCATCAACCTGACGCTCGCGGCGATTTTCAACCGCATCAACAAAGCCCTCGCCCTGAAGGGCAACCAGTCGCGGAGCTGACCGATGCAACCGTTCGCAGCAGATGGCATGCGCCATTGGAATCTCAAGAAGCGGTTCTTCGCAACGCCCGCGCAGGGTGTGATCTCGATCCTGTCGGCATTGCTAATCGTCACGCTTGCCTGGAGGGTCCTCGACTGGGCGATCCTTTCGGCCGTCTTCACCGGGGAAGGTGGGGCTCAGGCGTGCGTGGGAGCCGACGGCGCATGTTGGTCAGTCATCGCCAACCGCTGGCGAATCATCATGTTCGGGCTCTATCCGTTCAGCGAACACTGGCGGTCCGCGCTGGCCTGCGCCGTGATCGTCGCGGTGGTCGTGCTGAGTTGCGTTCCCTATTTCTGGACCGGCTTGCGCATCACGGTCCTCTGGATCGTCGGCACTTCGCTGTTCTACATCCTGATGAAGGGTGGGGTCTTCGGCCTGCCGCTGGTTGGCGAGGAAAACTGGGGCGGTCTGGCGCTGACGCTCTTCATCTTCTCGATGACCTGCGTGATCGGTTTTCCCTTGTCGGTGGTGCTCGCCCTGCTCCGGCGCTCGTCGCTGCCATGGGTGTCCCGCATCACCGGCCTGTTCATCGACGCGGTACGCTCGCTGCCACTGCTTTCCATCCTGTTCGCATTCGCCATCGTCCTGCCATTCATGCTTCCCGGGTGGCTCCAGGGCGGCAGGCTCTACCGCGTGATCGTCGGTTTCGCGATCTTTTTCGCGGCCTATCAGGCAGAGATCATCCGCGGCGGCCTCCAGGGCGTGGGCCGCGGGCAGGAGGAGGCAGCGATGTCATTGGGCATCGGCTACTGGCATCGAATAAGCCGCATCCTTCTGCCGCAGGCGATGCGCAACGCGCTGCCCGCGACGATCAACCAGTTCGTTATCTCGTTCAAGGAAACGTCGCTCGTCATCGTCGTCGGCTTCTTCGAGATACTGGCGTCCGGCAACGCCGCCTATGGCACCGCCGAATGGACGTTCGCCTATGTCGAAGTCTATGCCTTCATCGCGATGATCTATTTCGTCTTCATATTCAGCCTGTCGCGCTACGGCGCCTATCTCGAGCGCCGCCTCGATGTCGGAACACGGTGAGGATCGATCCATGAAAGAAGCACCGCCAAGGACCGCGGAGACACCGGCGGTCAGCATCGAAGGCATGAGCAAGTTCTATGGCTCGTTTCAGGCGCTGCGAAACATCAATCTCGTTGTCGGGAAGGGCGAGAAGGTCGTCGTCTGCGGCCCTTCCGGGTCGGGCAAGTCGACGATGATCCGCTGCATCAATCGGCTCGAGGAGCACGATGCGGGCAAGATCGTCGTGCTCGGTACGGAACTTAATGACGACGTCTCCCGCATCGATGAGATCCGGCGCGATGTCGGGATGGTGTTCCAGCACTTCAACCTCTTCCCGCATATGACCGTTCTGGAGAACTGCGTCCTGGCGCCGATGCTGGTGCGCAAGGTCCCGCGCGCCGAGGCGGAGGCAGCGGCCCTTCAGTTTCTGGAGAAAGTCCGCATCCCCGAACAGGCAGCCAAATTTCCCGGCCAGTTGTCCGGCGGACAGCAACAGCGCGTGGCGATCGCGCGATCATTGTGCATGCAGCCTGAAATCCTGCTTTTCGACGAGCCGACATCCGCGCTCGATCCAGAAATGATCTCGGAGGTGCTGGACGTGATGGTCGCACTCGCATCCGAGGGCATGACCATGATCTGCGTGACGCATGAAATGGGCTTCGCCCGGCGCGTGGCAGATCGCATCGTCTTCATGGATGAAGGCGAGATCGTCGAGGAGGCGCCGCCGGAAATCTTCTTCACCTCGGCGCAAAACGAGCGCACAAAAAAGTTTCTCTCGCAGGTTCTCGATCATTAGACGGCATTCGTCCTGAGAAAGCATTACTTTCCAATGGACGGCTTTTCTTCGTTTCCTCATGAACGCGCACCGTGCACCGTGGGCCGGGAACCCAGAAAAGGCTAGGTCATGATTTCCAGAAAAGACGACGTCCGCCTCGGAGCGGACATCGGCGGCACTTTCACGGACATCGCACTGGACATCAGTGGCAAGGTCTTTTCGACCAAGATCCTGACCAACTACGCGGCGCCGGAGCAAGCTATTCTCGATGGCATCGAGGTCGTCACCCAACAAGCCGGGATCGCGCCCGCCGATATCGGCATCATCATCCATGGCACGACGCTGGCGACCAATGCGCTGATCGAGCGACGCGGGGCAAAGACGGCCCTGGTAACCACCGAGGGCTTTCGCGACGTCATCGAGATGCGAACGGAAAACCGCTTCGAGCAATACGATCTCAATCTGAAGCTGCCGTCGCCGCTTATTCCCCGCGAGCATCGCTACACGGTCAAGGGCCGCATCGGCGCCGAAGGCCAGGAACTGCAGCCGCTCGACGAAGACGCCCTCGAACGGATCGCGGATCACATCGGCGAAGGCGGGTTCAGTTCCGTCGCCATCGGTTTCATCCACTCCTACGCCAACGCGGCCCACGAGCGGCGCGCCCGGGACATCCTGGCCGCCAGGCTCGGCATCCCGATCTCGATCAGCTCGGAAGTCTCGCCGCAGATGCGCGAGTATGAGCGCTTCAACACGGTCTGCGCCAATGCTTACGTGCGTCCGCAAATGGCTGATTATCTGGCGCGCCTTCAGGTACGGCTAAAGGATATGGGCGCCGATTGTCCGGTCTTCATGATCCATTCCGGCGGTGGCCTTATTTCGGTTGAAACCGCCTCCGAATTTCCGGTGCGGCTGGTCGAATCCGGCCCCGCAGGCGGCGCCATCTTCGCGGCTGATATCGCCAACCGGTTCGCACTGAACAAGGTCATCTCCTACGACATGGGCGGCACGACGGCGAAGATCTGCCTGATCGACAACTTCACCCCGCAAACGGCGCGCACCTTCGAGGTCGCGCGCACCTACCGTTTCAGCAAGGGGTCCGGCATGCCGATCTCGATCCCCGTCATTGAGATGATCGAAATCGGGGCGGGCGGCGGCTCGATCGCATGGGTCGATCCCATGGGACGAATCCAGACTGGACCGGAAAGTGCGGGTTCGGAGCCCGGCCCGGCCTGTTACGGCCGCGGCGGCGAGCGCCCAGCGATCACCGATGCCGATCTGGTTCTGGGTAAGCTCGACCCGGATAATTTCGCCGGCGGCGCGATCAGGCTCGATGCGGCGGCCTCCGAACGCGCCATCATGAGCGATATCGGCGAGGCGCTTTCCCTCGACGCGACTTCGGCCGCCTTCGGCATCTGCGAGGTGGTCGACGAGAACATGGCTAACGCCGCACGCGTTCATGCGGTGGAGAACGGCAAGAACATCTCCGACAATGTGATGATTTCGTTCGGCGGCGCAGCGCCATTGCATGCGGCGCGGCTGTGCGAGAAGCTTGGCATCGATCAGTGCCTGGTGCCGCAAGGTGCGGGCGTCGGATCGGCAATTGGGTTTTTGAAGGCGCCGTTCGCCTATGAGGCGCTTGCCTCGCGGCTGACACGGCTGTCGCGGTTCGAGAGCCAGGAAATCAACAACCTGCTCGCCGAGCTGAAGGCGTCGGCCGTGAGCTTTGTCGAGGCCGGCAGCAGCGGCCGCATCACCTGCGAGACCACCGCCTTCATGCGCTATGCGGGGCAGGGATGGGAAATCCCCGTGCGGCTGCCCGACAGGCCCTTCGGCGACGATGCGGCCGCGGAACTCACCGAGCTTTTCCGCGGCAATTACGAACGCTTCTTCGGTCGGGCAATCGATGGTCTGGACGGGCTCGAAATCGAGATCGTCACATGGTCGGTCAAGGCGACAGACGAAAGGCCTGCTGTCGAGCGGCAGGCGCTGACGATTGGTACCCGCACCGTGACGTCGAAGGCGACACGGCCGGTGTTCGATCCAACGACCGGTTCGCCCCAGACCTATACGATCGTGGAGCGCGATTCGCTCGTATCTGGTGATCAGGTAACCGGGCCTGCCATCCTCGTGGAACGCGAGACCTCGACCGTCGTCACCTCGCCTTTCGATGCCGTCATCCAAGCCGACGGCTCCATTCTTTTGATCCGCAAGGACGTGCGAACATGAGCGATCTTGGCGAAATCCGCATGCAGGTCATGTGGAACCGGCTGATCTCAGTCGTCGAGGAGCAGGCCCTGACCCTCTTGCGCACGGCCTTTTCCACCTCGGTACGCGAATCCGGCGATCTTTCCGCTGGCGTGTTCGATCCGAACGGCCAGATGCTGGCGCAGGCCGTTACCGGGACGCCCGGCCATGTGAACACGATGGCGGAAGCGGTGTCGCACTTCATGGCGGCGATCCCGCGCGAGGAAATGTACGAAAGCGACACCTATGTCACCAACGATCCCTGGCTCGGCACGGGCCATCTCCACGACATCACGATGGTCTCGCCGTCCTTTCTCAACGGTGAACTGGTCGCCTTCTTTGCCTGCACCGCCCATGTCGTAGATGTCGGTGGCCGCGGCTTCGGCGCCGATGGCAAGTCGGTCTATGAGGAAGGGATCCAGATCCCGATCATGAAATTCGCCGAGAAGGGCAAGGTCAATATGGATCTTGTCCGGCTGCTGCGCGCCAATGTCCGCGAGCCGAACCAGGTGGTCGGCGACTTCTATTCGCTCGCGTCCTGCAACGAGGTCGGCCACCGCCGGCTCGTTGCGATGATGAACGAGATCGGCCTGACCTCTCTCGATAGCCTCGGCGCGTTCATCTTCGCGCGCACCCGCGCGGCGATGGCCGAGCGCATCTCCGCGCTGCCCAAGGGAAGCTGGTCGAACGATCTGGTAACGGATGGCTATGACGCGCCGGTCAAGCTCGCGGCGACCGTTGCAATCCGCGCCGACCATGTGGAGGTCGATTTCACCGGCACCGATCCAGTGAGCAGATGGGGCATCAACTGCCCGATCATCTACAGCAAGGCCTATGCCTGCTATGCGTTGAAATGCGTGGTGGCGCCCGACATTCCCAACAATGCCGCGTCGCTGGCCTTCTTCACGGTCTCCTCGCCGGTCAACATCCTCAATGCCGTGCGGCCGGCGCCGGTCGCTTTGCGCCATGTCTTCGGACACATGGTGCCGGACCTGGTGCTTGGCGCGCTTGCCAAGGCGCTTCCCGGCCAGATACTGGCGGAAGGGGCCGGCGCACTGTGGAACATCCACATCTCGGTGCGGCCGGTGGCCGGCGGCGAGGGCCGGAACGCGGAAGTGCTGATGTTCAATTCCGGCGGCATGGGAGCAAGGCCAGGTCTGGATGGTCTGTCGGCGACCGCCTTTCCATCGGGCGTTCATACGATGCCGATCGAGGCAACGGAGCATACGGGACCGATCGTGATCTGGCGCAAGGAACTGCGACCTGATTCGGGCGGCGCTGGCGAGTTTCGCGGTGGGCTGGGGCAGATTATCGAAATATCGGCTACCGAAGGGCACGAGTTCGACTTTTCTGCGATGTTCGACCGCGTGCACCATGCTGCGCGGGGCCGCGATGGCGGCGCCGACGGAGCGGCCGGCACCGTCAAGCTCGATGACGGCACCTTGATGCGGCCCAAGGGCTGGCAGCACGTCCCAGCCGGACGGCACCTGATCCTCGAACTTCCAGGCGGGGGCGGCTATGGTGACCCGACCCGGCGCAGCGAGGCGGCCCGAGCCGAGGATCATTCCAGGGAATACGTCATGGAGAGCGAGAGATGAGCTATATTTCCTCACGCCTGTCGGCGATCAAGCCGTCGGCTTCGATGGCCGCTTCGCAGGCGGCGAAGGCTCTGCGCGCCAAAGGCGTCGACGTCATCGATCTTGGACTTGGCGAACCTGATTTTTCGACGCCGATGCATATCATCGAAGCAGCTTATGCCGCAGCCAAGGATGGACAGACGCTTTATACCGGAGCTGCCGGCACGCCGGAAGCGCGCGAGGCGGTGGCGGCCAAGTTCCGGCGTGAGAACGGGCTCGACTGCGCGGCGGATGACATCGTCGTTGCCAACGGCGCCAAGCAGATCATTTTCAACGCGCTGATGGCGACGCTGGAAGACGGCGACGAAGTCATCCTGCCGGCTCCCTATTTCGTCTCCTACCCCGAGATGGTGAAATTGCTCGGCGGAACGCCGGTCATTGTCAAATGCCCCGAGACGACGGGCTTCAGGCTGACGCCGGACCTTTTGGAGCAGGCCATCACCGCAAAGACCAGATGGCTGTTCCTGAACATGCCGGGCAACCCGTCCGGCGCGACCTATTCCGAGGCCGAGCTGAAGGCACTGGCAAGCGTGCTGGCGCGGCATCCGCAGGTGCTTGTCCTTTCCGACGAAATTTATGAGCACATCATCTTCGACGGCCGCGAATTCGTCTCCTTCGGCAAGGCCTGTCCTGAACTCAAGGACCGCAGCCTGATCGTCAACGGCGTGTCGAAAGCCTATGCGATGACCGGCTGGCGCGTCGGCTACGCGGCAGGTCCCGCGCCGCTCGTCAAGGCGATGTCGACGATCCAGAGCCAATCGGTGACTTCGGTCTGCTCGATCGCCCAGGCCGCGACCGTGGCGGCGTTGAATGGCCCGCAGGACGAGGTCGCCCGCTTTCGCGAGGCTTTCCAGCGCCGCCGTGATCTTGTCGTCGACGGCATGAGGGGCATCAACGGCGTGACATTGGCGCCGCCCGAAGGCGCGTTCTACGCCTATATTGGGTGCGCCGGCCTGATCGGCCGCAGAACCCCGAAAGGCGTCGTGCTCGAGGATGACACCGCCGTCGCCACCTATTTGCTGAATGAGGGCCGTGTTGCGGCGGTGCCGGGTGCTGCCTATGGCCTCTCGCCCTATTTTCGTATCTCGACCGCGACGCACGATGCGGTCCTTTCCGAAGCGGTCGCCCGGATCAGCGCGGCCGTTGCCCAAGTGGAGTAGATCATGCCGCAGTATGAACGCATCCTGATCACCGGCGCCGCAGGCCGCCTTGGCTCTGTCCTGCGCGCCGAGCTTGCGCCGCTCGCCAGAACAATCCGCCTGGCCGACCGCGCCGCTCTCGGCGACCTGGCGGCGCATGAGGAAGAAGCCGTCTTCGACCTTTCCGACATGGACGCCACGATCGAGGCGACCAGGGATTGCGAGGCCATCGTGCATTTCGGCGGCGCCTCGCTCGAAGGCCCGTGGCAGACGATCCTCGATTCCAGCATTCGCGGCTCCTACCACATCTATGAAGGCGCCCGAAAACACGGCGTCAAACGCATTGTCTACGCCTCTTCCGTGCATGCCATCGGCTATCACGAAGTCGAAGCGCATATCGATGTCGATGCGCCGGTGCGGCCCGACAGTCTTTACGGCGTGTCGAAGACCTTCGTCGAGAGTTTGAGCCGGCTCTACTGGGACAAGTTCGGCATCGAGACCGCGTGCCTGCGGATTTTCTCGTCGTTTCCCGAGCCGGCAGACCGGCGCATGCTGTGGTCGTACCTGTCCTTTGCCGACTGCGCGCGGTTGGTTGAAGCGGCGCTGACCGCGCCGCGCGTCGGCCACACGATTTCGTTCGGCATCTCCAACAACAAGGTCAAGACGGTCGACAATAGCGGCGCCGGCCATCTCGGCTTTTCGCCGCGCGACACGAGCGAGCCATTCCGCGCCGCGGTGGAAGCCAAAACGCCCATTCCGGATCCGGCATCGGCTCAGGCCAAGTATTTGGGCGGCTGGTTCTGCGAACTCGGCCATCCCGACGACGAATCCAAGAATTAGGTCTTATGGGCTGGCATAAGTGAGGAGACCCGACGTGATCGATGCCATAGCCGCAAAGCTACGGCACAAGATCATCCGCCGGCAAAAGGCCGCCGATGCAGCGGCTGCATGGCCTTCATCTTCTTGCTGGTCATTTCCTCGCCCGCTGTGCGGACCGCCAGCGGCTCCTTGATCTGCTCGGGTGCCGCGACAGCGAGATTGGAGAGCACGGCTGCCTTGACGCCCCCTTCCACCAGCTGTGCAGGGTACGGCTGGTGGTGCCTGTAGACGCTGCCATAGTTCTCCGCGCCACGCCGCGACAGACCGAGCACAGGTCACCCATGTCTTAGGTACAATCTGTTACCCATGTCTCCGGA
>CAZEEC010000015.1:0-18043 GCA_964511105.1 uncultured Mesorhizobium sp.
TGGCCACCGGCGGTGACACGCAATACTCCTGGACCTCGAGCTGGGCAGAGTTGTTCGTGCCCGAGCAATCACGATGGATTACTGTCTCCGATCGCATGACCTTGCCTCGCCAGCAACACCAAATGCTGCAACTTCCCAGCAGCAAGGTGATGCTCGTCGGCGGCATCAATGAAGCCGGCCCGCTGCCCTGGTCGGACATTCTGCTACTCGACAAGATTTTTCGATCCGGTCTGGAATAGACCCATTGCGCAAGGCTATTATGCCATTGACATGGCACGGCTTTCTGACAGAACATTGGAATGACATGAATGGGGGGCCGAAGTGGCTAAGCAGAAAGCAGGCGGCAACGAGCGCAATACAGAGAACTTGGTGCGTAACGCTTTGCGCGCTCTCGACTATTACGATGAAGGCGACAACATCAGTGTCGAAGAGCAGAAGAGCATCATCGATGAGGTAAAACGTTTACTCAAGAACGGTAGCAAAAGTGCGAAAGGTGGCCGAGGCTATCCAGAGTTTTTGATAAGCAATGCCGACACTCCCGACTTTTTGATGGTCTACGAATGCAAGGCGTCGCCTTCAAATCACGAGAGTGCCAAGGTCTCTTCTATCCTCGCTGACGATGCCTTGGGTGAGACTGAGGAAGAGACAACGAAGCGAGTAAAGCGTTATGCCGTAGATGGCGCGCTTCACTACGCAAAGCTTCTTTCCCGTAGCTACAATGTCATCGCGGTTGCGGTGAGTGGCGAGAAAGAAGCCACTGCTCGTAAGTCTGTCTACCTTCATTCCAAGGGTGCCAAAAAGGCGCGTCCTTTGGTAAGCAAGAGCAGCGGTAAACCCATCGATGAAATCCTTCCCTGGAAGGATTTCCTGGATCATGCCGTCTTTGATCCTGCCGTGAGACAGGCTCGCCTTGAAGACCTGATGGCTTTTGCCCGCGAGCTACATTCCTTCATGCGCGACTACGCCAAGCTCACGGAAAGTGAGAAGCCACTTCTTGTGAGCGGCACGCTGATAGCTCTTCAAAACAAGGCTTTCTCTGCATCATACGGTCTACACGATACCAAGGACCTGCCTGGCAAGTGGATTGAAACCATCAAGCACGAGATTGATCGTGCGGAGATCCCGCAGGCGAAGAAGGACAACATGGCGCAACCTTATGCGTCCATTTCAGTTCATCCTGAACTCGCCAAGAAGAGCAGGGAATACCCGAAAGGCGTTCTTCACGAACTCATCAAGCTTATCCACGAGAAAGCCGCACCGCTGATGACGGCAGAAGAAGGGACCGACATTCTCGGGCACTTCTACGGCGAGTTCTTGAAATATACAGGGGGCGACAAGAAGGCGCTCGGCATTGTCCTGACGCCCCGGCATATCACCGAACTGTTCGCCTATCTCGCAAACGTCAACAAGAAGTCTACCGTGCTGGATATTTGCGCTGGCACTGGCGGCTTTCTCGTCTCGGCCATGTCTGAGATGATGAGGGGGGCCACCACCGAGCAAGAGCGCGCGCGTATCAAAAGCAAGGGCCTTATCGGGATTGAGCAACAACCGAACATGTTTGCCTTGGCGGCAAGCAACATGATCTTAAGGGGGGACGGAAAGGCCAATCTTTATCAGGGTAGTTGTTTTGATGATGCCATTGCTACGGCGGTCAAGAAGCATAAGGCCAACGTGGGGTTGCTCAATCCGCCGTTCGCCCAAGGCACCGCTGACCTCCACGAACTGCGCTTTATCCAGCAAATGCTGAACTCTTTGGAGGAAGGCGGCACCGGCGTCGCCATTGTTCCCATGGGTTGCGCTATCGCGCCGAACCCATTGCGACAGGAGTTGATAGCGGAGCACACGCTGGAAGCGGTCATGTCAATGCCAACAGAACTGTTCTATCCGGTAGGGGTCGTGTGCTGCATTATGGTGTGGACGGCGCACAAGCCCCATGCGCAATCAAAGCGTGATACATGGTTTGGATGCTGGAAGGAAGACGGTTTTATTAAGACCAAGCACAAGGGCCGAATAGACGCCGAAGGAGGATGGCCCGCATTGAGAGACCATTGGATTGACATGTATCGCAATCGACGCGTCAAGCCAGGCGAAAGCGTCCTGAAAGCCGTAAGATACGATGACGAGCAACAGGATGAATGGTGTGCGGAAGCCTACATGGAGACCGATTATTCAACCCTGACAGAGATGGATTTTCAACACGTAGTGCGGAAGTATTTAATGTTCCAGCTCGTCAATGAAGCAGAAGAGAAGGCCAGGGTTATCGTAAGCAGCGGGGAGGAAGAATGAGTAAGGCCCCGAAACTCGTCTCGCTTGGAAGTATTTTTTCTGTTCATTATGGTGTGAACATGGAACTCAATGCGTTGAAACAGGATCCGGCAGGTATCAACTTTGTTTCGCGCTCCGCCCGCAATAATGGAGTATCAGCGAAGGTTGCCGCCGTCGCTGGTGTGAAGCCACTTCCAGCGGGATTGATGACCGTCGCAGGTGGCGGAAGCGTTCTTGAAACCTTTGTTCAGCCCGAGCCGTTTTATAGTGGGCGAGACCTTTATTACCTTATCCCTCCCAAAGACATGTCCTTACAGGAGAAGTTGTATTACTGCATGGTCATTCGGGCTAATCGCTACCGCTTCAACTATGGACGCCAAGCCAACAGGACTCTGAAAGACATACAGATCCCAGCTCGCTCGGAAGTCCCTTCCTGGGTCAAAGGCGTGTTCAACGGCGAAGTCAGCACCTGGCAGATTAAACTTTCGGGTTTGAGCAAGCCGGTGGGAGAGGCCACCAAGTAGCCTCCAAAACCAGTCTAAGTATCTGATACGAAAGGGCGTATTTATAGGTTTTTTTCTTTGTCTCGGGCTTTGCTACCAACACGGGGTCGAAGTGAGGTCCTGATTAGCCCTGACCTTCAGCCGGGTGGTCGCCAAGCATACAAGGTGCGCAGCGCTCCTCTGGTAAAACGGCAGTTCACATTTTGCGCCGCACGACTGGTTACGACGCTGACGCGCCGGAAGCCTTGTCTGGAGCAGGCTCTGATCTCAGCGAGCAACTTTGGTGGCTGAGGAATGGGGGCTAATCAGGAGTGAGGTTGAATATCACCCTGTGATTTCGTGTGAAAACGCCAACTCCACCCACCTGCTAAAACACCCAGGGCCGCAAGGCGGGTTTCGTCCACGCGGACGTGTCCGTGTCGATGGTTCGGCACGACCAGGGGTGTTGGCGCTGTCCTCGCTGCGGCTTGCATACTCGACCTGCCTACCGTCAGGCAGGGCGTCCCGGCCTCGGAGCGTCAGCTTTCCGCCCCCTAAGACCTCGCGTTTCCGGACAGGTAGAGAGGGGGCTTGCTGCTCCTCGAAAATCTGGTTCCCTGAAGGTGAAAGTGGTAAGTCCACATCTCCAGGAGAACACTATGAACCTTCATCGCTCGTCGTGGTTCGCGCTGATTGCGGCCACTCTTATTTCACTGTCCAGCGTCGGCTACGCCGCAGACGCCGATAACGCTTCTGCCGACAAGTCCGATAGCCGTAGTGATCACAGCAAACCTGCGGACCCGAGCGGCACGGCAAACTGCGCCCCTCCGTTCGTTTGCGACAACTCCGACCCCAACGACCCGACATCGCTGGCTATTGGCGATGGTTCATATGCCTGGTCTGGCGGCACCGCTGTCGGCCAAAACGCGCGCGCTAATCCTGGCGGAACAGCGATTGGCCGCGGGGCGATTGCCGGCGAAGCTTATACGGTTGCAATCGGCGATGGCTCTAAGGCCAACACCCCGGGCGGGGTTGCAATCGGCGGCAACACGTTTACGAATGGCAGGGATGCTGTCGCAATCGGTATGGGCGCTCGGGCGATTAACGAGGGTGTAGCAATCGGCCTCGGGTCGGCCGCGATCGGAACGCCTTCGGTCGCGGTCGGTGCTGGATCTTCGGCCCTCTACAATGCGGTCGCCATCGGCACAAACGCGCAGGCAGCGCCCACCACTGTTGCGATCGGAACGGACTCGATCGGCGAAGATGCTTACACCGTCTCGTTCGGGCATGAAACCCTTCGACGCCGTCTGACCAACGTTAACTACGGTCTGAATAACCACGACGCCGCTGCGTTCGGCCAGCTCCAGGCCGTGGCCGCGACGTTCGGTGGTAACGCTGGCTGGAGCGGCATGGGCGTGTTCCAGGCCCCGACGTTCGTTGTGACGGCTGGCCCTGGCGCAGGCGACTACTCGACTGTGTATGACGCCATCGCTGCCCTGGCGGCGAACGACGGCGACCTGTATCAGCAAATCATCAATCTGTGCCCCGATGGTTGCAACGCTATCCCCGGCCCCCCTGGACCCGCAGGCCCCGCAGGCCCCGCAGGCCCACAAGGCCCCGCCGGACCGGAAGGCCCTGCCGGTCCGTCAGGTCACGACGGCAACACTGGCCCACAAGGCCCCGCCGGTCCTACTGGCCCCGCTGGTCCGTCAGGTCACGACGGCAACACTGGCCCACAAGGCCCCGCTGGTCCTACTGGCCCTGCCGGTCCGTCAGGTCACGACGGCAACACTGGTCCACAAGGTCCCGCCGGACCGGAAGGGCCTGTCGGCACCGATGACCCGCTGGTCGTTCGTTACGACGACGAGAGTTATGAGACGGTGACGTTGCAGGGGCCAGAAGTCACCGGCACGCAGATCCGCAATGTTGCTGACGGCATCGAGCGCGATCATGCAGTCAATCGCGGCCAGCTCGACGATCATATCGCCGAGGCACGCGAGTATGCAGAGTATCTGTCCGAGCACACCTTGCGCGAAGCAAACCGCTACACCGATACCGTCGGTGAACGAGTTCTGCGCGATGCCAATGCCTACACCGACCAGCGCTTTGCCGTGCTCGACAAGCGGATTGCCCGTGCCGGCGCGACCGCCAGCGCGTTGGGCCTGACGGCTGCGAACGCCGCCGGCAACGATGGCACAGGCGACAACCGATTCGCTATGGGCTTCGCGAACTATCGCGGCGAGAGCGCCATCTCAGCAGTCTATCAGCGGCAGGTTGCCGACCGCGTTTCAATCAGCATCGGCGCAGCGTTTGCTGGCGGCGGCGAGCGTTCCATCGGTGCCGCTGCAAGCTGGCGCTGGTAACGATCCCAGGGCCAGGGCGAAGGAGGCGCCCGCATCCATCAGACCGCCTGTCGCTGCTGGCAGGCGGTCTTATTCGTCCAGCTTATTGCGCGCGCGTGCAGCTTTGGCCTTCTTGCCTGCCGCCTGCGTCCTCGCGGTTTCGGCTTCCTCCAACTCGCGCCCCAGGTCTTCCGCCGTTGGGTTGTAGTAGCGCAACATCGTTCTCGGATCAGAATGGCCTGTTATTCGCATGACCTTCTGCATCGGCAACAGGGCCGCTAGTTCTGTCGTCCGTGTGTGCCGAAGATCATGCAGCACCGCATCTTCAATCTTGGCCCGTTCACACGCACGCTCCCAAGCCTGCGTGATCGTGTCACCGGCAAGCGGCTTATTGCCGTCCACGCTGAAAACTGGCCCGCTGGCGGGCGGCTTCTTTCCCGTGTAGCAGGCGCGCAGCGCGGCGAGTGCTTCCGCCGGCAAGGGGATCTCTCTGCTTTCGATCTTGCCCGCTTTCGGCGACTTTGTATCGAGTAGCATCGCCGTCTTCTTGTTCAGATCGATGTGCTCCCACAGCAGATTGACAACCTCACCACGCCTGCAAGCGGTCCAACGCAGGAAGCGGATAGCGGCGATCGTGGCAGGCTGCGCCTGCCGCAGTTCGCCCAGGATGCCCCTCCACTCGGCAGGGCTAACGGTTCGCTCTCGGGCATTGTTCAGTGCCGGCCGCTTCGCTGCCTGGACCGGATTGGGGATGTTGTAATCCCACTCTTGGAGGGCAGTAGTGAAGACATGCGACAACACCGCCAGATGGCGGACGATAGTCGCAGGCGCCAGGCCGTATTCGTCGCGCAGGACGGCCACAACGCTGGATCGTCCGGTGCCCCCGAAGTCAGGCGCGCGAAGTTCTGTGACGGCACGCGCGCACAGCTTGGGAAAGCGCTCGCGCAAGAGCCGGCAAATACTCTGTTCTTTGCTCCCGCCCTTCTTGCCGGGACAGATTTCATCTTCGTAGCGCTCCAACCATCCGCCCAAGGTCTGCATCGCCAGACGGTCGGCATCCGGCCGCTTCTCGACGTGGAGCGCCGCGCGCTCCTGCGCCGCCCAGGCGGCAGCCTGCTTGAACACGGCCGCGCGGCTCAACTCGCTGTGTGCGGGCATATCGGCCGCGTAGGGAAACGTCCTACTGATGCCGTGGAACTGTCCGGCCGCGTCCCGCCGCCGAACCCTCACTTGCCACGCGCTCCCCCGATCGTAGACGCCCTGAGCAGTCGATTTTTGGGACCTGGCCATATGCTCTACCGCCCATGCCTACTTGCATCGCAGACCATATTGTCCCAGCATTGTCCCCGAAAAGTCAAAAAAGCCTTGTTTTCAGTATCTATGTTCGCGTTCGCAACGCGAAGGTCGGGAGTTCGATCCTCCTCCGCTCCACCATTTATATCAAGAAAAACCAGTGACTTAGCGGCGACCGGACCCAACGGGAGCCAACTGGATCCAACGGAAAACAGGCTGATCCAACCCCGTTTTGTCCCAGGATTGTCACAAGGAGGCGGCTATGGGGATGCTCGATATCTTGCGAGACATGTTCCCAGGCCGGGCGATGCTGGACATAGCCGACGTGGCTATGGTCCTGAACCGCACCGGAGCAGGCGCTTATGAACAGACACGAGCGGGACTGTCAGCCGGCAAGATCGTCCCCGGCTTGCGCCGGCATATCAACGGTCGCTGGCTCGTCCCCATAACCGCATTGGCCGCTGCGCTGGATAACCTGGTTGAGGTCGACGAGGACGCCTGCGCAACACCACGACCACAGCCGGCCAGGCGCGCCGCACCAACCGCCGAGCCTGATCCACCGCGCCGCCGTGGGCGGCCGCCCAACTCGGTCCGCCTGCGTGAAAGGCAGCAGCGGGCGCTTCGGTTCTGGGGCATGGTCTTTGCGCACTATGACGCCGCCCGCATCGCTGATCGTTTGGGCGAGACGGAGAGCGCCGGGCCGTCAAAGCGCGGCCCCCGGATGTAATCGCTATCGCGACATCGAGCGATCCAACCCCACTGCTTTCCGCATCCGCTGACCGACTTCCGCGAGCTTGACGCCCACTGCCTGCATACGCTGGCGTAGCGCGTCGCTCGTGTCCGGCGTCGCCGCCAGCCGGCGCATCACCTGCGGTTTCACCTGCACGGGCTGGGGCCGGCGCTGCTCGATGGCGTTGAGCTTCAAGCGGTCGGTAGCCATTCGTTCCGACAACAATCGTTCGTCCAGGTCCTGGTCGGAGCCGTATAGGCGGAATGACTGCTTGGCGCGCGTGAAAGCGACTAGCTGCAAGTGACGGTCCGTCATACCTCGGTGCGCGAGCTGGTAAACCGAAGGCGCGCCCTGGCCCTGGCTCTTGTGCACGGTCATGGCATAGCCGTGGCCGACATTGACCGCCTGATCGGCTTTCCAGGCTATCCGCCGGCCATTCTCCGCCGCGATATCGCTTTCGATGCGCGCGTGGATCGTTGCCGGCTTGCCAGCGGCTGTAACAATCCGTTCCACGACCGCGACTGTTCCATTAACGGTTCCGAGGTCGCGATCCTTCGCACTGAAGCGCAGCCGGTCGCCCTCGGCTACTGGCATTGAGGCAGCGGCAGCGCTACCCCGCTGAACTGAAATCGTATGGTCAACAGCGCCGACCCGGCCAGACGATCGCAGCCCCTCGCGAATGTTCTGGTTGAGCGCATCGACGTCCCGGCGCGTGCCAGCAATAATCAGCTTGTCGCCGGCTGGCCGCTTGTCCGCAAGCCAATCGGCGGTCAGGTCTTCCCGAGCTTGTTTGATGCTCTCCGCCGGCACGATGGTCGCGGCGCGCTTGAGTTTCGCCAGGATTTCGTTGCCAAGCTCTCGGTTCTCGGACCGCGAGCGCAAGCGGTCCGGTGCGTCATAGAACTGTTTGGCTGCATCCAATCCTTCCCGCCACTGCTGACGGCGGATGTCGCCCAGCGTGGCGCTGCCTACCTTCTGCGCCAGCAGACGCAGCGGCCCGCCTGCAGAAACCGATTGCAGCTGATGGTGGTCGCCCATCAAGACAAGCTTGCCGCCTGCTTTGTCCACCGCTTCCTGCACCCGTGCCAGGTCGCGCGTGCCGACCATGCCGGCTTCATCGACGATGATGACGGATTTCTGGGACAGGCTGGTCTTGCCGTGCCGGAGCTGGCCGAGGAACGATTGGATGGAACGCGACTGTATGCCGCTTTCGGCTTGCAGCTTCTTCGCCGCCTGCCAGGCGGTCGAAAGCCCCTGCACCTGGTAGCCTGCTTCTTGCCAGGCTTCAACCGCCGCGCCGATAGTGCTGGTCTTTCCAGTGCCAGCGCGGCCGGCCAGGATCGACACGCCGCCTTCTTTTTGTGTCAAGTGATCCACGGCCACCCGCTGCTCCTGGGCCAGCGTGAAGCCCTTCGTCTGCTCGTATCGCTGCACAGCCGCACCCACCGCTTCTGCCGGCAGGACGTGCTGGCGGTCGGCGATGCGTTTTTCAGCACGCGCCAGCATCTGCTGTTCAACGGCGATCATCGCCTGTGACGCAAACCGGTCCTCCGTGTGGCGCTTCGCCAGGTTGCGGCCCTGATCGTCGATGTGCAACTGTTCGGGCGCTACACGCTCGATGCCGTTGCGCCCAGCGAAGGCATCGACTTCCTGCACCAGGTCCGCGATGCGCAAGCCGGGGCGCTCCTGGGCTAAATGCTTGAGCAGGTCGTGACGGGTCCAAACAGCGTTGTTGGCTTCCAGGTCCGCAACGATCTGTTGATCGTTGAGCGGTTGGACCTGGTCGGGTTGCTGCCGCAATGCGGCCGTGTCCGGCAGCAGGTCGGGATTGTCGCGGCGTAGCCCATCGATCGTTTGCTGCCAGATCTCCGACAACTCGGAGAATGTCGGCTCGTCCTTGTTTTTCCGGGTCGCCAGCGCGGCTTGCTGCGCGTCCACCTGGTGATTGCGCATATACGCTTCAACGCTCTGCCGACGCCTGGAGAAGTGATCGCGGATCTCCTGTGATACGCCCGCGATTTCATAGTAGACATCGCCGGTCGGCTCGCCGTCCTCGCCGATCTGGCGCTCCTGCTGGATGCCGTAGCCGAGAGATTTCAGGTTAGCGGCGAGTTCCGATCTATAGAGCGCACCCAGCGCTTTCGGCTCCGCGAAAAGCTCGTTGCCGTCGATCGTGGCCCACTGACCATCGGCTCCCTTGCAGACGTTGTAAAGCAAGGCATGTGTATGAACCTGCGGGTCGCCGCAGTCTTGCGACACCTCGCCATCGCCCCGCACCTCGCGGCTGGCGAAGTGAGTATGCAGCGACGCCGCCATACCTTCGATCGCAAGCACGTCGCGCCCACCCTTGCCGCGCCGGGTTTCCAATCGCTGTTCCAGGTAGCCAAGTGTTGCCCGCACAGCTTCGGAGTGTGCGGCCAGCAAGCTGTCGCGGGTTTCGCCCTCGGCAGCGGCGAACAGCACGGACAGCGATTTGGGCGCGGAGAACGTAAGATCGAAAGCGGGTATGCGACCGTCCCAGCGGCCGCGTTCCTTGCCGTGGCGATCCAGCAGGACATTGCCCTGGTTGTCCTTCTCCGGACGCCAGACGGGCTTTTCACCGGCGTTCTGGACGAGTGGCGCGTCGGTCTTCGGATCGAAGCCGGAAGCCAGTTTGTCCATGTCTTGGATGGCTACGACACCATCAAGACCAAGCGCAGCAGCACCGGCGCCGAACCAGATCGATGAGGAACGGTCGGCGCCGTCCTTGTCGCGATAGTATTCGGTGGCTTTGAGGTATTCGAGCATGGCCGCGCCGGAGTTTGCTGCCTTGCCTCTGGGCGTGATTTTGGTGATGTTGAGCATGACCGTCCTCCATCATTTCAGACTAGTCGAAACACGCGGACCCGCAATGACCGACATCATTGCTGCAACCGCACCAGCCCCGCCGCCAGCCTCTCCCGCAAAGCGATCGCCAGCGCATCATCGGAAGGCGCCGCAGGCCCCTCTATAGCCGGAGGCGCCGCCGGAATGCTCACCTCCGGCGGCGGGGCTTCTGCCTCTTCGTCTTTTCCGATCGCACCCGGCAGCGTCCAGGCTGCCGGCAAGAACGGCTTGTGCTTGCGGGCCAGCTTTACGCCAGGAAAATCCACAGTTAGCACATCGGCACCGAGACCGCCGACGATCGCGCGAATGCCAAAGCCAGCGTCGAAGCGCTTTGACCGGAAGGGTCCAAGTGCCGACAGTTCGGGCGAGGTAATGACAGCGCGGGTTTCTTCGTGCGTCGGTCCGCCGCCGTGCGGCGTAATCGCCAGGCGCTGACGGCCGTAGGCGTCGGCTACCTGGTCGCGCGTCTGCCCCTGCTGCAACCGGCAGACCACGCTTGTCCCGACCATTGACTGGATCGCTTGGGTCATGTGATCGCCGTAGACGGCGCGCACCTGCGCAAGGTCTTGCAAGCCCAAAACGACGCTGACGCCTTTGCTTCTGCCGCGATCGATCAGCGGTCCGACCTCGATCCGACCGAGGCTGGGAAACTCGTCGAGGACGAATAGCATGTTCCGGCCCAACTCGTCATCTGGCAGGCCCATGATTGCCGGAACCAACATATTGACGATGGCACCGGCATAAGCGCGTGTCAGCGCCTGATCCGGCCCGGCTTGCATGATGACCGCTGGCGCGCCGCGAAAATCATCGCGCGCCCAGATCGAGCAAGCCCACGGTTTGCGACCCTCTCCGTTGCCCCAAGCGGCGGCCAGGTCGTCGATCGGCCGCGTGTAAGCGGCCAGGGTTGCCATGACGGATTGTGCTGCTTGACCATCGCCGGCAATCAGTGGGGCGGCGCGTGCATAGTCCTGCTGCAAACGATGGGCGAAGGCCGGCTGGTCTTCCGCCAGTCGGCGCGCCAGTGTCGCCCAGCCCCATTTGCCGGGGCCGACCGGGATCAAGCCGCGCAAGGTGCCGAACAACAGTTGTTGTGCTGCAACTGACCAGTATTTGTTCGGCCCGTCTTCAACGGGGATGATCGCCGAAGCAAACGTCGAAGCCTGGGCGGGTGTGCGGATGTCATAACTGATATCCCACCATCTGCTGCGCGCATCCCATGGCGACAGCAACGCGGCCTCTGGGAAATACGATGTCATATCCAGCTTGCTGTCATAGATCAGCACTCGATGGCGATCAGCAATGACCTGCTGTAAGACCGGCAATAACACCTGTGTTTTGCCGGATCCAACGGAACCGTAGACGAGCATGTGCCTGGTCCAGCGCTGCTTTGCAAGCGGCAGCGGACCGAGCGCCAGGAAGGGTTCGCCCTCGGACGCCGCCGCGCGGCGACCGGCTGCCACTGCATCTTCATTCACAAGCAAGCGCGGCCCGGCGATGTGCCGGAGGCCACAATACGGCCGCAGGCCCCGCCGGCCCAGAAAAGCGCCGCCGGCAATGCCGGCCGCCAGCATGGCGGTCATTTTCGCGGCAATAGGCCACGGCGCGAACTGCATTTCGCGCCAGATTTCTGGTGCAGGCCCAGCGCCGAACGACAACCACCAGGCGATTAGCCGCAGGCCGTCCAACGCGCCGGCCAGTGGCTGCGCCCAGACCAGCCAGCTGGCACCCGCGTAGCCGCCGGCAAAACCAGCGATAGCTGACAGCAGGCCATGATCAAGCCGGCGAACATAGACGCTCGGCGCCGTGTTTACCGGCGGCCGGCCGAACGTTGAGATTATCTGCGGCTGTGCCATGAAAATGCACCGCGCACGCGCGCCAGCGCCGACCAGGCCATCGCTCGGCAACGTGCCCAGCGCCAGGCGCGCAGCAACTTGCGGTCACGCTCGTCGCGCAGCTGCCAATGTCCTCGCTCGGCTTCCGCAAACAGTGGCGTCCGATAGATAGTAATGGCATCACGTTCTGCCGAAAGGGCCAGGACTGCGTCACCGAGCAGCCGGCGATACCCGACCAGGTCAATCCGACCGTGAAGCAAGGCGCGGGTCAGTGCGCTGCCATAGCGCATCTGCGCCGCATCGCGCAGCGCGGTCCGTTCGGCGCGTGCGTTCTCGTCCGACCAGGCCAGCTCGCGTTCGGCAGCGCAAGCCGCATCGAGCAAACGCACCAGGTCATTGGTGGTTGGCGGCGGCAAAACTGGCTTCATACGCTGCCGACCTGCATGCACATGCCGGCAGGTGTTGAAGTCGGCCAGGGTGTTGATGGTGCCCGACAGGCACCGGCTGGACAGGACGCAACCTCGGCCATTTCCGCGCCAGGCCCGTCAATCCAAATCAGCGCGCCCGAGCCGAAGCCGGCAGCTTCCAAGTCAGCCAGTGTTTCATGGCGCACGGCCGGGCAGCCGAGCGACCTGCCAACGCGTCCTGGTCGGACGTAGCCGGCAGGATGGAGAACCACGGCACGATCCCGCGCGGTGTCGTTCCATCCGGAAGAAAGGCCATCAAGGCGGTAGCTGCCACCATGCACGCCCTTGTAGCGCTCAGCGACGCGATACAAGCCCAAGCTTGTCCGGCCGCTCTCGGGCTCGGCACCGAAAATACTCGGCAGCCCGGTTTTTCCAGGATCGCTGCCAGCGCCGTGCGCAACCCAATCGCGGGTCAGAAGCCGCGGCGAACGCGGATTAGAGACGTCATAGGCCCAAAGCCTCGGCTCGCTGGATGGCCGGGACATATCGACAATCAACAGCTTCCGGGGCCGTTCGCCTGTGCAACCGGCGGCCCTTGCTGCCCGCTGCGCCACTTCCGGCGACAGGTCGGCCACGGCTGGGATCTCTGGCGGGAAGTCAACAGCAAACATGGCATTCTCCTGGTGCCGACACCTGCCGGCACATGTCTGACGAGACGCCGAGAAGGGTTCCGATCGCCAGCTCGGAAAAATCCGATGGCGAGCGGATGGACGCGGCGGCAAACTGTCGGCGGTGGACATCGATCAACAACTGACGCGAGCCCGTGATTTCCTGGCGCGCTGCGAGCAGGCGCTGGCGGAAGACCCAAGCGACAATCAAACGCGCTGCGCGCGTGCCTGGGGCGAGCAGGTCTTGAGGGACTTGCTGGACATGGCAGCGACAGGGCGCGAGGCCCTGCCATCTGCGCAAGGGGAAGCGGCGGCTTAAGCCGCCGCCCGCTTCCGTGCCGGCTTCTTCGCCGGAGCGTCGTTCGCCTCGTTCGAGGCCTCGCGCTGCTTCGGAACCCGCAGGACGATGGTGCCATCGACCGGGGATGCGGTCAGGTGGATGTTGAGTCCCTGGCCATCGGTGTGACGCCAGGCGACGCCGATACGCTGCCAGTCGGTGCGCTCTTCGCCGGTGGTCTTGTCCGCATACTTGCGAACGGCGTATGCGTCGAAGCGACGCGCGGAGAGGGCGGTGGTGCTCATGATGTTGCTCCTGTTGCAACTCGCGCGGGATTGCGCGCAGCCAGGACAGCGGTCGGTTACGAGCGACGGCAGCACCCGCAGGGTCGAAACGCAGAGTAGAAGCCCAACGCGGCTTGCGACGGAGCGCCGACAGCAACCATGCGGCGCAATAGGCAATCCCGGTTGCATCAGGAGCAGTGAGCACTTCCGCACTAGCGCATGTCGAAACTACGAGCATTGCCGTCAGTCCGTCGGACAAGCGGCGAAACCGTCTGGCAGCGTGTAGCGCCAGCGAGCTTTAGTCCAGGCCATATCAACACAACCGTCATGAGCGACAGGCACCATTACCGGGTTAAACGAAGTCAAGCGGTGCAGTATCTGGCGCTGCCCGTGCGCTTCGACGATCCGGAAGCCAGGCTTGGAAGCGGTGTGTATATAACCCTGACCGATGCGTAGACCGCGCAGGACGTAGCGCCCGCTGCCATTCGTTGTGCGGGAAAATCCCGATCCGCTCGCGCCATGCTTCGCGGACACGCGAACGCCTGCCAGCGGCTGGCCGTGGATGTCCACGGCTCGGCCGCCGGCCTCGCTGGCGAGATAAGAAAGCGCTTGTGCATCACTCACGAATGCCAGTGATACCAGAGTCGTCAGAGTGATGATCAGCGTTCGCATGGCGGCATCCCTCACAGTTTGCGCTTGCGGCCCGAAGGGGCTGGCGGCTGATGCTTGACGCGCTCGCGCACGAGCACTTCCGCCGGCCCTTGACCGTCGCCCAGGCCCGGCCCTTGCGGCACCAGGCGTTCCCAAGGTGGGCGCAGGGCCAGCTTGGGCGCACCGTCTCCTTCATTCTGCGCCCTGCGGGCGCGGATGCGATCTGAAAAGCTTTTAAGCGTTCCTTGTTTGTCATCCATTGTTGTTCTCCTCCTCCGTTGAGTTGGGTTTGATCACGCCGAAGTCGGGTGTCATTTCGATGATGTCGCGGCGGATCACACCGCCGCGCATGACCTGGACGATGGCTGTAAATGGCCGGCTAGTGGCGGCGCCAATGTCTTCGTCCTCGACGACATTTCGGGTTTGCCATTGGCCTCGATCAACAGCGTTGATCAGCAGGTCGCCGCTGTCGGCTTCGATGCCTCGCCAGCTCGCATGACCGCCGAGGGCCAGGTTGCTGCCATCGCGCGCGGTGCGGATTGCGCCCGCGCCCTTGCGTCGGAGACGGCGAAACAGGGCTGCGCCTGGGTGCTTATCGTCGTAGATGGGCGAGCCAGCAGCCCGAACCAGGGTCTCGCCGTATCCGATCATGTTTGCGCCAGCCGGGAACACAAGCGCGCGGATTTTGCCGAGGCGCGCTTGCACCCATTTCAGTGTTGCTTCCGAACTGGCGAACGACACGACGGAACGGAAAGCATCGACAAACTGGAGCGCCGCAGCTTGGCCGAAGCGCACAGTGAAGCTATCCAGGTTTTGCGTCGCGTAAAGCGCAGCGCAACCCAACGAGCGCGCCACCGGCAGCATTTCCAGGTCAGCCTGGCCGACCAACTCTTGCGCTTCGTCGATTGCCATCAGAACAGGCGTTTCGCCGTCCTCTGACCAGTGCTTGCGGCCGGCGACGCCATCGCGATCAGCGCGGCGTCGCAGCGCGGTAAAGATGCGCTGCTTGATCAGCCGCTGAACCGCCTGACCCGCAGCACCATAGATAAACGATGGCAGGCAGACACCGACAGCGCCGCCACGCAGCGCAACCGTGACGTCAGCACCGTGTTCGAGCTTCGCCCACGGCAGAAGGCGTTCATCGCCAAGAATGGGCGAAATCCATGAGCCAACCGTCGCCCATATGTTGGATTTGGTCTCCGCATCCATCCCGACGATCGTTTGTTCCCAATAGGCCACGGCATCGTCGAGGATCCCGCCCTTGCCAAACTCCGGTTCCCGCTTGACATATGACAGGATTTCGTCGGCCTTCTCGCTCTGCTCGGGATTTGCACGCTGCATACGTGCCAACAGCGCCTGAGCGTCGTGCAGTGTCCAATGCCATGACCTATCTGTGTCACTTTCGACTTTGGCGCTCTCCACCCTCACAAGCGCATCAAGCAAGATCAGCCCGTGCAACAGCATCTCTCGCCCGCTGCTTGTAAAAAACTGGTGCTTGTCGTTGCCATCTTTGATCGCAGACGGCAACAGGGACATAGTTGCGTCCAGAGGAGTCAAGCCTTCAAAAAGCGATACATCCGCCTGGCCCGGCTCAACGAGCACATATTCCGGTGTGTTTCGGAACTCGCCCGCCATTCCGCCCTTGCCATCCATAACGACCACACCGCCGCTTTTCGTTTCCATCCAGCGGCGGATGTTCGGGCGAATGGCACAAGAGGTCTTGCCGGTTCCGGTCGAACCGATCACTAAGACGTGTGTGCTCATGTCGCGTGCCGTTATGCCTACCGTCTGGCCGGCGGCAGGAGCGAACGGATCTCTCAAACGCTCGCCGTGCCCGGTCGAGCGGCCGAACGTGAAAAACGCGGAGGTATCCCGCCGAGCATTGTTAGCCTGCTGCTCTCTCGCCGGGATGTGTGCACGGCCCAAGCCGGCATAGGCTTCGATGTTTGCGCGATGCGTTGCTGCAACCAGGTCCAATGCGCGGGCGCGCTCCAGAGAACGTATATAAATGACGGGCAGCACGCAGCCGAAGCCGAGCCAAGCCAGTTGAGAAAGCCACGGTGGCAACACCATCGAGACGGCCGACGCCACGCCAAGCGCGGCGATCACTCCCAGCGAAGTCTTGACGCCGGTTTTCCAGTTCTCTGCCGTCAGGCCGGCGACGATGATGACGAATAAGGCCACGCCCCCAAGAACTGGGAGGCCGAAAGGACCGAGCATTGACGCAGCCCCAGCACCGCCGGCAGTCGGCACGGCAACGCCGAGCGCTCCGGCGATGAGCGCCCAGAACCACGTCTCTGTCGACTGGTAGATTGCGACCAGGATAGCCACTGCGATCAGGACTGGAACAAGCGACAGCAAAAGCGAGCCTTGCAACAGCATCGCCAGCGCAACGCAGATCGGCAGGCCGGCGAACAGCAGAGACACGGCCGGCGATTGGCTGCCCTCCGCCAGGTCATTGGGCGAAAGGCGAGCGCTGACCGGCGAGCCGTCACGCGTGAGAAAATACTGCGGCTTGGTGTTGCGCAGGTCGTGCGGCACGTCTTCGCCGCTGGGAATGTCCCAACGCTCGGTCAGCTCGTGGCCTTCGCGTTCGCCTGATGCGATCGATTGTTTGATACCAAGCCAGGCGGTGAGGCGCTGGCGCCAAGTTGGCGCGCTGATGCTGTTAGTATTCGTGTTCATCTTTTGTCTCCTGGTTCTGTTCGCTTTGATCAGCGCCGGCAGTTGGCTTCAAAGAACTGCTGCTGTATCGGATTGCGCAATCCGCCGAGCTGCGCCAGTCCAGCGCACTGCTGGGCCAGTGCCGGATCCATCGCTGTGGACTTACCTCCGCCACTGAACGCAGCCGACAGGGTCAGTAGCGCTGCGCAGACGGCGAACGAAGCGATGCTGGCCAGCACGGCGACCCGACCGGACAGGGATCGGCGAATAGCATCGGTCCGGATGCGCGCTCGCTGCACGTCCGGGTCGGCTGCTTGCTCGCGCGTCGGCATTTGCCGGTCGCCGGGTTCGGCATAGAAGTCTTCCGGCACGCCGAGTGTTGCCGGCCGAGCGATGAGGACGCGACCAAGCCAGCGCATCAAGTGACTGGCGAACGAGTAGCGAGCGGTGAACATGAGCATGTCGGTCTCCTTGGTTATCGGGGCGCGGCGCCAGGCGGCAACGGCCGCGACGCGGGTGTTGATGCGGGTGCTGACGGAGCCGCTGGCGTCGGTGCTGATGCGGGTGCCTGCATCGCATCCAGCAACAGATTGATGCGCTGGTCCGCGCGCGCCGCTGCTTGGGCTAGCTCGTCGATGACTTCAAGCGCGACCTGATGCAGTTCCGAGGCTGCATTCCTGATCGCCTGCGCAGCGAGTTCGGCGCGTTCGTCCAACACACCCGCCGTTGTCTCTCTATCGATTTTTTCGGCGAGTGCTTGACGCAGGATGACAGCCAGCGGCAGACGCCGGGCTTCCGCATGGGCGCGGATTGCGTCGGCGACATCCGCCGGAACTCGCGCCTTGATCAGTTGTAGTTTCCTGTCATCCATACATCCAGAAAAGCAGATTTCCGGGGAGCCGCAAGGGGCACCGATGCGGGGGCCGCGAAAAGTCCAAGACAGGCAAGCGGATGCGACAGGAAAAGGCGCGTAAGTGGGTCCGCGCCGGGGTCCGCTGTTTTTAGCGGCGGGTCAAGCGGTTAAATGCCAATGCGGGCAAGCAATGGGACCACCAGGGGTGCATTGGTGTGTTTGCCCGCTCGCTTCTTCCTGGAGCCCGCGAAAGCCGTGGGGGTCGAGGCTGTTCAGGTCTGGATGCGGGCTGTTGGTGGTGCGCTCTTGCTGGCCGGTGGTGACTGTCCTGGCCGGCCTGTGCGTTTGATGCCAAACACCTGCTGCTTGGGGGTAGTGCGTTTGATGCCAAACACCTGCTGCTTGGGGGTAGTGCGTTTGATGCCAAACA